>JALGVI010000062.1 GCA_029838215.1 Candidatus Helarchaeota archaeon | reverse complement strand
TTCGTGCTTCATGACACGAATTAAATATTGATGTCACTTTTAATTAAATAGGAACGAAACTTATTGACGAATCGAAAGAGGACTGTTCGTGTGGCGAGTTCTAAGACCAGATGCTAAGTCCGTATGGAAGACTGAGGCAGCAATTCGATTACGAAGATATTATCAAATATTCGTGAAAGAAAAAATTCCTTTTTTTCAAATTGCAAAGAAGTTTCCGGCATCGTTCGATGTTCAAAACTCTACGGAAGAATTGTGGAAGGTTCATGCCGAGTTGCGTGATAATTTTCCTGAATTTATTAAAAAAATCGATTCGGGAACGGTTCGGCTCGAAGATTTTCCAGCACCTGCAACTTCATACCTCGACCTCAAAATTGAATTGACCCGACGTGTCATTTCCAACTGTCACCTCTGCGAGAGAAAATGTGGTGTTGACAGGTTAAATGGGGAAAAAGGATATTGTCGTATTGGTCCTGTTCCTAGGATATCCTCGGCACACTTGCATTTCGGAGAAGAAGCACCATTAGTACCTTCGGGAACGATTTTTTTTACAGGATGCACGTTCTCCTGCGTGTTTTGCCAGAATCATGACATATCAACGCCCCGCCAGAAAAACTAGGAAGAATTGCGAATTATTTAATCAGAGAAGAACGTGCTTTAAACGTCAATTACGTCACACCTCTCGCCAACGTGCACGGAATAGTTACAAGCATGAAATTTCAAAGAGAAAATGGAGCGCAACTTTGGAATTCAAACCATTATTGTTCCGAAGAAACCATGAGCATCATCACGGATATAATGGACTTCTGGCTTCCTGATTTTAAATACGGAACCGAAGATTGTGCAAAAAAATACTCTAATGCATCAAATTATATTGAAATACTCCACCGGAATTTAAAAACGCATTATGACTGGCTTGAACAAAATGATTTTAGCCAAAATACAATCATTCGTCATCTCGTGATGCCAAATCACGTGGACTGCTGCACGATTCCCATTCTGGAATGGATTGCAGAAAATATACCGGAAGCAATGGTCAACGTCATGCAACAATATCACCCGAGTCATCAGGTAAATCGGGCAACATTTCCAGAGATCAACCGCAGGCTAACTTCTGATGAGTTCATGCGAGCAAGGAAACACGCCACGAAACTTGGCATTCTATGGGAACCCGTAAGTTAGAAGCTCGAAAATCACGCTTTTTTGACATGTTTTTTCATTACAGTGATTTGAAAATCAGATCAAATCCTTTCGATGCCATGGTTACTAGTAATTTATTAATAACATCGAATTAATTTTCGATCAGATAATTAACTAAGGAGAGTAAAAACATGTTCTTTTTGGATAATGAAGATGAATTAAAAAATACAATCTTCATTTTTGGCGTGATCGTTGTCGTCCTGAGCGGGATGGCTCTACCAATTGTAGAGTTCATCATTACCATCCTGTTCGCTTATTGGACGGTGAATATCACGACACTTAGCAATATATTTCTGAGCTTCGTCTACAAGGCACTCGTAATGCTTCTTCTCTGGGTCTTATTATTTGGCATCGTAGCATTGATAGCAAAATTCGATAGAAGAGGCGAAGATCGAGAATGGCACTTAAAACTGTATGCAGGTTGCGTTGGTCTTGCATTTGGTCCCGTTCTCGCCATGAATATTCTCATTCCGATACTTGAACAATTGGCAACGATGACTTTCCTGGTGAATTACAACATGTCAGATTACACGAATTTGACTAATTTAGGTTCGTTTATCGGACTTTTCTATCAAAACATGCTCGTGGCACCAAAAGTCGTCATGTTGATTGGCTTTCCATTGTTTATCGGACTTGAAGCATACATGATTCAAGATGTTTATGAGATAGATTACTTAAAAGGGCTTGTGATGGTAATCCCAATAGCCATGATTGCATTCATTTTCTCGGGACCACTCATTGACTTGATCTTCAGCCCGATCTTGGGGGTATTTTAAAATGGATGAAGACAGATTTGCCGTTAAATTCTTGCGAACGATTATCAGCAGTTTCATCGGATTATTGGCGTGCTTGGTTCTCTTCTCAATTTCCCTCGTGGGAATGATGAGTATTCCATTCTTACCAGAAATGCTCGTGATTTCTAACGTATCCCTACCTCAAATCGTCATCATCATCCCGTACTTGACACTCTTTTTCCCGATTCAAATTTCAGGTTCCATTTCCCTGTTCATGTTGATCGGCATTGGGGTGAGTTTGGTCATGGGAGGTGCCCTGACGGGATTCCTTGCAGTGACAGTGAAAAAAGCCATTGTCTCCAGCACAATCATCGCGATCTTGTTGGGACTTTTATCGATTCTCACGTTTAATCTAATATACTCGATTGTCTTCATAACATGTATTATAGTAGGAGGCTGTATAGGTGGCTACGTTGCTTCAAACGAGGATTAAGGAGATGATGTCATGAATAAGAAATATGCTGCAATCTTGATATTGATACTTTTCATCTTTGGATTTGGTCTTGCGTACTTCTGGCTGGACAAACTTTTCATCTTTGGATTTGGTCTTGCGTACTTCTGGCTGGACAAATTCGAGGTGCCCACGAAAGTCATTACGATCCAGGGTTCCACGCATTATGAACTCGGAGTCAGTTACGGCATGCAGTGCCGAGAACAGATTCGCGCCTTTCAGGGCATAATAGGTATTGCGGCGGGATTCACGAGTTCTGCCCAATTTATCGCAGAGATCGAACCATATATTCCTCCGTATCTCTTGGATGAAATGAATGGAGTCGCCCGAGGAGCAGGAGTACCGAATTCGACAATAATCCTGATAAATGCATTTGCGGACATCTTGAACTACGCGGCAGACAACATCATGGCATGCACGCAATTCATCTTTGCAAATAAAACAAATACTGCTGCAGGACCAATTTATGGACGAAATCTGGATTATTTCCCAAACCATATCTTGGATAATTTTCAAGTGGTCCTTCGCATCTTTCCACCATCGGGAAAAGCTGTAATCGGTCATACGATTGCAGGAATGGTAGGTCTCCTAGGAGGCATGAACTCAGATGGTGTTTGCGTTTCCGTTTCACTAGTGGACACCAAGGAGGTTGGCTTGGGCATTCCAGCAGTTCTCGCCATTCGTGATGCCTTGAACTATGCAGATAATGCTTCGATTGGCACGGCCATATTGAATGGTTCGTATTCGATTAGCGACGGACGGACGCATTCCTATCAAAATCAGACGAGTGGCTGGAACTACGGAGTTCTTGACTTGGATGGCACGGCTGCAATGGTCGAAACCACCAATCAAAACAGCTACACGAGATGGGAAGGTGATACGGCAAATGGTGAATACGTGGGCTGGCTTGCTGCGGCAAACCATTTCACGTCGAGTGCAATGATCTCCAAATATGATGGAATACCAAACGTCGGAAATACCTATAATCGTTGGAATACAATGAACCAGCTCATGGCTCAAGCAAATGCAACACAACAATTTGGACCATATGAAGCAATGCAAACTCTTCGAAATCAATGGGATCCGGTTTTGAACTTCAATCTCGGTGGTGATAGGAGCATCGATAACTTGGATTTATATACTAAATTCATTCCCAGCGGGAGCATGGCTTCTTTCATAATGTGTCCATTGCTAAATTACACGTTAGTCACGCTGTGCCAACCTTCATTCGGCGATTTCTACGTTGTTAGCTTTGATAACTCTAACCCAGTCGTTGGACCCATCTATTAATTTTTTTATTTTTTCTATCTTTCAAAAAGAATTCATCATTTTTAGACCTGTAATTTTCTTAGAATTCCCTCTGCAGCCACAAAGCCAGTAACGGCAGCTCCAATAATGCCGCGAGATAAACCAGCTCCGTCACCTGCAACAAATATATTCTCAGCAGCTGTTTCAAGATGCGGGTCGGTCTCGACTTTTTTCGCCGAATATTTTATTTCAGGAGCATATAATAACGTGCTGGGAGCAGCAACGCCAGGGATGATTGTTTCCAGCTTTTCAATGGCTTCTATTATGTCGGTAAAGATGCGATGCGGAAGTGCCATTGATATGTCTCCCGGTGTTGCATTTTTTAACGTCGGTTGAACGAGATTTGTTTTCATCTTGCTTTCCTTGGACCGTCTTCCATGTCGGATATCAGACAATCGTTGTACTATGGGTTTTCCTCCACCCAAGGTTGCGCAATTTGCAGCGATTGCTCGCCCGTAAGCAGTCGTGTCCTCTAATGGTTTCGTCAATCGTATTTGAACTAAAAGCGCAAAATTCGAATTTGACGATTTTTCAGTTATAAAAGAATGACCATTCGTGGCGAGTGACCCATCGGAATATCGTTCCATTACGACAAATCCCTCATGGTTGACACAGAACGTCCGCACGAAATCATCGTAGGTATTTGGATAGATGTGAAATTTTGGATCCCGTTCAATTGAACAAATCGATTCCATTATGAATGAAGGAACTTCTACACGGACACCAATCGAAATTGGTTCATAAGTTGTTTTTACACCCAATCGTTGAAGTTCATTGGCTAACCACGTCATGCCAACTCTTCCCGGAGCCAGCAAGCAATAATTAAAATTAATAATTTTATCATTATCTAAAACAACATGATCTGTCTCGACTCGTTTAACTTTGGTGTTCACCCGGAACGTCACGCCTTGTTTTTCCAAGTACGTCTGGATGTTATTTATGATTTGAGGGGCATTTTCAGTTCCTATGTGTCTTTGAATGGAAGGAATAAATTTAATACCCACGAGCCCTGCCTTGGCTTTTATTTCTTCAATATTTTTGGGAGATGGCATGTATTTTTTAGTGGGAGCTCCGTGTTTGACAAAAATATCATCTACTTGTTGAATGAACTCATTCGCAAGTCGTTCGTCACCGACAATTTCAATTAAGTCTCCTCCGATCTTGGGATTCAAATTCAGAAGTCCGGATGAATACGTGCCCGCACCACCAACACCCGACAACATGTTGCAGGGTTTACAACGAGCACACCTTCGATAGTCCTTTATCAGAGGACATTTGCGGTCTAATGCATTCGGTCCCTGATCAATAATCGTGATTTTCGTATCAGCGAGCCCTTTCTCGGTCAATTTACACGCAGCGAAGAGTCCCGCTGCACCAGCACCAACAATGACGATGTATTTTGGCACGTTATTCACTTCTTCATCGATTTGGTTTAATTCTACATGATTGAAATACTTTTTTCCGACTTTCAATATTGTTTTATGGATAATATCTTTTAAATTCAAAGGAGAAAACTCCCTTGTAAAAATTCCAGATGAAAAGTGAAAGAAAATGACAAGTGAGGAAACCATCTTCATTGAAGACACGTCGAAACGAATCCGGACCATAGTTTTTAATCGTCCCGACGTGCTTAATTGTTTTAACATACAGACTTTACGAAAATTCTCGAATATCATACAAGAGCTCAAGGACGATACGAAAACCCGTGTCGTTATTTTTAAAGGCAATGGACGAGCGTTTTCAACGGGAAATGATCTAAAAGCAAACATGAGTCCAGCAGAATCGCGAGAATTCCAAAAAAGAGGAAGAGAACTTTGTTTTGACATCTATACGTTGCCACAGATCACGATTGCTGCAATTCGAGGATTCGCCCTGGCAGGAGGGTTCGAGATAGCAATTTCTTGTGATTTTCGCATTGCAACTCCTGACTCCCAATTTGGCTTGCCTGAAATACGAATCGGGCTCATTCCAATTTGGGCAGGTTTGAATCTCCTTCCAAAAGTTGTGGGATTGGCCAATGCAAAAGAAATAGCTTTCGGCACGGAACGATTTGACATAGAATCCGCAAAAAAATATGGGTTGATTTCGAAAATCATCGATCCAGAACGGTTTGATGAGGAAGTCCTTGAATTTGCCAAGAAGTACACGTCTAAATCAATGCACTTGATCCGACTCACGAAAATTGGAATGATCAATTCACTTGAAGTTTCGACGACTGAAAACATGGCTTTTATTGATGATATTTTTGAAGCATTTGCCTCGAAAAATAAGACCGAAGCATTTCGCAAGTTGCATTCAGTAGTAGCAAAGAGGTGACCGTCCTTGACTCGAATTCTCGTCATCGGTGATTTTCACATTCCCAGACGAGCAAAAGCAATACCAGTAGAAATAGACGACTTCATCGAAACAAATTCATTTAATTGGATTCTCTGCACGGGAGACTTGATCCATGAAAATATTAAACAAAAATTAGAGCAAATAGCTCCCATGAAAATCGTCATCGGAAACATGGATCCCGCATTTCCCCATCCTGATCGTGAACTCCTTGAAGTCGATGGATGGAGGATCGGCTTAATTCATGGACACATCATTTATCCTCGCGGAGATAAAGAACAACTCTTAGAAGTTGCGAAACGATTAAACGTGCACGTGCTAATTTCAGGGCATACTCACTCCGATTTCATTCATTTCCAAGGTGGAATTTTATTATTAAATCCCGGAAGTGCGGTTGGAGCATGGAGTTTCGTGGCTTCAGGAATTCCATCTTTCATGGTTTTAGAACTGAGTCCGCATCAAGTAATCGTAAACTTGTACAAGTTAGTTCGAGATGAACTCACCAGAATTATTAGGAAATATGAAAAAAAGCAATTTCGATAGATTACATGAAAGAAAATATTAAATTCTGACGTGGTTATTGTCTATTAGGTTTATAATTTTGTGCATGGTGATGTAATGGGATTAGTCCATCCGATTGAATATCGATATAACACTCCAGAGATGAAGAAAGTCTTCATGGAAGAATATAAATTACAAAAATGGTTGGATGTCGAAGCCGCACTGGCATTGGCACATGCCAAAATCGGAGGTATTCCAAAAGAGGCGGCTAAAGAAATCAAGAAAAAAGCCACTTTGCAATACGTGAAGCTCTCACGCGTGAAAGAAATTGAACGGGAAATAGACCACGACATAATGGCAATGGTGCGTGCTCTTGCGGAAGCGTGTGATGGAGATGCAGGTAATTACATACATTTAGGAGCAACGAGCTACGACATAGTGGATACGGCATGGTCGCTTGTCTTAAGAGATGCGTTACAAATTATTAAAAACAAGGTCGAAAAACTAAAAGAAATAACGCTGAATCAGGCTGAAAAACACAAGGAAACGATTTGCATTGGAAGAACTCATGGGCAACATGCCATCCCAACAACGCATGGAATGAAGTTTGCAGGATATGCAGTTGAATTTAATCGACACCTACAACGCATTTCCTCACTTTTGGAGAACAATCTGGTGGGAAAAATGTCAGGAGCAGTTGGAACCATGGCTTCCTTCGGCGAAAATGGATTCAAAATTCAAGATAATGTAATGAAGCAACTAGATCTCAAGCCCAGTGACATTTCAACACAAATTGTTCCCCGTGATCTACACGCCGAAATCTTTTCAGTTCTTGTATTAATTGGGACAACTTTATCGAAAATTGGGAAGGAGATCCGGAATCTGCAACGAACGGAAATCGCAGAGGTTTTTGAACCATACTCGAAAAAGCAGGTCGGCTCAAGCACGATGGCCACGAAACGAAATCCGCACAAGGTCGAACGCGTGTGTGGAATTTATCGCGTGATTCAAGCAAATCTCTTTCCCATCCTTGAGAATGCCGCACTGGTAGAACACGAACGAGATCTTTCAAATTCCGCCGTAGAACGCATTATTTTTCCTGAAACATTCATTCTTTTAGATTATATCCTTGATCAAATGATTTTCATCTTGGAAGAGCTGGAATTTAATTTCAAAAACATCGAACGAAATCTACAATTAACGAGCGGACAGATTTTTGCCGAGAAAATCATGATAAAATTGGTCGAGAAGGGATTAAGCAGGCAAGATGTTCATGAAAAACTCCGAACAATCGGAATTAAATGCCGCGATGAAGAACGACCTTATAAAGAAGGTCTATTGCAAGATAAAGAAATCGCCGCAAATGTTACAGAAAAGGAATTGGATGAGTGGCTTGACCCAAAAAATTACATTGGAACCGCAATCGAGCAAGTGGAACAAATAATAAAGAAAATTAGGAATAAATGAATTGCCAAAACATCTCCCTAATCATGCGATGGAGAGATAATATTCTTAACTTCTTTTTCTATCCCTTCAAATGAATGATACTCGCGCCGTGGTAACAAATCCAAGATTTGATTCATCCGAGGACGCAATTTCATCGTGAGATCGAAAATCTTCCACCCATGTGCCGCAAGTAGCTCTTTCTTTGAAATGGGAAATCGATCAAATTCGGCGATCCGTTCCATGAAGGCTTTTAGACCAATCGTAGTAGAAGTCGGCATGAGGGATTTTGAATCGTGATATGTCTTCAATCGAGCAGCATCTATCTCCATGCGTTGGGTATGAAACGACACGACAGTTGTGGAGTCCTTGAGAAATGAATACAATTGTTTATGAAGAAGGATGATTTCGGGATCAGATAGTTGCCACATGTTTTTCCGTCCCAATCCGAAAATTCGCGTGTATGCCACGTCTGCAACGTGTAGTGGTCGAATGGAACGGCTGAAATCAGTACAATGAGTAATTGAATTGGTTTTAAATATGTTTTTTAATGCATCAAGGCACGATGATGGCAAGGATGACAGGTCACCGCGTATTTCCCATGTAAATGGCACGTCGTCAACCCTTACTTGTTCAAAGAAATCTTCAATTCTCCGGAGCTTTGAATCCGTCAATCGAAAAATCGGAGTCTGAAAGACCAAGGCAACGGCATCCAAATCCCTGCAGAGTTCTATCATTTTCTCCATTAGAATGAAATTTTCTTCCGTGGGCTCCAAGAGATTGTCGTGGGTTATTTGGCGATTACATTTAAGAGCAAACCGAAAGTTTTTCCCTTTCGTGGCTTTCTTCCACTGAAGACATTGATTTCGAGAAGGAAATCCATAAAAAGTCCGGTTCACTTCAACGAAGTTATAAACGGATGCATATTGCGAAAGCTTGTCTCCGGGAACGTTAAAAAATTGCCACCCACCACATCCAATGAAGAGTTCTCTCATGAGCTAAGATCAACTTCTATTATTATAATAAGTAAAGGAGATGGAGAAAGATTCAAAATCATTGCTTTTAACGAAAGAATGAGAAAAAATATAAGAATGCCATCGAGAATTAAACAACGATGACATCAACTGTTTTTTTTTCCAAGACTCTCGAAAAAGAAGAATTTGCAAGGCTTTTACTCGAAAAGTATAAGGAATTTCTCTCAGGGAACGTGTTGGTAAAGCCGAATATCGTGTCTCATGAAGAATATCCAACGACAACAGA
The DNA here is from genome assembly GCA_029838215.1 of Candidatus Helarchaeota archaeon. GTDB lineage: Archaea > Asgardarchaeota > Lokiarchaeia > Helarchaeales > RDOG01 > JALGVI01. Next base: position 9,384 of record JALGVI010000062.1, on the reverse strand, counting down.
TCTTTCTTTGTTTCGTGCAGTTTTGGAATATCTTTTGACTCAATCTTGTTCGGTCCAAGTTGTAGAAGGACCTGCGGTGGACGTGCCTTTGTTTTCCGTGAAAAAATCTTCTTTTCAAGCAATTTGCGATGAGATTGGAATTCCACTAATTAGCATTTATGATAAGAAAATGAAACGCGTTCAAACACCACGAAATTTCAAATTTAAGATGTCTACCACTCCATTTCAAGACGTGACAACAATTATTTCATTACCCGTTTTAAAAATTCATCCATGGTGCTTCATGACAGGTGCTTTAAAGAACTCATTTGGTTTTCTCTCAAAGGGTGAACGGATAAAGGTACACACTCCGTTAAAAAGCCTTGATAAAGTCATAGCGGAAGTAAACTGGACGCTCTACCGGGATTTAGGAATTAAAAACATTACGATCGTAGACGGGATCAAGACCATGCTCAAGGCAAATGAAAGACGGCACGGCGGAAAAATAACGGATCTCGGCATTCTATATGGAGGCATCGATCCCGTAGCACTTGATCATGTAGGATTTAAATTTTTGAAGGACCTTAGCAAGGCACTTCAGAAAAAAGCGGATGCTACTGACATTAAATACATCAAACTTGCTCAAGAATATGGTGTTGGTTCTACTAGCTACGAGCTGAAAGAAATTCAGTAAGAAGATTGTTTAAAAAAAATGGTTGAAGGTCCTATAATCTCGTTTTACAACGTGATATTGCCCCCATCTTTTATCCATTGTGTTTTAGAAGATCGTGGAGAATGCTTTATAGAAGATTGTAGAAATCTGGTGGAGAATCCACGTAAGGACTTTCTACCGATCCACTAGACAACAGGATTCGTCCATCATTTGTTGTCCTGTCCTTGATTATAGTTAAAATCAAGGACTATTAAATTGGATTGATGCTTTAGAAATTCAATTTCATTGTAATAATTGAATATCATGAAATATGAAACTCGATTAACATTGAGAAAGACAAGCCATCAAAATCAGTACTGTTGATCTTTAATTTTTGTCGAAATCCAGCTGAAAAATCAGCCTAACATTTATATTCATCCCACTGACAATTATTATCTAATCAGTTTTACCTCAACCAACCTCAATAAAACTGAGAACGAAATAATATCCTCATAATGAAGTGTTTCCCATGAGTGAAGGAGAAAAAAGTGGCAAATTATTGTATTGGACTCGTGTTAAGCCTTTATTCCGTGGCGTATATGAGGGCAATGAAACCAAATTAAATGTTGCTGGAGACGCGGTTGAAAAAATTATCGAGTATCTAGAAGGAAAGCTAAAGGCTGGTATCCAAGAAATCGTTGATTCCATGCCAAAAAAATCCAAGGGTGATCATGCAGGAGAGCTCGTCCGCAAGACAATTAAAGTTGCCGACGTGCGTAAGGCAAAAGCCGCAGCATCAAGGTTACAAAATATCCTAGAGAAAGCACAAAAAGAAAAAGCCAAACCCGCAAAAAAAGGCAAGAAAAAGAAGCGTCGGTAAGCAATTAAACATAATTCTTTTTTTTATTCTTCTTATTTTGGTTTTACATCCATCCTAACATAAAAAAAGGAAATTTAATGATATATTAAATTTGGATCAAGTCATAATTGATATTTCCAATTCCGTTCTTGACGGCGGCATCAAATTGCCAAGTCGCCTTGCTCATCGACATCATTGCTCCAAACTTCTCAACACCAGCGGGCAAGGGATCCTTCCAAGTACCTTCTTTTGTCATTCGAGGCAAGCCTGGCGCATTTGTTTCAGCATCAACACAAGCTTTATCAACAGCAACAGGGTCAGCGGATCCGAAAATACCTAAATCAGGTATGATGGGTGGGCCGGGAGTTGTTATGCAATCACAATTCAGAACGATATCAATGGCGAAATTAATATATCGAATGTTTTCAGGACCAAATCCAGTAACTACACCCGTAGCATTATCAATCATTCGCTCGGTGAAGATATTGAAAGGAAGATAAACGGATTTAAACGCTTTTTTGACCTTGCAATATTCAATACAAGCAGTACATTCCACGCACGAATCGTAATCAATGCTTATCTCGCCATTATTTTTCGTTATCGCTCCCACCGGACAGGCCTCGATACATTCTAACCCGCACTCCGTAGGCGTGCACTTTTTAGTGACCTTGAAAGACTTAAAATGCGCCCGAAACTTATTCCGCTTGGCTACACACCCAATACCCAACTGCTTTAAAGCACCTCCAAAAGCTGCACTACCATGTCCTTTAAAATGAGAGATTACCACCATCTTATCAAAATCAAATAAACCGGCTGCAACTGCAACGTCTTTTAAATGAATGCCATTTATCGGAATGATCTTGCTTTCAATTCCTTTTTCACCATCAATGAATTTCAGAGGAGCTCCAATTATAGACTCACCATAACCGTGTAACTCGGCAATTTTTTCGTGTTCAACCGCAGTTTTTCGGACTCCAACGCAAATCACGTGATTCTCAGACATTTTTATGTGCTGTTCCTTCATCCCAAGTCCTTGAGTTTCAATCAACGTAGGCACGCCACCCTTTGATTTTATGAAGTCAATTACTTCATGCACGTAATCATGTCGCAAATAACGGGTATTATATGCTTCACCTACGTGGACTTTTACGGCGACCTTATCTCCCGGCTTGATATTGTCAAGTATCTTTTCCAATATCAATCGAGTCTTTATTAAAATGTTTGTAATCATGTTATTTTTTGAGTTTATAAGTGACATAAGCTCAATGGGCGATGCCCAATACACCTTTGACGTATTATTCACGATTCATCACGGCTGAATTTATTAATAACAAGTTCTATTTGGTTTTCTTGGATGAGAAATTTAAAGATATTTCAATTTTTTGTGTGGTTTCAACATGCACGTTCATTGCCATTGGTACGTGACGACTCGTTGTAATTCGCGTTGCAGAACGTGTTCGATTTGGAAGGATCCAAAATTCAAGAGCAAGGAATCCCCTTTGGCAAGCCGAATTGCTCTTCTCAAGCAAATTAAAAAATTGGGCTTTCTATCCATAGATTTTACAGGCGGAGAGCCATTGTTATATCCAGAATTACCGAAACTCATTCGAGAAGCTAAAAGACTCGGAATGATGACGTGGTTGACGAGTAATGGCCTCTTATATCCTAAACATGCGAGAGAATTGAAAGGAAACGTCACTCAATTATGTTTCAGCCTGGATTCTGCCAATCCGAAAGTACATAATGAGATTCGTGGAATAGAATGCTTTGATAAAGTGATCAAAGCGATAAAAATGGCTCGAAATCTCGGCGAGGTTCCAATGATCAAGAACACGGTTTGCGAGGAAAACGTGGATGAGTTAAAAAATCTGGCAAGATTGGCTCAAAAGTTGGGCGTTTTAATCGAATTCAATGCCGAGTTTGCATATTTCAATAATAAGCCTCTTAGCGATGATGGAATAAAAAAGATTCTTAAATTAAAACGCCATCCTAACGTGATTGTCAGTTTGCCTCAATTGCAATTCATTAAAGATGGTGGAAATAACCCAAGACGGCCAAAGTGCCCAATTGGACAGAAATTAATCGTCTTGGCTCCAAATAATGACTTGTATTATCCTTGCATGCATCTCGCCCAAAGGCAGATTCCATTAATTGATGGTGATCTGATAAAGACATTGAAAGATGAGGAAGTAAAGAGGATATATAGAAATGTAGGGAGGCTTCCCATTTGTAATGGATGCACTATCCCATGTTACATGGAGACCAGTTATTACACGGATATTGATAAGTATTTCTTCTTGAGTTATTATGGTAGAATTGATTATGTTCGAAAACGAGCACGTTTGACACTTGTTGACAAGTTAAATGCTTGAATTATAAGAAGCGACCGAGTGATGTTTGACCTTTTGGACGTAATGAGATTTTTTTTGGATTCGTAACTTTCTTGCCTAATAATTGCAATAATTGGAGACAATTGGTTGGGGCTTGTCCATTCAGGTGGTTGTTAAAATATCCATATATTTCGGAGACGTTTTCCGAAAGGGATTCGATTTTCTGAGCCCATTTTTTCAATTGTTCTTCGGAATACAGGTAATCATACCAATGGTTTGGATTAAGTCCGTGCCATCGAATATAACAGAAGTCCGTAGTGACGAAAAGGTCAGGTGGTAGCAGGTTGTCGTGAACGTCATGAGGTTCGTCAACAATGCAATAAGCAATATCGTGTTTTTCTAGGATTTTCAAGGTCGCCTGTTGATGCTTGAGCCAAGAAATGTGTCGAAATTCCATGACATAGCGGTGTTTTGTTGGCAAAAAAGAGATCAAGTAAGTCAATGTCTCGAGATCGTACTTCAAACTTGGTGGAAATTGAATGAGAACAGGTCCCATTCGAGGCATTAGAGGAGAAATTTGGTCAAAATAAAAATCGATCTCTTGTTGTGAGATGCTCTTGTCCTTGAGCAGTTCGTGAGTGAATCGTTTATAGAATTTCACGGCGAATACGAAATTTTCAGGAACCTTCTCAGCCCAATTTGCAACGAATTTCTTTTTTGGGATTTGATAAAATGTCGTGTTTATCTCGCAAGTCTTAAAAACTTTCGTGTAAAAATCCAACATTTGATTATTTTTAATGCGAGGTGGATAGAAAGTCTTAATCCAGTCCTTATACGACCAACCGCTACATCCCAAGTGAATTTTTGCCATCAAGATGATCATTTAAAAGATTACATATTTAAATTCAAAATCTGTCTAATTGAATCGAGACCAAAAAATCGAAACCAATTACTTGTTGAGGAACAAAATGGAATATTTCATGAAAGTAAATTTCATTTTTCGAGAAGCCCCTAAAGATGAGCAGCATAAAGTTTTAGTTTTGGAAAAAAAATGGAGTATAGCAAAGGTTAAAGGAATCGTGCGGCAGGAATACAAGATAAATAAGCTTTACACGATTCAATTATTACTTGATGGGAAACCCTTACATCCCAAAAAGATTTTACAGGATGTTCTGAAGGACGGGGCTGAAGTTCAAGTTCTCGCAATAAATGAAGAAGAATTTTAATGAATGATTAATAGGAGACTTAATGACGTGCTAAAAAATTATTCAAAGACAATTCAAGACATGCTTGAAAAACTCAAGATTTCACCTGGCGATAAGATCAAGATAAAAGGTGCAACTACTTTTGAGGGGTTCCTCATTCCTCAAACGGAACTCGGCGATCCGGATACTCTGGTGTTAAAACTCTCCAGTGGTTATAATATTGGAGTAAAATATCAGAAGGGAATGACCATTGAGCACTTGAAGGATACGAGGCAATTAGAAAGTTTTGAAACCAGACCTGTCAAACATGATAAAAGATTAAAAACGATAACAATCCTTCATACAGGGGGTACAATCGCAAGCAGGCTGGATTATCGGACGGGCGGTGTTGTTTCGGCATTCAATCCTGAAGAGTTGTTGGCACTTTTTCCAGAGCTTGAAGATATTGTAAATGTCAATGCTCGGCTTCTCATGAACATCTGGAGTGAAGATATCCGGAAGGAACATTATGAATACATCGCAACCGAAATCAAAAAAGAAATTGAAAAAGGTGTTGATGGAATCATACTGGGACACGGCACGGACACGTTGCATTATACCGCAGCCGCATTGAGTTTTGTATTACAGGATTTACCAATTCCCGTGCTCATTGTCGGCGCACAAAGGAGTTCGGATAGAGGTAGTAGCGATGCAGGTGCGAACCTAATTTCAGCAGCACGTTTTATTGTAAAAACAGATTTTGCCGGAATTGCAATTTGCATGCATGGAACATCAGATGATGAATTGGTGTTCATAAATCCACCCTGCAAGACGAGAAAAATGCATTCATCAAGACGCGATGCCTTTCGACCAATCAATGCGCTCCCCATTGCCGAGATCAACTATCTTGATGATGAAATCGAGTTTCTATCAACGAATTATTTACGTAGAGATTCGTCTCGGGTTCTACGAATTCGCACGAAAATGGAAGAAAAAGTCGGTTTGGTGAAGGTTCACGTGGATTTCGATCCTGAAATGTTGAAATTTTTCATCGATAATGGATATAAAGGGCTAATTTTGGAAGGAACAGGGCTCGGACACGTTCCAGGAGTAAAAGATCACTTTTCAGAAAAAAATCAGAAAATATTGGATTACATTAAAGAATTATGCAAGACTGCAATTGTTGTCATGACAACGCAGTGCTTATATGGTCGCATAAACATGAATGTCTACGATAAGGGAAGGGACTTGCAAAAGTATGGCGTGGTTTCTGGAGAAGACATGCTCCCAGAAGTGGCATTAATTAAATTGAAGTGGCTCTTAGGAAATTATTCGCAAGAAGAAGCAAGGAAAATGATTTCACAGAACTTGGTGGGCGAAATAACGAAGGAGGCTCTGCCAGAATCTTATTTATATTGAAGGGGACGTGAATGGAATGACTGAACTGAACTACGAGGAAATTGGTTTAATTTGTGGTATTGAAATCCACCAGCGCCTGAACTCGAAAGAAAAATTGTTTTGTGCTTGCAGTCCAAAATTCAATCCTGAAGATGAATCGATTTACACGATTAAAAGGAAACTACGCTCCGTTCCGGGCGAGCTCGGGGATGTTGATCCGGCAGCACTTTATGAATATTATAAAGACAAACTATTCGAATATCATTGTTATAAAGGTAAGACCTGTCTCGTTGAATTGGATGAAGAACCTCCCCATCCAGTCAATAGAGAAGCACTCGAAATCGCCTTGACCGTAGCAACAATGCTCAACATGTTCATTCCTGATGAGATTGAGTGCATGCGAAAAACCGTAATCGACGGGAGCAATACATCGGGATTTCAGCGCACGATGAATGTAGGGATTGGACTGCCCGAATCCACTATGAAAACCTCTTTTGGACCAGTACGCGTGAAGGATCTTGAATTAGAAGAAGAATCAGCAGGTATCATCGACAAGAGTTCTACAGGCATTGTGGCATACAGGCTTGATCGATTGGGAATCCCATTAATTGAAATTGGAACGCATCCTGACATTCACCATCCGGTTCAAGCCCGAGAAGTAGCGGAGTTTCTCGGAATGACTTGTCGAATGACAGGAAACGCTCAACGAGGACTGGGAACAATCCGCCAAGATGTAAACATTTCGATCAAGGGAGGAGCAAGAGTTGAGGTCAAGGGATTACAAGATTTACGAATGATAGCAAAATTAGTAGAAAACGAAGTCATTCGTCAAGTCAAATTATTGGAAATCAGAGACGAATTGAATAAAAAGGGGTTAAAGGAACTTACGTTGGAAATTGAGGATTTCACGCCTGTTTTCCAAGGCACTAATTCAAAGATCATCAAGACAGCCATCAAAAATAAGGGAAAGGTATTGGGAATTGTATTACCAAAATTCTCGGGACTGATGAAGAGAATATTATACGAAGAAAAAACACTCGCACGCGAATTCGTAGATTATTCAAAGGCTCACGGTGTCAGGGGATTCATACACTCTGATGAAAAATTAGAAAAATACGGACTCGTAAAAGAATTCAATGCAATTAGGAAGAAACTCAAGCTTGACGATGCAGACTTGATACTCATTATGGCAGGAAAAGAATCAACGATAAAAGAGGCTCTCAATTCAGTCATTGAACGTGCAAGATATTGCTTGATTGGTGTTCCTGAAGAAACGCGAATGGCACAGATCGATGGGACTACTAACTATTTACGTCCTTTGCCCGGCTCGGCCCGAATGTATCCTGAAACAGATATTCCACCCGTAAAAGTTTCAAAAGATTTACTTAAAAAAATAAAAAATAACCTCCCGGAACTTCCTGATGATAAGAAGAAACGTTTCATGAAAGAACTCAAGTTAAATGACGACTTGGCCGGCAAAATAGTGAGATCTCATGACTTATTTTTATTTGAAGACCTCGTTGGGAAATTTCCAAAGATTTCTCCCACGCTAATTTCAAATACTTTACTCACCATGCCTTCGGAACTCAAGAAAAAACACGGAGTCGAATTAGATAAGATCCGAGATGAATTCTACATGGACATTTTCAAACTAATTGAAGATGATACCATCGATAAAGATGCCATACCGAAGATTCTACTCGGAATGATAAAGAATCCCAAGAAATCAGCATTAGACATTGCCAAGCAGAAAAAATTACTTCAAATGGATGTCGCAGAGATCGAAAAAATAATTAAAAAAATCCTTGATAGAAATAAAACGTTGATTCAGGAGAGAGGAGAAAAAGCCATTGGTGCTCTAATGGGAGAAATCATGAAAGAACTCAGGGGAAAAGCATCGGGAAAAACCATTAACAAGCTTTTAAAAAGATTAATAAAAGAGCATCTACCCTAAGTAATCAACGTGATCGAATTGAGTTGCTTTAAAGTTTCTTCCAAGATGACAAACATACCGATCCTTGATGTATTGTTGCCCGAAGGAATTCCAAATAACAATTTTATCGTCTTAAACGGAGAACCGGGCACGGGAAAACGAGTTCTTGTCCAACAAATCATATATAATCGACTGAAAATGGCAGATCCTCTTGATCAAGTCATATATTTTACCCTAGAAGATTCGGTTCTTTCAAAAATTCAGCAACTTAATGCAATGGGTTTTAATTGCAATGAAGTCGTTAAAAAACACGAATTATGCTTCATTGACGGGTTTTCTTTTCGAATGACTGATATTGAAAGGGATTTGCAACTCAAGTATGAAGAAGACAAAGAACTTTGGATTAAATTGAAATCGTGCATGGTCACCGTGAATCCGACGGACCTTCGCACGCTCCTTAATAAAATCACAACTACTGTCTCAAACTTTCGTGAAAAAATCTTTAAACAGAACAAGATCCCCACGTGTATTTTGATAATTGATAGTCTAACGGAATTAATGACGATTAACAAGAAAGAACACGTGTTTGAGTTTTTAAAAGCATTACGCGCCCGCGTTTGCAAGGAAAACTCAACTCAAATAATTGGAATAAATCACGTGGGAGTCATTGAGAAATTTGAGTCCGTATTATCATATTTCGTTGACGGGATCATAGATTTTCGGTTTGATCCGGTCTTCATGAATAAAGGAATTCTCATGAAGCAATTTCGAATTCGGAAACTAAGTGGCGCTAAAAGCATCAATTTGTGGCTAAATTACAAGATTGAAAAGGGAATTGGCATTACAGTCCCTCAAAAAATTCTTGAGCGAATTGGGGAAGAATTTGAGGAGCTCCTGAAATTTGAACCGAAAATCGGTGAAAAAGAAAAAGACAAGTGTTGATTTAATTGGAAAAATTAAATAAGGAAGAGAGACATCAGCTAAAAAAGATTATAAAAGAAACAGGGTACGTTCCACCCGGATTATATAAGAAACCCCTTCCCAGATAT
>JALGVI010000140.1 GCA_029838215.1 Candidatus Helarchaeota archaeon | reverse complement strand
TGGAATTCCGTGGAGTATTGTCTCAGGATGTTCATGACTTCTCTTGATGCTTTCGAGTATTTTTCAAAATTTGGAAACAGATAGATCGCATTTGGGCATAATTTATACGCTTTTGATATGGGCATGGCGGAGTGCACGCCAAATTTCCGCGCCTCGTAAGAACAAGTTGATACAACACCTCTACCCTTTCCCTCCTTCGGATCTGCTCCTATGATAAGTGGTTTTCCGCGATATTCTGGATTGTCTCTTGCTTCGACTGCTGCGAAAAAGCAATCTAGATCACAATGAAGGATGAATCGATTCATTTTTCTACTTGTTTAATCATCAATAAAGATAAAAAATCAATTGAGTGCGTGAAAAATCATAAAAAATTCCGCTGGAACTTCAAAAAGACGATAAATGAAAATCTTGAAACAGGAAGTGATTATTTGGCTTTAGAAAATGAGAAGATTGAATGGAATGAGTTTATTGGTTTGAGTGAGGATGAAATCGAGAAAAAAGCACGGGAAGTCCTCTCCAAGATGACTATTGAAGAAAAAGTGAAACAAATGTCCGGTGATATTTCATTAATCCGCGGCGGTATTCCCATGTTAATTCGGTATAATAAAGATCCCATTCCTGCTGGAGAAATTAAACGGCTGGGAATTCCTCCAATTCTATTCACGGATGGTCCCCGCGGGATTGTAATGGGGAAATCAACTTGCTTTCCGGTTTCAATGGCACGTGGTGCTTCATGGGATCCGGAGCTCGAAGAAAGAATTGGAAATGCCATCGGAATTGAAGCACGGTCGCAAGGCGCAAACTTTTTCGGTGGCGTCTGCATCAACCTTCTTCGGCATCCTGCATGGGGGCGGGCACAAGAGACGTATGGAGAGGACCCATACCATCTTGGAGTGATGGGGGCGGCTCTCACGAGAGGAACGCAAAAACACGTGATGGCTTGTGCAAAACACTATGCCTTGAATAGCATGGAAAACGCAAGATTCAAGGTAGATGTCATCGTGGATGAAAGAACATTGAGAGAAATCTACCTCCCGCACTTTAAAAAATGCGTCGAGCAAGACGTGGCATCAATCATGTGCGCCTATAATCAAGTCAACGGTGCATATTGCAGTCAAAATAAACACCTCCTTCGGGACATTCTCAAGGATGAATGGAATTTTAAGGGATTTGTCATTTCAGATTTTCTTTTTGCAGTCCAAAATGGAGAGGCAAGCGTTAACGGCGGCCTTGATATTGAAATGCCATTCAAGTGGCGGATGAGTCCTAAAAAACTCTTGAAGCTGTTAGAAAAAGGAAAAATCCAAGAAGATCAGGTCGATGATGCCGTTTTGAGAATATTACGGCAAAAAATCCGATTCGCCAAAAAACCTGACACTGCATCATACAATAAGACGAAGATTGCTTGTGAAGAACACGTCCGGCTCGCATTGGAGGCCGCCCGGAAGAGCATTGTCCTTTTAAAAAATGAGAATGACATCTTGCCATTAAAGAAAGAGCAACTAAAAAAAATTGCTGTTATCGGTAAACTGGCAGATGTCCCAAACATTGGCGATTTAGGAAGCAGTCGAGTTTATCCTCCTCATGTCATCACGCCCTTGCAAGGCATTCGAAAGGCGGCTGGGGAAACCATTGAGGTGGTTTACAATAAGGGGAAAAAATTAGACACTGCACTTGAGACCGCAGAAAATGCTGATGTAGTCATCATTGTCGTGGGTTTCACTCATAAGGATGAAGGCGAATACGTGTTTAACAAGGGTGGGGATAGAGAACGGCTTGAATTGCGAGCCAAAGATGAAATGCTCATTTCAAAGATGGCATCCGTGAACAAAAACTGCATCGTGATCCTTGAAGGAGGGAGCGCCATAATGATGGAAGCATGGCGGGATGCTGTTCCTGCAATTCTCATGGCTTGGTATCCCGGAATGGAAGGAGGAACTGCAATAGGAGAGATTCTTTTTGGAATGCAAAATCCGTGCGGAAAACTCCCTTTTAGCATCCCCAAATCCAAGGAACACTTACCGTACTTCAATAAGAAAGCAAGATCGATAAACTATGAATATTACCACGGATACAGGTTACTCGATAAAAACGATTGGGAACCTGCTTTTCCATTCGGTTTTGGACTCAGCTACACGACGTATTCTTACAAAAATCTACGACTTGGTAAAGAAAACATGGATGAACAGGGAAAGATCACGGTGAGCATTGATATCACCAATACTGGAAAGGTCGATGGCGAGGAAATCGTGCAAGTTTACATCGGATACAAAAATTCTGCCGTGGATCGCCCCAAAAAAGAATTAAAGGGCTTCGGAAAGATATTTCTGAAAGCAGGAGAAACAAAAACCTTTCAAGACTTGGCTTACTACGACCCTGATTCCAAGAGTTGGAAAGTGGAATCAATCGAACACGTCGTTCACGTTGGATCATCCTCAAAAATGGATGACTTACTCATGACTTCATTCAAGATTTCCTAACTTGGAGGAAATGCGAACGAGTGAATGATAAAAATCGGTTATATTTTTGCTCTTTTGATCTGAACTATGAAATTTTCCATCTCTTCCTTTTTTTGAGCAAGATATTTTCCCAATTCCGTGTTGGGGTCGAGTTTTTCAGGATACTTCTTCTTTATTCCGTCAATAAATTGCAAGAGATGAATTGCTGATGAAGAATCGCCAAGATTTGATTTTTGCATCATTAGTGAAACCGGTTCCCTGCACTCATGACGGACGTTTAGCACGAATTCATTAATCGTTTTGGGTGTTAACGGCTTGTTTATTAAGAAATCAAGACTTGTTATCGTAGCTCCGCAAGGGCTCTCAACAATGACACGTATATCTTTAATTATATTGGAATTTGGTTCGATTTCGAGATCGTAAATGGGTTTTCCAAACTGTCTGGCAAACTCATCAAATTCTTGAACGCCCGTATCGGGAAGTAAACTACACATGCTTGGTGGCATGATGACTTTTGGATTTTCTTCCCTGACCTGTCTCAAAAAACCTTCGCCAAAGTTTATGGCAACGATGATTGGTTTTCCCCGATCGCATATTTCAAAAACAACGTCTGGATGGCGGACATAAGAGATCAATAAATCCGCTTCTTCAATTTCTTTCTCTACCGTTTCATCAAGTTCCACTTCATCCAGCAATCCTGCGTCTTCAAAACCCTCAATGATCACCAACTTTGTTTCAGGATATTTCTTTTTTATGAAAACTTCAGCCCGATCGCCGTATTTTCCATCGGTAAGTATTCGGATTTTCATACTCAAGCACCGGTCAATTTCCATTAAAACATGAATTCATGAAAGACTAATCCTGTTTCCGCAATTCCCTGAGAGATTTTGAATCCCTGGTCAATAGCATGAACCCTGCTCCAATAAAACAGAAAATCATGGGGATCAATAGCACTAAAATATAATCCAGTTCGGTCACCGCAAGCAGCTCCAACACGTTTGGCGCGATCAATGCACCGAGATTGCTAAAGAACACCAAAAAGCTAATTGCGGTCGCCACGTATTCGTGTTCCAAATGTTCGATGAGCATCGAAGAAGTGATTGGCACGACCGTACCGACGCAAAATCCCGTGATGAACAGGAAAATAATATTAGCAATGGTTATCGAGATGGTCAAACTACTAACGACGAGAAAAATTCCCGTGCCAACAAGCCCAGACATGATGAAAATTCTCCTTTTTCCCAAGCGATCTGACAGCATTGCCATTGAAACATTTGATATCATTGCTCCCAACGAGATCATGCTCACGATTCCAAAAATCACGTTTGATGACACGCTTCTCATCCCATAGATTTCTGAAATGAAATGTTTTGCGGCAAAGTAACCGACAACAATTGCCGTGTGTGCAAGACAAATCAGCCATACTTGTTTTTCTTTTGCAACGACTTTCAAGGTTCGAGCAAGAGAAATATTACTTTTCTTGGCTCTTTCTTGTTGATGGGACCTATCGCGACTAAAAATAATCCAAAGAACCAAGCCTGACAAGGACATGCCTGCGAAGATAAAGAAATTAAATCGCCAAGCTTCTCCACCAAAAATTGCAAATAAACTTTCGTAAATCAGCGGTCTATTAATGAATTCAAAGAAAAATATTCCAAATCCTGAACCCATTATTAAAATGCCGTGACTGGTTCCGTACTCCTTTTGTGGAAACCATTCCGCTATTAATTTTGAAGGAATTGCAAAAATAAGTCCCTTGCCCATCCCAAAGAGAATCAAGACAATTGAGAAAGAAATGAAATCGGGACAAAGCCCCCGTAGAAAGCCAAAAATGGTGATGATCGAAAAACTAAGGATGGAACTCTTCTTCACGCCGATTTTATCAATGATCATGCCCGAAAAGAATGCCATCGCGACCAAACCAACCATTGGTAACGTGATGAGCAATGATCGCTCTATGTCCGTGAGGTAGACACCAAGAAACGCAATGTCATACTTGATGCTGAGAGTAAAGAGCCAAGATCCTGCACTCACGAAGAAATTTATCCAAAAAATGGAAAGGATGAACCACTTGTACCACGATTTTGAACTGAAATCCATCTTCCAAGACCTCTCGATACGGAACCGAACCATTACAAAGTTTTGTTTCAATAAAATGAACGAACTTGTTAATTCTGCAATACTAGTTTGTCATAAAATAATTAATGAGATTAATTTTTGAAAATCTTTTCTCAATAAAAAAATAACCATCGATATTTAGAAATAGAATGATTGAACTAATTATAGACAAAGTATGGACTTGAATATCCAAAAATAATATTAAATTGATTAAATTATAAGGAAAAATAATGAAAAGATATAAAGATTGGATGAATCAGGCTGAAGAAGATTTAAAGGCAGCCGAAGATAGTCTAGCTACTTCTCATTATGAGTGGACTTGTTTTCAATGCCAGCAATCTGTCGAAAAAATTCTTAAAGCATTTTTAGATTACAATAATGTCAGCATGAGGGGTCATTCCATTAGAAATTTATTAGGAAATTGCTCAGAATTTGCGGACATACCATTGAAAATGACACGAGATGCCGTTGAACTGGACTTCCATTACATACAGCCACGATATCCTACTGGATTTACAACAGGGTATCCCGCTCAATATTACACGAAAGAAAAAGCACTGGATGTTCTTAGAATTGCAAGAGAAATTGTTAAATTCTTTAAAGCGAAAATCAATTAGGCATCCTTTCTTCGCTTATTTTTGGAAATATTGCGAAAAAATCGTTAATAAGTATAGTCCAGACGTTCTTCTACTCTTTGGCTCTATTGTTAAGAATTCATACACGCAAAATAGCGATTTCGATTTACTTATCATCGAAAATACAAATTTGTCTCCCGAACGACGTTTTGTAAAGTATGCAAGTGAAGATCCAAAAGGAATCATCCAACCATTTGTATACACTCTCGAAGAAATTCATTTTCACTTGAATGATCTGAATCCCTTCTTTTTCGAGATTATTGAAGAAGGAATACCAATCATGCAGAAGGATGAAACGATTATCATGGAATTGAAGAAAAAGGTCATAACCTTAAAGGAAAAATTTCATTTTAAAAAAGTCGGAAACGCTTGGTATAAAAAAGGATGAATTTTATTTGAAACTTATTCCTCCTTGCTTAAATCGAGTCCAAAAGTGAAACGTTGTAAAGATTCGAAGTCAAGAAGATGAAATGATGGATAAGATTCTTTCATGTTGTAGATTTCTCTTGAAATGCCATTGGATTTCTTTAGATTCTTAATAATATCCAAGTTTCTCGGTCAGGGTTCTTGCAATGCTGAGGTTTCTGAGTGCTAACTCGAATGGCATCCAAGGCCACTCGCAACCTGCAGCATACATGTACCGTCCACCACGTTTCCCTATCTCAATGTTGTTAGAAATGTTCGCAACAATTTCGTTAATGGGAGTCGAAGAATTTCCAAGGATGCTCGTGTTGGAATTGCCCCTTATGCAAATCTGATTTCCTATTTTTTGCTTTGCAACCGCCAAATCCACTTGATAATCTATGTCCAGAATTGAAGCTCCTGAACTCGCAATCAACTTGAGCATGTCGCGTCCTTCTTTGTCCACGGGGGAATTATCGCCGCACGTATGGTACAACACCGGAACGTGTTTCTGAATGTCCCGAAACAATTTTTGCGTCAATTCCAGGCAATCACGCTCATACCTCATTGGACCATTTAAACTAACCGCAGAATCACCCGCTCCGATGATGTCTGCTCCTGCTTCAACCTGTAATTTGGCAAATTCAAGTTGAATTGGAAGAATGCGTTTAATATTTTTCTTGATTTGCGATTCGCGTGTTTTTCTCATCGTGAGTTTCATTATTGTCATCATGCCAAACAAGCAGATTAGTTCTGCAAATGGTGCTTCGATCCAGCCGACGATGCATTGACGCGAGCCAACCTGCTCACTTAATAACTTGACTGCCTTTATCCGATTCTGGATTCGATCCGATTCGAGAAGATCCGGAGCCTCGACACTATCAAATTCATCCCAATTAAGCTCGGTTCCCGGTCTCGCTATTGGCGTGTGTCTTCTCTATAGGCATCCGTGGATACATTCACGTGGTCAATTCCAAAAAGACTTGCGCATTTTATCTGTCCTTCAACCAAAATCTCCGGCTTTTGGACGTAATCCCTGCAGTAATCGACGCCAATCAATGAAGCCGCCAGGTGCATTATAAAAGGATTGAAAGGGACGCGCGCTGGAATGCCATCGATTGCGGTGAGAGTTAAATCCTTCGAGTTCAAATAATCAACTCGCTTAAGATTCTGAAAGGATTTTCCAAGTCAATCATATTCTGGTATGAACGGAAAGAATTCTGAAAAATTTCTCGGCAAAACCATCTAAAGCAGTTCTTAGGATTCTTGATGCTTTCGTGGCAATGAGAACACAGATGATCGGATAAACTTGACTATGTTCTAAAATTAGAATGGCATTTTCTAATCTAATCTCCTTTAAATTGCCTTTTTTTACCGACTCCTCTAAGAGCATGCTAACTCCCTGAACCATTCCTGAGAAAAGCTGTCCATCTGTGGTCCTAAACTCCTTATCCCACGTGTGAATGAATATTGGGATGCTTGCACCCGTGTGCAACACCATTAAACGATGTGCCTTGAAGGGAAGAATATATGCCAATCGTGGTTCTTTTATGAAACTAATCGACATGATAAAAGCTCCTCCCGTTAGTAAGAGAAAATCAGCTCCAATCAGGACATGAATCACTCCTGTGGCACTAAAAATCGGCATGACGATCCCTGCAAGAATTGCACCGGTAAAGCTATAAGTAGCAATCTTCTTCATGCTTTTAGGAGCATTCATTAAGACCTTGGCAGTATAATAAACTAAAAGTATGCCCATGAAAACGCCAAGTATTGCAAAAGATAACGAGTAAAAACCGGATACCATTAATGTGACCTCGCCAGTTGGCCAGACATTAAAAACAACGGCATCTGTCCGTAACGAGAAAACGACCATCATTCCTGAAAAAAAACAGGCAAACCCAATTTTCCTTATATCGACGGATTCTCGAGATATTGAATCGGACAGAAGAATTATTGCAAATGTCATTGGCATGATGCAAATAAATGCAAGTTTATGCATTTCAATTGATAGAAATATGTGCGAAGTCGTGGCTAAAACACTCCACAATAATAGAAATATCCAAGTAAACACCATAAAAAGTTGATGTCGTTGCTTTTCCTTGATATACTTATAAAGCGAAATGCCCAAAGCCACTGCGGATAGACCACTCGCTACATAACCCGTAATATAGACAGCTAAATGAATAACAAATACCATTCAACTCAAAATTTTTTGTTTTTTACCTCGAGCTGTTTCTACAAGTTTAAAATTCAGAAATTACAGCTAACTACATTAATATCAAGAAAAAAGGAGTTTTTCTAGCTCTGGAATCGTCGGTTGCTCGCGAATTCTCTCTTTTAAATTCTTTTCACATAGTTTTGGTCTCAAGAATTTTTCGAGTTTTTTAATAAAAAAAGTGGGATCTTTTTGTTCGTTTGGATGAGTATCCTGTAATAACGTGAAGTAATCTTGAAGGACTTTTTTATAATTCTCTTTTGAAAGCGTGTGAACTCGCAGTCCTTTCAAAAATTGATTTATCTCCTGAAAAATATTGGGATAGCCAATGGCTGCCCGCCCTACCATTATTAGATCACATTTTGTTTTCTCGAGCATTCGTCGTGCCGAGATCCCGTCTATTATGTCTCCGTTTCCAATGATGGGAATGTCGATTTTTTGTTTTACAAGACAAATGACATCAAGATTGTTGTCACCCGAGTATTTAGCATGAACCGTTCTCCCGTGAATTGTCATGAAGTCCGCTCCTTCACGTTCAATCAATTTGGCAACTTTCAAGGCGTTTATGGAAGTTCCATCAAATCCAATCCGTATTTTGGCGGATACCGCTTTATTAGTCGAATTTAGCATCGTGTTTAGAAGTGCGGGTATTTTTTTAGGCGTTCGCAACAAGGCTCCGCCAATTCCATCTCGGATTGAATCTGGAGACGGACATCCTAAATTCAGGTCAAAACCATCAAACTCATATGAATTCAACCGATCCATTACCATCGACAGGATCTTGGGATCTTTTCCA
>JALGVI010000061.1 GCA_029838215.1 Candidatus Helarchaeota archaeon | reverse complement strand
ATGATTTCAAATCTTCTAAACGAATCGTGGATCTTTTTAACTGATCTTTTCTAGGACCTTTTGAGAACTTTGGTAACTTATTTTTGATCTCTTGAATTCCTTCCAAGACTTTTTGGTTTAAATATTCTAAAAATTTATCTTTTGCCTCAGAACTCAGGCGTAATCCTTCTCGTTTAAGTGCTTTTCGGACATATGTTGCCCTTACAAATTGGTTCTCATTCTCTTGCTCTGCCATTTTCAATCTCCTTTACGTGTCTTTTTATTAATTAAGGATAATAAATCTGCTTCAATTTAAAACCTTTTTGATCTCCGTTATTCGATTTTTTTCATTTGGATCTCGTTATAATCACAAATCACTCTAACATATCCACGTAATTGTTCATCCAAACTAGAATCTTGGGTATCGACACGAAAACGTTGAATTGTTCGCAGCTTATAACGCGTGGCAAGCACGATCAAATTAGATTTTCCCACATTTCTAATAACCCTTGGACTGATTTGTTGGTTTCCTCTCCCTAGTAACATTCCTTGTTGCCCCAAAGGAGAAATGATGATTTTAGATTTTTTAGATTCTTGAATGAATTTTAATATCTCCTCTTCACCAACATCTTTTGCGATGACCTTATTATTTCTCAGGATATCCACGCCCAATAGGGTTTTTTCCTCACCCAGCATCTCGGTAATTGCCATGACCGTCGTGCCAGGACCCAAGATGTAAGTTACATCTTCTTCGAAGTTTTCAATGACATGACGAGCAATGGTGATTTGGTTATCATGTTCCGTGATGGTGAAGGGGCTTGCGATCTTGCTGGCTTGAAGGAGCGTGGGTTCAAACGGAATTAGGAGCTGACCGAAGAGTTTAATCTCCAGTTTATTTTGTCGGTATTTTTCTTCATTAATATCTAAAACTTCAGCTTCTCTTAGAGGTAATTCCTCCCACAAGTATTTCATTGTGATTCTAGCAGCCGCCCGTGGTTTGATGGAAAAACAACTGGAATATACTTTGACGCCACTTGGAATGCCCAGAACTGGCACATCGGAATTGATGGACGCAACAAGATCTCTGGCAGTTCCATCGCCACCAACGAAAAGTATCAGGTTGACGTCAAGATCTTTCATTTCGCGCGCCGCTCTCTTAGTGTCCTCAGCTGTCGTCTGACCTTCTTTTATTGTGCCAATGACCTGAGGTTTGAAACCCGCTTCGATGGCGGCATTCTCGCCCATTTCTTTGGGATAAGTGATTAAATGAATGGCGTTTTTTACCGGACGCAAGGCATCAAGTACTTTTTTGGTTCGAAACTGGGAGATTGGCTTCGCTCCGAGTTCGATGGCTTTCTCCACAAGTCCGTCTGTCCCCTTCAAGCCAACTTTTCCGCCCATTCCTGCGATTGGGTTGATTATAAGTCCCAATTTGCGCATATTTTTCGTATCATTCATGATTTTCCCGATCTTTTTTTATCGAAATAAATTTTTGAATTTCAAGCAACTGAGAAATAATTAAATAAATGCTTAATTAAAGCATTCTGCTTGATTCGTGCAATTTTTTCGTGTAACAAATCAGAGTGGTCTTTAATAAAAACATCGAGGTGTGTAATGGGAAGAGTCAAGATATCTTGTTTATAGACATCATCCAATCGACAGGACCATCGTTTTTTTAACCAACTCAGAATGGGTGGTTTCGGAATACATTTCAATTCTTCAATGAATGGAGTTAATAATTTTCCGAGATGTTCTTTTAAATAAAGTCCACTCGAAAATATTAGCGAAATGGTGGAGAAAAAGGATAGCACATCCTGAGAAAATCCAAGATCCTGAAGTTTCGCATCTTGATCAGATTGGTTTAGAATCAACTGCCATCCTGCCAAGTTACTTGCTATTTTCTCCTCGATTTCCGATAACTCAAGTAATGGGATTCCACTAGTGTAATAGGCATCCATCACTCGTGCCGTTTCTGTCGTGTCACTAAACACCATTTTTTGCAGGTAGTATGATGGAATAAGCCCGTTTAAAAGCGTTAAATAAGCTAAAATGCGCTGCTCGGATGAATGCGTCAAAAATAAGCATACTAACTTCTCCGTGGGCACGAGCACGCCGTGTGGATCAGGATATGCCAATAATCGACGTCCTCGCAGCACCTTTAAAAAGATTTTTGGCACTAAAATGCGTTTTAACCGAGTCTTGTACTTGTCCATATTTAAATCAACGCATTGCATTCTTTTAAGTCGAAAATAACCAACATCGGGAACTTTATTAATAAAAACGTGTGAACCTGAGTGCAATTTTGCTTTTTCTTTATCAGGAACGTAAATACTGCGGCAAGTATCACGTATTAAATCTTTCAATTTCACGCTCACTCGCGTGATTTGTCGAATCAACTCGCGATCAAGATCTGTGAACAAAGAAAATAAAAAAACTTGATTATGATAAAAAAAACTCTGAGGAATCTCGCCAATTTTATGAAATGTCTTTGTTGAAGATTGATGAGCCTTATTTGCTCTATAAATCTTGACTTTATTGTCGTTTACAGGGCACGTGGAAAATGAAAGCATGATTTGTTCGAAGTCCACGCCTGAAAAGCCCAATCCAACATCAGAAAGCGCGTGTATTTTCATGTCAAGGAGAATATTGCGAATATGGTGCCAAGAAGAATAAAAACAAGCACTCTTCGGTAAAACCAATCCAATGGTTGCTCGGGTTTTCACCAGATCCAAGATTCTCCTCACGAAAACTTTAGCAATTCCTGAGGTCATATTTTTTTGATAATTTTTCTTCAATATCTGCTTCTCTAAAGGAGATAAGATGTTTCCAAAAGGTGGGTTACCAATGACAATGTCAAATTCGGGTGGAAAACCGTCATTTTTGGATGAACCATCCCAATGAAAGGGCTGTAAATCATTCAATTGATCAACTTGAATTGAAGCTAAATTCAATCCTGAATTTAAAAATTCACAGAATTTCTCATTTACGGATACGTCTAAAGAAGGTTTGAAGTCATGACGAATAAAATCCATTGGATTGAAACCGATTAAACAATTTCCAATTTTGATATTTGGTATCTTGAAGGATTTCGCTGATTTTTTAGTTTCACCTCCTGTTATCCAACGCTCAAGTCTCTTTTTACAATCCCTGACTGATTCAAAATGTCTGTCTAATCCGAAAAGATTTTTCAAAACAATTTCCTTTCTAATTTGTTCTTCATCAACATCTTCATCAAGTTGTTTATGCAAAACGAGCAAATGGTCTGCCATTGTTTCCAAAAATATTCCATCTCCGACCGCAGGATCAAGGATTCTAACATTTTCAAGATGTTGTAGAAGTTTTCTTCTTGATTGAACAGGTCTTAGCTTTGAAAACAAGAGTTCAATGCGTGCTGAATCTTCTAACTTGCTTTCAACTTGTTGAAGGTGGAAATAAAGCGTTTTAGAGACGAGAAAATCAGCGGTGCTCCTTGGAGTAAAAAATGCACCTCGAGCTTTTTTCTCTACCAAAGAATCTCGAAGTATGCTCGAAGGTTTCTTCAATTTCACTCCTCTATCTTACTTCTATTTCGTAAAAATTGCAAAAATAACCTCACGCCGACTCCTGTCGCCCCCTTCGGCACGTAATGTGATTCCTTTTCGGACAACATTGTAGGCGCAATATCCACGTGTGCCCATCTATAGTCTTTTGTCGTGAAATGCTTGAGGAATGCAGCCGCATAACTCGCCCCTCCCATTCTTTCACCGAGATTTTTCACGTCAGCAATTTCGCTCTCCATTCCTTTTTCGTATTCTTCCCATACTGGTAGCCGCCAGAGTCTTTCATGAATCTGTTTTCCCGCTTCGACCAATTCTGCAACTAATTCATCATCATCGCTAAAGATACCTGAAGCAAAAGAACCTAATGCAACCATGCACGCTCCTGTAAGGGTCGCTATATCAATTACAATATCGGGTTTATATTTTGCAGCGTGGGTTATTGCATCCACTAAGATTAATCTTCCTTCCGCATCCGTGTTTATGATCTCAATTGTCTTCCCAGAAAGACTCGTGATAATGTCTCCGGGCTTGTTCGGGGAGATACCACCGGGAAGATTCTCGGTCGCCGGAATGAGCCCGATAACTCTCAACGGAAGCTGTAGTTCTGAAACGCCCTTTATAGCACCAATTACGGCCGCTGCCCCGCTCATGTCCATCTTCATCTCCCACATCTTGTTGGGAGTCTTGAGCGAAATTCCACCGGAATCAAACGTGATTCCCTTTCCGATCAAAACGATGGTCTGTTTCGCAGAACTTGATGGCTCATATTTAATCACGATGAATTTACACGGTTCGTTGCTTCCCCTCGCAACGGATAGAAATGAACCAAAGTTCATCTGTTCTAATTCAGGCTGAGAAAACACTTCACATTCCAATTGATCATGCGTTCGTGCCAATTCCTCAGCAACCGAAGCAATCTTTGTGGGAGTACCGATATTTGCAGGCCAATTCCCCATGTTGCGGGCAAGAACTGTCGCATCTGCCATAATTTTTCCCATTTTTACCGCACTCCGTATTTCATCCTCTTTTTCGTCATGAATGAGCGTTATTTCATCAATCTTCTTGATTTCATCCTTCTTTTCTGTGATGAAATCGGTAAATCGATAATCGGTCAATTCAAATCCTTCAATCATGGCT
Organism: Candidatus Helarchaeota archaeon; assembly: GCA_029838215.1. GTDB lineage: Archaea > Asgardarchaeota > Lokiarchaeia > Helarchaeales > RDOG01 > JALGVI01. The sequence continues at coordinate 24,376 of JALGVI010000061.1, read as the reverse complement.
TCTACGATATTGGATAATTGCAAGTCATTGCGTTCAATTCCAAATAACAAGGTCGAGAACGACTTGAGATTTATGCGTTTGACGGCTTTTAGGCTGACACTGGCAACTTGACGGATTTTTTCAGCATTTAGTTCCTCTTTTTTCCCCATTCCAACGAGAAGTAACTTATCAAATCCAATTTCCCCTTTGGGGTAGATGATTAAAGAATTACCAACAATCCCCTTAAAATCTCCACGAGAAATAATCCCCGTGATGAATGATTTCATTGACGAGTTCAAATTATCAAAGCATCTTGACGGATTTTTTTCATTTTCTTGATAAATTCCACAAACTAAAAGGTTTCCTTTTTCTTCACTCGCTTGGCTCGTGATTTTTACGTTGAACTTCATTTTTGTTCACCAATTCAATAAATTTCCTTTCATTCAATTTTTCGATATGATTTAAAATGGATTAATAGAAAAAAAATCAAGCTCTTCATAAAACACGGAACTTATTTGAATTACGTAATCGACGTAAAATTAAAGATTTAAAAACTAGAAAAGTCGTACTAAATTTAGAACTCAGTGAAAAGGAGAATTTGGTAATCATGGATTCACAAATTTTTATTAGCGAATATGAAACAAAAGAAATAGAAAATCTCATAATTGGGTTTCCTGATGTCGGTCTGGTAGGATTGATTTCAGGTATGCATGTAATTGATACTTTGAAGATGGAGGAGTTGGGACATCTTGATTCTAGTTTATTCCCTCCTCTCGTTGTTCTTCACGGTGGGAAAATAAAATCTCCCGCACGGATTTATTATAAGGATAAAACAGCGTTTCTTATTTCAGAAATACCAATCCCTCCGGATGCCATTTTGCCTGTAGCGGAAACAATTGTTCATTGGGTCCAAGACCGAAAAATCAAGCAAGTTTTCGTTCTTTACGGTATTCCCATTCCAAATAGATTAAACATCGAAAAACCAACCGTGTTTGCTAATGCAATAATTGAGGAGACCAGTGAAGCATTAAAATCTAAGGATATCAAGTTTATAGATACGGGCGTGCTTGCAGGCGCACACGCTAGCATATTGTGGGAAGCAAAAAAAGTCGAACCTAGGGTAAACATCATAGCACTTGGCGTGGAATCATTCCTTAAATATCCTGACCCCGCAGCAGCTGCAAGTTTAATCGAAACGATGAATCAACTCACCGGTCTTAATGTCGACGTGAAAGAACTATTAGAAAAAGCAGAAGAACTTCGCTTGAAGTTGCGGGACACGATGGCACGAACACAAGAAATGATGCAACGGCAGATGGAACAAGGAGGAATGCAACAGACAGACCTTCCTGCCATGTTCGGATGAGGTGTTTATCATGTCAAATGAAAAACGTTTGCCGATTAAAAAACGGGAATCAATATTCGACATTTATGACAGCATCCTCGATGATTTTGAAAGACGGTTCTTTAACGCTTTCAAGTTACGCGATTTCGGAAAACCCAGTTGGGATAACTTGCAATGCTCTCTTGAACCATTGATGGATTATGAAATAACAAAAGATGAAGTGATTATTTCGGTTGACCTTCCAAAAGTAGAGAAGGAAAACATTGAAGTTCATGCCAGTGAGAACTCCATCGAAATCGAAGCTGAAATGAGAGAAAAGGTCAAATTTGAAAGGTGGGGAACGGAACATCATCAACAAGAATTCAGGTGTTTCAAAAAATCAATTCATCTACCCATAACAATCAAGCCCGATGAAACAACTGCTGAATTCAAGCAAGGAGTCGTGCTAATCAAAGCTCCAAGAGCCGTAGTCAAGCGTAAAATAGAGCTCAAATAATTATTCTATTATTTTTTAATTTCTTTTCTTGGTGATTGTTTTGTCAGGGTTTTTTGAATATGACATCATAATCGTTGGTGGAGGTGCCGCAGGTCTTTCCGCTGCGATTTATTCTGCCCGGTATGGAATGAAAACCGCAATCATCGAAGAAAAGGTCACGGGTGGGTTGTCATCGACTTCTCCACTCATCGAGAATTATCCCGGTTTTAAAGCCATTTCAGGCATGGACCTCATGGATAAGATGCGTGAACATGCGGAAACGGCAGGGGCAAAAATCATAGAAATAACGAAAATCGTCGATATCACGATTGAAAAGAAATATCGAATCAAGTGCACTTCTGAAAATGAAGAACAATACTATTGTAAGGCGTGCATCCTTGCAATGGGAACAAAACACCGAAAGCTGAATGTTCTTGGCGAAGAAAAACTTGCGGGGCGGGGAGTTTCTTATTGCTCTACCTGTGATGGTCCTTTTTTCAAGAATAAAAAAGTGGCTGTGGTCGGTGGCTCGAATAATGCTTGTCTTTCTGCGCGATATTTAAATGAGAATTTGGAAGCAGTTGTCAATCTCGTTCATCGGAGAAGAGAGCTTCGTGGTGAAGAATTCTTGAAAGAAGCCGTTAAATCAAACCCAAATATCAAGAAATATTGGGACTCTGTCATCCAAGAGATCAAGGGACAAGATTCCGTTCAATCAATAGTCATTCGTAACGTGAAAACGAACGAGCTCCAAGAGATTCCCGTTGATGGTGTTTTCATCAATATCGGAGAAATTCCCCAAAATGAATTGGCAAAAAAACTTGGACTCAAGTTGGATGACGAGGGCTATATCTTGGTAAATCGCAGACAGGAGACCAGCAAGGACGGCATTTATGCAGCAGGCGACATAACAGGAGGCTTCCTACAAATTAGTGTAGGAGTTGGAGAAGGTGCAACCGCAGCCGTGAACGCATTCCTCTACATTCAAGGTGGTTGGTATTCTGAAAGCAAGATATAAACTATTTTAAAAGATTGCTGAATTAATTGGTAAATTAGAGTTTTAGACCAATAATGATTTATCATGTAACTGATTTTCCTTCTTTATTTGATTTTTTCATCCGTAGGTTAGCAAGCGACTTGAAAACTGCATAACTTTAGTTTTGTATAGCTGATTCCTGTCAATATAGCAGTGATATATATGCAAAGATTCCATTTACTGTATTGACGATAAAATTCGTATAATGGCGAGTTCATGACGAATTTATTGGTTTTTAAAATGAAAATTTTTTAAGGAGATAAGAAATAACATGGTGGATGTTCTAACTCGAGCGAAAAAACAAACAAAATTTGCCGATATCAAGTCAAGAAAATTTCCATATTTCCCGATTAAAGTTACATTAGATGAGAAAGACTTAAACATTCTCGAAATTTTAAAACAAAATGCTCGCACTCCTTTTACCGAAATTGCAAAACACCTGAAACTCTCAGAATCAACCATCCGAAAACGCGTTTATGCTCTTGAAGAGAAAGGAATCATTAAAAAATATACTATTGAAATAGATCCCAAGCTCATCAACTTCGAGGTCGTTGCTGAAATCAAATTGGACGTGGAGGCAGAAAGAGTTCATGAAATTCTGGATAAACTCGAGCCTCACCCCGATATTCGTAATTTAAAAATCGTTACAGGAGATCATCTTATCAGGTTTGAGTTTTGGGCAAAAAATAGCGCATACTTGAGTTCTTTCATTTCAAACTGGTTAGGTAAGATTGAAGGCATTAAAAAGATAGTTCCTGAAATTGTATTGCAACAATTGAAAGGAAATTAAAGTCTCGAAAAATTAGTAGCCGTTCTTTCCATTTTTTTTAATTCAATCCAAAGAAATCCTTTTTTAATGCAAAAATGAAAACCAATCATCAAAATGACGTTCTCTTTTTTTTCCGTTTCATTTCACGAATCGTGATATCGTCTTTAATTTTTGAAAAAAGCATTTATTTGTGATTTTTTTTATTTATTATGAACATGAATTCTTGAATGAGATTAATTTTTATTTAAATCAGGTGAAATTAATGAAGTTATTAGAACCAATCACGGTAAATCAGACTCGATTACGAACACGCACCTTAATGCCTGCAATGCATACAGGAATGACAAAGGGTGATGGGTTCGTTACTCCGCGACTTATCGATTTTTACCTAGAACGTGCGAAAAATGACGTGGGAATCATTCTCATTGGTGGATGTCGAATTGGACCTCTAGCGGGCCCTGTAACCATGATTGGATTGGATGATGACAAGTTTTTACCAGGATTAACCGATTTTGCTAATGCGATGCACGAAGTAGGATGTCCTTGTGCCGCCCAGCTTTATCATGGAGGTCGCTATGTTCACAGTTTCACCATGCCTGGTGGTAAGAAACAAGCCATTGGTCCATCTGCGGTTTACACTAAATTCACAAAAGAAACACCACGTGAAATGACTATTGATGAAATCAAGAATGCAATTCAGGAGTTTGCAAGTGGTGCTGCCATGGCAAAGGAAGCAGGGTTTGATGGCGTCGAAATCATCGGTTCTGCCGGTTATCTCATATGTCAATTCCTCTCACCCCTGACAAATCTTCGAACTGATGAGTATGGAGGAAGTCTTGAAAATCGAATGCGATTCATGCACGAAGTTACTGCGGCAGTTCGAAAACAAGTTGGAAAGGATTTCTTGGTAATATATCGGGCTGCTGGAGATGACATGGTTCCGGGTAGCAACTCGTATAAAGAGATCGCACCTATAATGAAATCCCTTGCACAAGCCGGACAAATTGACCTCATAAACGTGACTGGTGGTTGGCATGAAACAGGAATACCACAACTGACAATGAACGTGCCACGAGGTACTTACGTTTATCTGGGCGAAAACATTAAAAACGCCGTGGAAGGAACGGGAGTACTGGTATCCATGGCGAATCGCATAAGTGATCCGTTATTGGCAGAATCGGTTTTGCGACAAGAACGCGTGGACATAATTGCTCTTGGGCGAGCGTTGATAACAGATCCTGAATTCTTGGTGAAAACAAAAACAGGAAGATATGACGAAATCCGCCATTGTCTTGCTTGCAACCAAGGTTGCTTTGATGCCGTTTTCTCCGCTAGTCCCATTACTTGTACTGCAAATCCACAAGTCGGTTTTGAAGAAAAACGGAAGATAACTCCTGCAGATAAAAAGAAAATGGTCGTAGTGATCGGAGGCGGTCCCGGAGGATGTGAAGCCGCACGAGTGGCAGCTCTAAGGGGGCACAATGTCTCATTATTCGAAGCGGAAGATGAACTTGGAGGTGATTTGAGATATGCGGGAATGCCTCCGGGTCGATCTGAATTTCACGAACTGATAAAATGGTACGAACGAATCCTTCCCAAAGTGGGCGTTAAGGTACATCTCGGTAGCAAGATTGATGCAGACATGATCATTGAAATGGGAGCCGATGCCGTGATCGTGGCAACGGGATCAAGTCCAATAGAACTCAAGATTCCAGGCATGAAGAAAGACGATCCGAGGATAATTCATGCCTATGATATTCTGGCAAAGCGAAGACATGCTGGAAAAAGAGTCGTCGTTGTTGGTGGTGCTGGCGTGGGATGCGAAACCGCATTATACCTTGCAGAAGAAGGGAGCTTGACTAATGAACAAGCCATGTTTTTAATGCAATGGAAAGCCCTGACTCCTGAAGATGCTCTTCAGATGTCAATGAAATCTCGTGACATTACCGTTATCGAGATGCTCGGTAGTTTGGGTGGAGGAATCGGACCTACAACCAGGTGGACCATTCTAAAAGATCTGGCCGTGAGAGGCGTCAAAATGATTCCCAAAACAAAAGCCGTTGAAATCACTGAAAAACCCTTTGGAGTTCTCGTTGAAAAAGAAGGCAAGCAAGAATTTCTGGAAGCCGATTCCATAGTTCTCGCCGTAGGTGTCAGGTCCAATGACAAGCTGTTCAATCAACTCAAAGAAATGTTGCCAAAAGAAACTTTTCTAAAGAAGGTTGGAGATGCAAAGAAACCAAGAACCGCCCTAGAAGCGACTGCTGAAGGAATGAAAGCCGCTCTGAAAATCTAAAGCACTTATATTCTCTTTTTTTGTTTTTATCTAATTTTTTTCAAAGCAAATTTAAAGAACATCTGAGATAAATTTAATTATCATCTCAGAGAAATTAAGTTTCATACCAATTATTGCAAGAATTCATTTTATTCGGAGTCATTATAAAATGAAAATTGAATATCTTTCGGACGAATACACGACCGTAAAACCTGAAGATTCAGCGCTAAAAGTCACCAAGAAATTAACAGAACCAAATATATTAACAGCCATTGTCGTGGACAAAGATGAGAAAGTTCTCGGAGCCATCATTAAAAATACGCTATTAAAAACTTGCATCATTGAAGGAAAAGATCCCAATTCGGTTACGGCGAGGGACTTAATGGGTCCCATAGAAACAATCAGGGAAGGCACCGAATTTCTAGATGCCATTAAACTGATGGCAGAAAAAAGCGTAAAAGCAATTGCGATTCTTAAAGAAGGTAAATTGCACGGTGTTCTTTCAATGTACGATGCCATTTCACTATTATATAAAATGCAGACACACGAACCAACTATCGTTCTACCAAATGAAAAATGATTCTCGTTTAATTACGTAAGTTAAAATTGAATGGAATTTAGGCACTTTCGTGAGTAATTTTGCCGGACACTCCTTTTAAATACGAAACCGTCAAGCAGATAATGACCAGGGAACTCAGGATTGCCAATGCCTTCGATTCAATTTATGACGTAGCAAAAATCATGACGGATCATGATGTTGAAATAGTTCTCATCACTTTTAATAATAAATTTGTTGGCGTCGTTACTATATATGATCTATTCAAGGTTCTCGTGGATTTGGATAAGATCACTCACGACATCCGTCAAATCAACGTTCAAGAAATCATGTCTCCAATCATTAGCATAAATGAAAATGCTTCACTTGAAGAAGCCGCTGAATTATTTAACCAGAATAAAGTCATGAGACTACCTGTCATGACAAAGAAAAATCGACCGGTTGGAGTCATTACAATAGATGACGTTATTGCCACGCGCCCCGATATTTATCAAAAAATCATCCACATTATCGGAATTTATATTTTCCAATTAGATAAAAAACAAAAAAAGGTTAATCAGATTTATTCATTATTGGAAAAAACTCTCAATATAGATGCTGAACCTGAAGTAATGCAATTTATCGAAGATGCTGATGACCTCAGTTATAAAATCATTGAAAATGAAGATACCGGTTATAAAATCATTTTACTAATGCATGAACAGATTATTGGCGTGTTGGTTGTCAATATCGTTACGAAAGAAGTTAAGATCAATTTTAAATTATGCTTGGATGAATTTATCAAGGAATATCCCGTGGCATTTAAAAAATTTCAAACAGGTGATCTTCAAGCATTTCAAGATATTGACAAAATTGTTGAAAAATATTTCAAACCATACGTGCGACTTTTTAAAATCGAGTCTGAAGAAAAAAAATGAATTTTATAAACTCGTAATTAAATTGGTTCATCAAGATTATCTTATTAGTAAGGATTGTACGAATTTTTATAAAGAGAGCAAACATAATTTAAAACGATACTTTAATGAAAAAGAGTTAGATTTTTAATCTTTCAAGCGATAAATCCAAAAGCACAAAGTGCCAACAAAAGAGAAAATTCATGCATGCCATGTTTTCTCTCGAAAGATTAAAAAATGACGAATTTGGAGAGGAACTGACTTGAAAAGTCCTGGCGAAGTAATTGGTGAGATGATTGTTGCTGGACTTCGTTCTAAGACACGCGAAGAGCAAGAAAAAGACATGAAAAAACTGTTCGGCAAGATAGCACAAATCACATTACCTAATCTAACAGAGGCACTCGTGATAATTTTTGAAGAGATGGAAGTAGATGGCGAAAAGAAAAGATGGGTACGTTATGAAAGCCATTCGACACCTTGGATAAAATGCAAGGCATGTGGATGGCACGGTCTATGGAAAGATCTACCCATAAAAGAAGAAAAAATAGTACTTCCTGATACCGCTCAAGAATCTGTCATTGGTGCTCCAACAAAAAAAGTCGTGCAGAGAGAATGTCCTCGGTGCGGTTCAAGAAAACTGAAATACAAAAATTGGCAACATCCACACGCAGATATCGTTATCTATGGTTCACATTGGGACATTGGGAACTTAGGAGATATCATGGTTGGTGGAATTGGACACCGCTTGGCAGCGCTCGCAAACGTGGCATTAATCATGATCAAACGAAAGGTATGGCTAAGCCCCTTGACAAAGCTATTCACTGCAATGCGCGTGGCTAAATTAATGATGTGAGGTGTAAAAATGGGCTTTATCGTGTTATTGGGTATCATTCCAATCGATGCCTATCTATTATTTGCAATAATAATGCTAGGAATTCTCGTAAGCTACATTATCGGCGTGATATTGACTAAGCAAAGCTTATACGTGCTGCTTGAACTACTTATATCTGTTGTATTAATTTTACTCGTTCCAAGCTTATTTCTACGGTTGGATCCGACAGTATTAGCTGGTTTGGCGTTCCTGCCCGAGATAGCATGGATCTGGCGAATCGTGTTAATAATCATTGAACTCGGTGCTTTCGGTATTAAGGTGATTTTCTCCTATAACGAAGGCTGGAAGACACTAAAAGAAGATACATTCAAAGATTAATTATTTTTTAAATTTTTTCTTTATTTTTAAAGGATCTATACAGAAAAAAAGGAATGGCTTAAGCCGATTTTTTAGCACGTCTTTTTTCTGCGGCTTTTACGCCTACTGTGCAATGGATCATGCATTCACAACATAAAGGAATAAATCCCAGACGCTGTTCCCAATCTTGATATTCTTTAATCTGCGGGTATTGACGTTCATATTTTGGAATGATGATTTGAGCCGTTGGTCGTGCTTCTACCCAGTCCCGAGGCGGTTCTTCAACTTTTGTCAACCTGTACCACCCGTTCACGCCCCACATGCACCGGTTAATATTATAATTGTAAGGCGGATAATTCTCTGCAGAAATCGCCCGTGGTGGACATTTTTCAACGCATTTGTTACAGTGTTTGCAAACTTTATCAATGAGAACAGGACCATCTTCCTGTAAGGGCGCATCCGTGATAACGGCACCTATTTGAATTCTCGGTCCCCATTCTGGCGTGACTAAAAGATTGCTCTGACCAACTTCTCCCAGTCCTCCTAATTGTCCTAAATAGCGGAGGGACATCACACCAGTCCATCTTTTCTCATCGCGTGGGAGCTCAGGTGCAAGCGGCGTGGCATCGTAACCCTGTTTTTCCAAATATCTCGCTAACTTTAGTCCTATCCTCTCAAGTTCATCGTTCAGCATTTTTTGAACCGCAACAAAAGTACCACCGTGAATGAGATCATCCGTGTGATCCACTTCAAGAGCTCCGTCAGGATAAGCTAGCACGTAAACGATTGCCGATTTTGCAGATTTGACGATCTTAAATGGCTCTCCATGACCATGAGGTGGGTCCTCTGCCAATGTCGCATCCGCGATACCGACCTTATCAGCACCCCATTCTAAGACTAAATCCTTGACCTTTTTAGTGAGTTCTTCTGACATTTTCAAACCTCGTTCGATATCTTACATCTTTCACTTAAACATGAGCTATAAGAATCGTTTGGCAAATTTGGTTAGCAAATTTGGTATTAGAAAACTCATATAAATTTTTACTGATAAACGTTGGTCTTAAAACTTATTAAAAACGAAGAATCAAGCGGAATTATGATGATCAGGGCTTAAACCACGTGAACATGTAATACGATATTTTGTCCGGAAGAGGGATCGTGGCAATGATGAACTTCTTGCGGACACTGGTGGCAAGCCGTCCCGCCCGTACCATTTCAATTGCAGAAATTGAATTCATGTTTGGTAAGACTTGAATTATGAATGGTGCATGATCAATACCCGGACCGTGTTGATAGATCGCAAAATCAGCTCCAAATTTCAACCCCGGACGAACAACATAACCTTTTTTTCTCAAATTTTTGTAAACCAAATATTTTGAATCAAAATTTTTATGAAATTTTAATGAAATTTGCTTGAACTCTTCCAGTTGAAGGATTTTTTCGTCTTCAAAAATCTCAATTTTACCTTCTTCAAGTAAATAGAAGGCTTCTATTAATGATAATTCCAAAGGTCGATTAAATTCTGCATTCTTTGGTTTTCTTATCCCTAGTGGCTTGCCATAAAAACCATTTTTATAAAGAGCATTTCCATCTTCAATGTTGAAAACAACTACGGAGTTAATGATTAAATCAGCCCGAACTCTTGATTTTTTTGATGAGTCCTTCCCATTCACCACTCAGGGGGCACCCCTTCTTCCAACTGCAATAATGCGTGTTGCATCTGCCACATTTTCAGATAAATTGGAAATGTTTTCCAAACCATCTAAAAGATCCCTAGCTTGCATGAGTGTCTTGGTATCAATATCCAAATCAAAAAGCTCCTCCATTAGATCTCGCCGAAGCTTGTCAATGTCCTGCTCAAGAGCGTAAACATTTTTCACTCTTTTCAGCGTTTCTTTCGGATTTTGTGTCAAAGTGAAGATCATTTCTTTAGTTATTCGTATTTGCTTGATGAGAGTCTCCATTATTTTTTTAACTTGTGCCCCTACCTTGTCATTTATTTTCCAATTCTTACAACGCTTCACCCGATATGCAGTACCTTCTATCTTATCGACAATTTGGTTTATTGTTATCACCAATCTCATAAAATCTCCACGTCGTAGGAAAAGGTCTGGAGTTGCCAATTCATCGAAAAGGTAATTTTTCATGTCTTCTCCCTCTCTTTCGAATTGGGAGATTTGATTCAATTTATCTTGTATGTTTTCTGAATTGTTATCTATCAAATCATCAACCATTTCCGATAAAATTAGTATGGCAGAATGTATTTTCCGCATGTAATCGTTGGTATTATCAATGATTCTCATTTGAATTTGATTGACTTTTTGTATTCGATCATAGACCACGAAAATCCGCTCCGCATGGATCCTCATAATTTTTCTTGATTATCATGATTTAGTGCTATGAGAACACGATTATTCTCGAATATAAATATGTTTTTTTTCAAGCATGATAACCAAAAAGAACTAAAAAATCTGCCGAGAGATTTTTCACGGAGTTGTTTTTGGCAATTTCAAGCAAAAAATAAAAAGTAAGACTTATAATAATTTAATCATCTGTCCGACTTATAAAGAGAAAGATGAGATGATTCTCGGTCAGAAAAAGTATTTAAAAGTTAAAGTGTTTAATTAAAAATTGTCGGTTCCACACGAGCATTTGTAATTAAAGTACAATGGATGAAATAGAGAGACATATTTGGTGATGTAATGGTTGAAGATAAGGAAAAAGTCATAGAACGTGTAGTAGGATTTCTCTATAATGCTCTAGATAACTTTAAAGATACTATAGATGATGTTACTTCTTCACTTAATACTCTAATGGATTCTCTTCAAAAAGTCCGTGCCGACCTTCAAAATCTTGGCATATCTGCTCCCGAAAGATCGGGTATGGATGCTGGTGTACTTCGCTCAACACTTCGGGCTTCTAAAGATGTGGATTCACGATCGCGGCTTATTAGTCTTCTCACGGGACAAAAAGTCGAGCCACAATTGAAGCCGATGGGCGGACCTCCAAAGCCGATGGGCGGACCTCCAAAGCCGATGGGCGGACCTCCAAAGCCGATGGGCGGACCTCCAAAGCCGATGGGCGGACCTCCAAAGCCGATGGCGGGACCCCCAAAACCCGTGGGTGGACTTCCAAAACCGATGGCGGGACCCCCAAAACCCGTGGGCGGACCTTCAAGAATGCCTCCCTCTGCGGGACCTCCGATGGTAAAACCTCCTATGGCTGCATCTCCCTTGACTGCGGCTTCTGCACCTAAGCCTGCAGGAGCCCCTGCTGGGGGCGGAATATTAGGTCTTCGGGACGAAATGTTGAAGGAATTAAAACGCCTGAAGAGTATAATGAAAGGCGGATGAATTTAAATTCATCCAAAGAACTATTTTTTATTCCTTTTTTCATCAAAATTGAAAAAAAATTCTTTTAGTTTCTCCAAACTAGATTTTGAATAAATTTTACTAATTTTCTGAAGATAAGTATTGCTGAAGATCGTTACGAATTCGCAAGAAAAGAAGAAAAAAAGGTTATGGATTTTTAACACGAAAGCTCAAAGGTCATGTTCATTACGGGAATGTAAAAAGTTTCCTTTTTCCTTAAGACGACTGTTTTGAAATAGTCGGCAAGCCCCAGAAATCCTCGAATTACTTTTTCGTCTCCTTCATATTTAAAGAAAACGCTGACTTGTGCTGGTTTCATCGTGATCTTGTTATAGTAACGTTCATCAATTAAAGGAATCTTCAGATCATTGACATTTTCGTAAACTTTTTTGATAAAATCTTCCTTATCTATTTTTTCTTTTGGCAAGTTAATCCATCCGTTGCTGCTGTTAAATATAGGAGTAAGAGCGGTACCGTCCACTCATCTACCTTTTTTTAACCTTTGATTGAATTTACTTAATGATTGCTGTTTTATCTATTTATATTTGTTTTTCAAATAAAGTGAATTTTTTTCAAAATTTTATTTAAAACCTGACTATATTAAGACTATATTAAAAGTATAAAAAATTCAAGATTGCAAGATCGTGAAGAATGAAATCCTTGAAATTTCTCTGCGATGCCATGCTTGGCAAGACGGCCAGATGGTTGCGGATTTTAGGTTTTGACACTTTTTATACTGCCGCACCTCACGTGACAGACGATGATTTGTTAAAAATTGCAAAAAGAGAAGACCGAATTTTACTAACGAAAGACAAATCATTTTTTCAGAAGGCACGGAGAGATGGTGTCGTTTCCGTGTATTTAGATAGACCGTCAGCTTCAGAGGAAGTAGCTGAACTAGCTGAGTTATACGAATTTAAAGAAAAACTTATTTCTGGTGCAAATAATTTTTCGCGCTGTCCTGCCTGTAATGGCATTCTACAAGTGGTCTCGAGGGAAGTGGTAAACGATCGAGTTCCCCTTGGATCTTTAGAAAATTTTGATGAATTCTGGGTGTGTCAGACAAGGACTTGCGGCAAAATTTATTGGAAAGGACATCATTGGGATAATATTACTAAGGAATTAGAAAAGATCCGAAACATCTCAAGAATTAAATATTTAAAAGATGAGCATAATAGGATTAGTGAGTGATTACGATGTATTTACCGAAGCAGATTTTATGGAATCGTTTAATAGAATGTCTTAAAGAAGATTTGGGGTTCGGAGATATCACTTCTATAATGTTTGAAGAAGATTCAAAGTGCATTGCTCGAGTGTTGACGCAACAAGAGGGAATCATAGCGGGATTAGAAGAAGCAAGGATCATTTTTGAAATTACTGGAGTTGAAGTCCTTGAAAGTGCCAAGGACGGCATTTCCGTAGAAAAAGATCAGACTGTCCTAATTGTGAAGGGTGATCCAAATAAAGTCTTGATGGGGGAAAGAACTGCTCTTAATTTCATAATGAAAATGAGTGGGATCGCCACTAAAACTCGTGAGACCGTAAATATCGTTCAAGAGATAAGCTCAAAGACTCGTGTAGCATGCACGAGAAAGGTGACTCCAGGATTTCAATATTTTGAAAAGCGAGCCGTATGGCTGGGAGGGGGAGATACTCACCGATTTAACCTGAGCGACATGATTCTCATCAAGAATAATCACATTGCGGCAATGAACGGTGTTGAGAATGCCATACAAAATGTCTTGGCTAAAAAATCCTTTACTAAAAAAATCGAAATCGAAGTTGAAACGATGGAAGATGCCATTAAAGCTGCAAAATATGACATTGACATTCTAATGCTTGATAATTTCGAACCCGAGGATGCTTCAAGGGTAATTACAGAACTGGAAAAAAATAAACTACGAAATAAAGTCCTGATTGAACTATCAGGCGGAATAAATGAAAATAATCTAATTGAATACGCAAAGTTAAAGCCGGATATCATTTCTTTGGGATATCTAATCCATTCAGTGCACTCTTTTCAAGCTCATCTAAGCTTAGAACTAAAGCACTAACTTTTTTATTCTTAACGGAATCTCCGAAATTTTTCCTTTTTTTGATTTATTAACGATTAAATCACGAGTCTGTCCTGAAGTCAGACCGATTTTCTCCTTCGGCAACTTGAGAATGCTTCGGACGATTTCACGTATTGCATCGGTCACTCCTAACAACGGAAAGAATCGAGGACTTTTTTTCTCTTGGTTGATGAATGACACGATTTCGAGTTGTTCATTTACATTACCTGAAAGATTTAATGGAATTACTATTCCCGTGGCATTGATACTATCGATTAATTGTTCTGCTTGTTTAACGAGCAATGCTAATTTATCCTTCGGTAGAATCACGTTAAATTCGGAGGGTGTTGAGATGACATGGCAAGTAAGCTCGTTAGATGGGATGAATTTTTTTAAACAAGCGAGATATTGCTCCCAAAGTGATAGATCATCCTCGCATATTAGAGGAAACACGCGACATCCTTTTCTCATCATGAGAAATGATGAAATTAATGAATCTTCCAAATCATCATTTATAATAGCGATGAGGTCTGATTGAACACCAAACGGGAACCCCCCTATTCCACGGAATATTTTATAGAAAAGATAGGTTGATTGATCCCTGATTTCAACGTGAATCGTTTTTTGTGGGTTAGATAAATCAACTCGGATGTTTAGATTCTTTAGATTAGAAAGAACGTGTTCTCCTAAGATTCTTGCCACTTCTTGAGATGAAAAATCATGTGTACCCGACCTTCGCACGCGAATTGCAAAGCTTTCATCTTGATTTAAGATAGACCTCGCAATTCTCAGTCCCGCTTCTTTAATATCGTCCATATTAATGCTTGTTTGAAAACAGGGGCTGAACGAAACAACCCCAAGCACGTGATGAAGAACGTCCAAGATAGGCTGGAGTTCCGGGGCTTCTATAAATAATCGCCCTTGAAGGGGTAACCGCTTGATCTTGAAACTAATTTTTAAATGAGATAAATGCTTCTGTAAGTTTCTCTGCAACTTTTCTTCCATGCGTTTCCGAACTTGCTTGCTTTTCAAAGCAATTTCCCCATAACGAATGAGGATCCTGGAAAACTTCATGATACTCAGGAAATGCCAATTTTTCTTCAATATATTCAGGAAATGGGTAAAACTTTTACCAAATTAATTTCTTTTAAAGCAGAAAGAGAACCATGGAGAGCTCTTATCGATTTTGCATCGCCCTTCACCACGAGAACCTCTATGCAACCCGATTCTATATGGAGATGAAGGTTCGAAACTATCATTTCATCGTATTTTTCTTGGTGTAAGATCTCATAGATCTTGTGAATTGCCAACTTCGATGTCTTTTCATAAGTAAATACAATGATTACATCTATATTGCCTGAAAGATTACTCTCCCAATTATAATCGCTAATATATCCACGAATCGAATCCCTAATCGCCTCGCTTCTTGATGAGTATCCCCGTTCATTAATGATCGTGTCGAGTTTTTCCAATAACGAGTCAGGTATGGATATTGAAATAATGGGATTTGACGGCTTCTTGTTATTCGTATCTTTTCCCATGATTCCACCAGATTTGCGAGTTCGTGTTGAGAATATGATATCCATATATATGAATTTAATTATAATAAATATGCTTCATGTAATTCTCGAATTTAGTTTGATTTCAGGACAAGTCTCCACAAGAGCAGAAATTTTCGTGGATCAAGGAGAAAAGGCTTGAAAAATCGTTCGTTTTACTAGAAGTCAAGATTACCCGAGCAAAAGGTTCCAAAATATGCTCGATTATTGGTAAAACGACTCCTTTTATGGCTCCAATATCATTGTTTTCCATGATTACTTGTTTCAAATATAATGTGTCCTGCAACATTTTCCTGAGGTCTCTTTCCCGTGAAATTTTATCTGATTTTGATAATACGGGTAAAATATTTATGTTAATTTTCAATAACACTGCTGTATAAAGAAGTAAATTCACCACGAGTTCACTTGCTCGTGATTTTTTGCCAAATGTTTCAACATCCAAGAGATAAATACCAACAGTATCGAAATGTTCCTGAAGATTTTGCAGGAATGTCGGACCGGATGGTTGAAAAATAAATGTTTCAAGTTGACCTGGCGTGTCAATTAGAATGAATTCGGTCTTCCACGATACGAATGATTCGAGTATTACGTTAAAAAATTCGTTGATCTTTTCATTTGCTCTCAAGATTGCGCCATTCGGACCAATTTTCTCTTGTTTCATGATTTCCTGAGTTGTAAAAAAATCTCGAATGTCGAAATCGGCTTTGTAAGGTATGTAGTTAGTGGCAGCATCGAGGTTCACGTATTTGACTCCATATTTTTCACGTTTCAACCAGCTTCCGAATGTGCCACAGAGGCAGCTCTTACCCGCACCCGCAGGACCTAAAAAAATAATGCATTTCGTGGTCATTGCAAGATCAATATCCTTAAAACAACATGAATCATTAGTTAATAAGTAGAGTTTTTTAACATCTTCAATTTTTTGGTGGCGTTTACGTGGACGTAGAAAAGATAGCTGAAGAAATTCGAGCTGCAATTGGTAAGGATAAAGTCGTAACGGATTCGTTTCACTCAATGACGTATTCACGGGATTGGTCGCCAAGACCATCGACCGAAACTCACTTACCCAGCATTGTCGTGAGACCACGAACCACGGATGACGTGTCAAAAGCTGTATCCATTGCAAATAGACATGAGATTCCTGTCGTGACTGCAGCGGGTTTGACCGGAATGGGAGGTGGAGCCGTCCCAATTGATGGATGCATTGTAATCGATTCTAAAGGGCTTGACAAGGTCATCGAGGTGGATCCCGAGAATTTAACCGTAACAACGCAAGTAGGGATTACGGTTCTGAAATTGAATGAAGAACTGAGTAAATACGATTTATGGTGGCCGCACGATCCTGAATCCAAACCTTCGTCTACTGTTGGAGCTGCTATTTCTTGTGATAATGATAGTACATTTGGAATCAAATATGGAAAAATTGGCGATTACTTGTTAAATCTCGTGCTGGTTACCGGTACTGGAGACATCGTTCGCTTCGGACATCGCAAAGCTCTCTGTTCTTCCACGGGTTATAAATTACACTGGCTAATGATCAATGCAGAGGGAACGTTGGGTGTCATTACAGAATGCACGTTGAAAATATTTCCCATTCCCAAGGAAAGACGAATCGAAGCCATTATTTTTCCATCCGTAAAAAACGCCATTCAGGGGCTAATTCGCGTGTTACAAGCCGGATTATGTATTGAATCAGCTCATGTTAACTGTAAAAAACGATTGGGATTTTACACGCACGCATATCGAATGAAACACGGAAAGGATCCAGAAATTCCTGAATGGGCAGCAGCTCTCTTATTCATTTCCTTTGGCGGGGATGAAGAAGTGGTCGATTTTTCGCAGAAATATTGCCTCAAGTTGTTAAATGAACACGGTGGACAGCGCGTGAAGGAAGTGGATTTAACGGGAAGTTGGTGGAAGAGTAAACACACGCTAGAATTTGAACCATTTAACCAAAAATGGCCTGACTCTCAACGGCAAAAGAAATTTGGAGCTGCCGACTTGGGAATTCCCATCGGGAGAATAGAAGAAGCATACGAAAAATATCTATATTTTACGGAAAAACATCAAATCGATGTTCTCGGCATGTGCGTATACATGCAACGTCCAAATAGGATAGGACCAAGTATCTCATTTGCGGTTTTCGTGAATGACATGGATCCTGACGAAGTGAAGCACTTTTACGCTTACGTGAAAGACATGTCAAAAATGGCAGTCGATTTAGAAGGAACAATGTCAACATACATTGGAGACGGAGATCGTCTTGGAGGATTCAACCAATATGAACACGGAAAAGCAATTGATTACATGTTGCAAATTAAAAAAGTATTTGATCCGAATAATATCTTGAACCCTGGAAAAAAATTTGAAAGCAAATGGATAAAGGACGAATAATAAATTAAAATTCATTCATTTTTTCTAAATGAAATGATCATTAAATTTAAGAAATACATGTATGTTCTTGTATTTGAAAAAAAAATGGAAAAAAATAGGAATAATTATATCTTAATTTGATAGATAATATTAAATATTTCATGAAATGAGCTCGGAGAGAGAGATCAAATGTCAATATCTCCTCAAACAATACTTGCAAAAATCTTGCGATCATCGAGATCAATAAAAGAAGTCTTGATATGTGATAAGGTAGGGTTGGTTATCTCTAAAGTCCTGCGAATTTCACCCATTGAAGGGTTAGGGGCGATGGAGTCGAGTTGCTATAAGGCGGCTCAGGAAATTTGCGAATTCCTTAATCTAGGGAAAGAAGTCGTTCACATCTCAATTTTTCATGATCTTACCATCATCGGGATCGAAATTGGATTGGGATATCTCATAATTTTGTTAGACCATCGCGATCAATTTGCGTTGGACACGGATGTTATTAGTTCATCATTAAATGATCTTGTAAATATGTGGATAAATGAGTTAGGACTCCAAGGCTATGATTTCTCCGTCGTGAGAGGTGTATCTGAAGTTCTCCCTACGTTATATAGAGGATCTGCTTCTTCCATTGGGATATATCAAGAAGCCATTGATGATTTCGACGTGATTGATGCCGTTCTCACTCAAGGTAAAAATCCGCTCATTCTTGTACAAAGCATTACGAATGAGTTGGGATTGCCAATTGCCTTTCATAAACAAGATCAAATTAATGTTGATGCTGATGCATTTGGAGGGGGACTATTGTCATTAGATGCCGTCATTAAAGAAAAAGGTGAAAGCACCGGACTTGGGTCTCCTATAATTACCGTCGTGTTTACAGATCAAAAGCGCGGCGTGATGACTTGTCATGCTGGTCAAATGGAGAATGAACCTTTGATATACCAATGTCTATTTGACCTGAAACAGGGATTCACTCCAATTCTCTCCGAAGCTGGAACCATAGTTAATACGATAAGTGGGGAATTTGGAGATCAAAAAACTCAGATTTTTCTAGATACCATAAAAGATATCATCAACCAACTAGCACCAGAAGGTGTCAAGGAAGAAATTGTTAGACCCGGTGAAGTAGCCGAGAAGACGGTCACCGTGGCAAGTCCAGAACCTGTTAAAAACCTCCTAGTAGAGATGGAAAAGAACATTACTGAAAGTATTTCATATTACATGACACAACTTTCAGAGCTAATGGAACTGGTCGTATCGCGAAGTCAAGAATTACGGACCAGCATTGATGGTTACGATACTGATTTGGCGAATTGGATTGAAGGAAACCTACCCACTTTTCAAAAATTCGGTCTGGATGCTAATTGTAAGCAAGAATATGAGAAATGGATTCAGGCAAAGAAGATAATCTTCACGAAATTGGATCAGCTAGAAAAAGATTAACATGTTTTTCTTCATTTTTTTTAACAATTAATGCGATTCAAGCATTCTTTAATTATTATTTTAAACCAAGCTTCCCCTTTTGATTTGGTTGCTTTCGTTGGATCTCCTAATACGCCCGATTTACTAAATTTTATCGTCTTCCACGTTTTTGGCGGATTACCGTCAAAATCCGGGTCGAGCTCTGGAACGAGCGTTACGATTTCAGGCTTGATTTCTTGAACCCTTACTAAAGATGGAAACAAATACATCATTAACGAAGTCTCAAATTCACCTGCATGACATATTCCACCCAAAGAAGAATCGCGGGTTTGGATGAGATGGCCTTTAATGGTTTCAAATAAATCGAGAAATAGGACTTCTGGATTGGATCTTGCAATTTTCTTAAGTATTTGAGAATTTCCACCATGCGCATTGAAAACAATTAATTGTTGCGTGGAATTGAGTTCTTTTTTAAGTACTTTAATTATTAATTCTTCGAAAGTTTCCCCTGAAATGCTTTTAGTTCCTGAAAAATCCGCGTGTTCATCGGAACAGCTCACCTTGATCGTCTCTAGGAGGTCTGCCTGAATATTTCGCGAGAGTTCTCGAGAAATTTTTTCTGCAATGAGTGAATCTGTTTCTAACGGTAGGTGTGGACCGTGCTGTTCGAATGAACCAATGGGAAGTATTTTCCTTTTCACGTTTTTTCGCCATTCCGTCGAACCAAATATCGCACGAAGAGGTTCTTTCCGAGTTTTTCGAATTCAATGAGTTCTAATTGACAGGATTGCTTAATTTTATCAAAGCCCTTTCCACCAATTAATGAAGTGGCTGATAGTCCACCAACAAGAACAGGCGCCACAGAAAGGCTCACCTCATCTATTAAATCATTCTCCAACATGCTGAAATTTAAAGTTCCACCACCTTCTAAAAGGAGCGTTCGAATGTTCATCGTGCGGAGGTCTCTCATCAAGTGAACGAGATCAACTCGAGGTCCCTTCCCACAAACCAATACTTTCACGCCTAATGCTCTGATTTCGTCAAGTTTCTCTTTCGGGGCATTTGTCGTAGTAGCGAGAATTGATGGATAATGTTCCAATTCTACGGTGAATATCCGCGCCGTGGCTGGTGTCTTCGCCAAACCATCAACCACGACTCTCGTGGGGAATTTTGAAATAGGAATTTTAAAATCTGGAAATGATTTTATCGTCAACTTCGAATCGTCTGTTTCAATTGTCCTCCTGCCGACCATGATCGCGTCTACGCTTGCACGCAACTTGTGAACGCGCTTCCAATCTTCGTCATCAGAGAACTCGCAATCCCCTACTCTGGAAGCAATTTTGCCGTCAACACTCATGGCTGCATTTAATATGACATACGGACGAGATTTTGGGATGGTGATGTCGGTTAGGACAGCAACTCCCTCCGGTCGTGGGTTTTCATGCCATTAACGTGTGTTGAAACTACATTACTTGCTTTTGCACGTAATACGATGGTCTCATAGATATGAGATTGATTAATAGGACGGAGATTTGGTGCTGTAAGATCAAGAAGAAAAAAATCTGCCCTGTTCATTTCTTTCAAGCATCCAAGTATGTGATCGAGGCGAAATACACGAGCAGGATTGATGGTCACCATCTTTAAAATCTCTCTTGCTGGAATGGGATTCTTCAAATGACAGGCATATTTCGCCAAAAATTCCATTTCACGAAAGAGATCCGGTGAATTTGCCATCACGTTATCCGTTCCCAGACAAAGCGTTATGTCACGTTCAATCATCTTTTGGATGGGAGGCACGTCTAAGCCAAAATAATGGTTAGCCCGTGGACAGATTCCTACGGCAACGTTCTTTTTTGCTATCAAATCCAAGTCATTGTCGTTACTATAAATGCAATGGATCAAATACTCTGCATTGAAAGTGTTAATGGCTCGCTCGATGTCTGATTTACCGTGTTTTTGAAAAGAAATGTCACGTTCTTGGCTTGTTTCTGACGCATGGGTCGAGATAATTTTCTGACCTTCCACGCAAAATAATTTCGCGAGTTCTAACTCGGAATCGGATAGGAGGTTTATTGAATTGATTCCGAGACCATCCGACATTTTTAAAACGTTTTGCAACTTCTCCATGTCAACCGTAGGGTGAGGTCGCCCGAGAATGATGCTTTTAATCATGCTCTCTTTTAATAATTGCTTTAATGCATAAATGCCATCAATTCCACCTTCTCGATAATCTGCAAATAACGTTGTTCCACTAGAAAGCATTTCCCTAATCGCTAATCTCATCCCAGAAATGAGTTCTTCTTGGGAAACGGTTGATAGAAGTCGATGCTTAATCCCGTTTGGAGGCTCAACTACCTCTGAAAGTGTCTTTCCATACCCCATTTCCTTCGCAAAAGAATCACCGATATGGGTATGACCGTTAATGAGCCCTGGAATCAAAAGACAATCCGTGATTTTGGGTTCAGTCGATGCCTTGACGTCAATGGAAATCCTATCGATGTATCCTTCAGAATACTTCAATTCGACGTTTTGCTTGAGCTCCAATTCTTCTCCAATCAAGGCATGTTTTACAAAAAGAGTATTTGAGGACACACGCTACTCCACCAAAACAATCATGTCTTCCGATTCGTGCTTTCGAATGGTTGTCAATCCTTTATTCGCATTTAGCATGGCAATTTTTGCAGTGTCGCCCTTTCCAATCCCTGCTTTCAGCTTCCATGGACTATGGAGTCTTTCATAATTTGAAATAATTCGCTTGAATTCATCAAGAGGGAAATTCTCAGGACAAATTGTAACGAAGTTATCTCCTCCATTAAAAAAACAGAGTGCTCCGATTTTTTGGAATGACTCCATTAGCGTGAGATAACTTCGATTTAGTAAATAAAAATTATCATAAATGGGATTTTTATCTGTCGCGTGAATCGTGAAATCGTTGATGTCTACGTGGGCGATATGAATGGCTCCATTTGGTTCTGGAATCGATCCATTATTCGCAAGAACTTTCCGACGAGAAGATTGTGCACTACCCATCTTTTGCAGGGCTCTAGAAGCTTTTATCTGAGCTTCCATCGGTGTTATTCCCACACCAATCCCCATGGAACACGTGATTTGAAGTTCTTGCTCGAATAGATTCATGATTTGTTCGTGTTCTTTGATGGAGATTCCATTGGTCACGGCGATCATGTTGTCCTTGGAGGCTTGAAAAACAAGCCCATTCTTCCGGCTGAAAAGATCCTGCAAGAGCAGGTAAGCTTTTGCCAATACTATTTGGACATCATGCTCTCTATCGTCACCTAGCGTTTCCGTGTATGGACCAAAATTATCTAATTGGATTATTGTAATTTGAATCAAAGATAGTTCCTCATTTAGATTGTTCTCTTTTTCTCTTAACCATTTTTACCGCGCTTTCTGTAGAACGCCGTGCAAAATCTTCGATTCTTTCAACGGCTTCAAGCCTTGTCATGCCCGGTCCCGATACACCCAAAGCAACGGGTTTATCAAATTCCAAAGATAGATCTACCATTTTTCGTGCAGCGTGCTGAGCAACAATTTGGTCATGATCCGTATCACCCGTGATAACGGCACCAATACAAACCACGGCATCAATATCATCTCGCTTTAATAGAGTCTTAATTGCTAAAGGCATGTCAAAGCTACCAGGAACCTTAAAGACGGTAATTACCTTACAACCGAGGAATTCGGCGTGTTCTTTAGCTTTTTCAAGCATCATGCTAGTGATGTCGTAATGGAATTCACCCACGACAAATCCTAATCGTATTTCTTCAGACATGTTTCACACCATTTTCAAGCTTTTATGGGTCCCGCATCAGGAAATCCCTGCCGAAGACCCTTTCCTGCATTTTTTATGAACCATTTTTTATCAAATAAAAGATAAAAAATATTACGTGCGTGTTTTCGCGACCGATTTTCACATACTTCTATTAATTCTTTCGGAGTTTCTGCTTCATCTTCGTGGACAAAACATTCGATAATGTGCCTGCCTGTTTGCAATTGACAATTGATAATTCCTTGCGACGCTTCGTGCGCACAGATTTTATCTTTATCAGCAGGTCCCGGCATCCCTATAGCCATGCAAATCGCACAATCATGTTGCTCAAAAAGTATCTTACAAGCAACAGGTAAATCCTTCATTCCAGGAACAGTATATCGGACAACTTCGATTTTAGATGTCAATTGAAGGAGCTCGTCAATTGCCATGGCACCCATGTCCACGCGGGCAAAGGTCGTGTCTGCAATGCCAACTTTTATTTTAGGCATTTTGAATGAATAACTCCTTGAACTGCTCGTTAAATGCGCTTATGATTTCCTTGCCTTCGACCATTACCAAACCATGTTCTCGGGCATATTCTCGCGCTTTTTTCAAGGAAAGTGCTCTACCTGTCTTGCCATCAAGCATTTCGCAGAGAACAATAACGGGTGTCAAATTTCCTAACCGAGCCAAAGTAACCGTTAATTCCGTGTGTCCTTTTCGATCCTTCAACAATTGAGGCGCAGCTAAAAGTAAATGCGTGTGTCCGGGAGCCCTAAAATTCTTACCAAATTGCTCGCGATATGCCACCGGATCCACTCCGTTGTGAAATACTTGTCGTCCAAGCTTTGCAAATTCTGAAATTGTTAGTGCACGATCATGGTCCGTTATTCCTGTACGTGTATTGCGATGGTTTATGGTAATGCTAAAAGAAGGCTTGTCGCCATAACTACAACGTTCCTCTTTATGACCATATGGTGCAACGGATTCGAAAATTTGATATTCACTCCGCAGCTTTGAATACACTTCTGCCATAAATGGGAGTCCTAAACCATCACCAATCTTTTTATCCATGGCAATACAGATCAAACCACCCGCATCATGACGCAAATGGTAAACGTGTTCATTTGTAACTTTTTCGGCTAAAACTACCAAGTCTACCTCTTCCTCACGACCATCAACATCATAAACAAGGATGAATTTTCCCACGTTCAAGTCTTGAATGGCCCGCTTGACACTTTCATTCTCAAATGACGACATGTTCAGTTCCTCAGTTTTCTTCATGAATAAATCGGAAGATTCACG
>JALGVI010000139.1 GCA_029838215.1 Candidatus Helarchaeota archaeon | reverse complement strand
TTCAAGCCAAATTCAAGCAATCGAAAAATATATGACCAATTATTCAAGGAATTCTTAGAAATCTACAAGCAAAATAAGAAGATGTATAAAAAATTGAATCAGTGAAGAAATGACCTGATTACTTGATTTCGATGTATTCATATGCTTTTGTCTTGCTGCTAAAACAGTAATGCACTTTTTGGAATTTCTTCCTGAAACTCTTTACTTCAGCCTTTACTTTTTCTTCATTTTTTTCGTCAATGATGGCGTTTTTAATGAGTTCGGCTATGTATTTCATTTCCGGTTCTTTCATGCCCAGCCGGGTGACTTCTGAAGTCCCAATTCGTATTCCCGATGGGTTCCGGAAGTTCCGTCCATTTTTAAGATCTTTGGGAATCAGGTTTCGGTTGAGAATGATATTACAGCGTTCCAATTTCTTCTCAATATCGGCACCAAGACCAACTTTTTCTTCAAAATTTGAAATATCAGCAATGATCATGTGGCTTTTAGTATAATCCATCTCAGCACACAGCACTTCAAAACCTTGATCATCAAGAGCTTTTGCCAATGCCTTGGCATTCTTTATTATTTGACCGTGATATTCCTTTCCAAATTCTATCATTTCCGCGGCTGCAATTGCTAATCCCGCTACATTATGAAGATGGTGGTTGCTGTGTAATGATGGAAATGCTGCGAGGCGAAGTTTTTTGTATAACTCTTCATCTTTTTTATCGGAGAGTACAAGCCCGTGTTGAGGACCGGGAAATGTTTTATGCGTGCTCAGTGTCATGATGTCTGCGCCTTCACGCAGGGGGTCTTGAAAATAGCCCGAACCAATTAATCCTGCAACATGTGCGGCATCATAAATTACACTTGCACCAAGCTCACGGGCTACTTCACTAATTTCTTTAACAGGATGCGGAAATAAGAAGACCGAAGCACCAAATAAACAAATTCGCGGTTTAAATTCTTTTAAATTTTCAATGCTCTTCTCAACGTCCAAGTTCATTTTATTTTCATCAAATTCGAAGAATTCAAGATTTAAGCCGTGAACATTTTTTGCGGTTCGATTGTGACTGATATGCCCTCCTTGGGGAATGGGCATGCACATCATCTTGTCTCCTGGCTGAGATAAGGCCGTGTATGCAACGAGATTTGCCATTACGCCTGAGATCGGTCTGACATCTGCAAAATCGGCATTCCAAAATTGCTTGACATATTCCATGCACTTCAATTCGATCTCATCAATGTACTTGCATCCCGCATAAACTCTCATGCCCGGCCAGCCTTCTGCATAACGATGGCTTAAATCCGAAATGATCGCTTCACGGACTGCAGGGGAAGTGATATTTTCACTTGCAATTAAAGGGATTGCTTCACTGAACATCTTATGGTGGGACTTCAGTAAATTAATTATTTCTACTTGTTTAGCTTCCATTCTTTTGTATTTCTCCTGTAGACTCGGCAGACACCATAAAGTCTCTGTCCTTTTTTAAAATACAAGGAGGTATTCTCGCTAGTTAATGCGAAACTAGGCGTTCTTTCATTTTTTTCATTAAAGAACTCCTTTATAAATTTGGTAAATTCAGGAAAAATCAAAATTAAAATCTTTGGTTATTTCTTGAAATTTTTTTAAGTTAAATGCACATATAATATTTCATCAAGCATAAAATCCACGAAAATCTTTAAAATAAGCGGCTGCATTCTCCATTAAGGTAGATAAAAAATTCCGAAATATAGAGGTATTGTCTTGAATTAAAAATGGTGTTTTTGAGGTATCATGATGAAAACAATTGCATTTCTACTCATCGAAGTAGGATCTGGAGAAGAATATAACATCGTAAAAAGCCTGCGGGACATTCCCGAAGTGAAAAACGCATATATCGTATACGGTGCATGGGATGTTATCGTCGAAATTGAAACCGAAGGGATGGGTGAACTAAATTCATTAGTACTAAAAATTCGACGATCACCTGGCGTCAAACGGTCTGCAACACTGATTGCCCTCACGGGTGACGAAGAAGCCAAGTAATACGTTTCTGTCTTTTTTTTAAAATTCCTTTTTTTCCAATCCCTGCTTTCTTCTTTATTTTAAGCCATTCAAAAAGTAAAAAATTTTAAAAACGAACTAATCATTAACACATTTAGCTTACGAACAACGGATTCTTAGATCGTAAGAGAAAAACCTATTGGTGTAACTAATGGGCAAGGGCAAGCAACAAAAACCGGATAAAGACCAAAAAAAGACAAAACAACCAAAACGATGGGGCGGTCCAAAACAGTCGGGTGATTTCGATAAGGTAGACCGCGCAGTATTTATTGATGACGAACTTCGCGGGCAGATGCTGGAAGAAATACCACGCATGAAAGAAATCACGGTTTCAAAAATCGCCTTGAGATATAATATCGTGCAATCAATCGCTAAAAAGTTCCTGCAAGAGCTTCATGCAAGTGAAAAAATCAAGCTCGTTGCCAAAAGTAACAAGATTCAGATTTATACTCGTCTCGACACTGATCTGGAAGGATACAAGAAATTCTTGCCGAAACCAAAGAAGACGAAAAAAACCACGGAAAAAAGCAAGACAAAGAAGGCAAAAAAAGCAAAAAAGACGCCTGAAGAACTTGAAACCACTGAAGAAAAAACCGATGAAACCAAGATAGAAGCCGAACCCGAAAAAGAAGAAACCAAGCCCACGGAAGAAAAAACCGACGAAGCCAAGATAGAAGCCGAACCCGAAAAAGAAAAAACTGAATCGGCGGAACCCGAAACCGAACCTGACAAAGAAGAAACGGAAAAATAATTGATTTCGGAAATCTCGTCGGATTCTTTACATGGAATCTAATTTCCTTTTTACTTCCTGCATTAATTCTTTATCTCCAATTTTTTCATATAATTCAAAAAGCGAATTCAATGACGATTTTTGCATGTTTAGGTCTTTTAAATCTTCGTATATTTTCAAGGCTTTCTTTCTGAAGTGGATCGCTTGTTGCATGTCTTCCTTCATTTCAAACAGCCGTGAAATGCTACCATGAGTCCATGCAACTTCACTTAAATTCTTCAATTCCATGTTGATTTCTACGGAAGCATTAAAATTTTTCATTGCTTCATCGAATTCACGTAATTGTCGTAATGCCGTGCCACAATTTTGAAGGAGTGAAGCTTTAGCCGAAAGTAATTCCCTCGATAAATCTCTTACTTCTCCTGCAACTTCCCTTGACGAACTTGCGTCAATATTCGACATTGATTCATTCATGATACGCAATCCATCCGAATAGGAATCAAGTGCGTTTTTATAGTCCTCCAAATTATAATATACCATTCCAATCGTGTTGTGAGTCATTGCTAGTGCTTCAATGGACTCTACATCTTTCATTTCTCCAAGAACATTAGCCCTAAGTGAAAAATATTTAATGGCTGATTTTGAATCCACACCACGATTATACGTGTTTCCAATATCGAGGTATAATTGTGCCAACCGTTTATTATCTTCCAATTGTCGAATCGGTTCAATTTCTTTCTTTAAATACTCTATGGCTTTAGCAAGGTTGCCTGCATTAAAATATATCATGGCAATTGACTGAAGTGCAGATAATGCATCTTCTATTTTCGCATTTTCCAGCCCAAATTCTACGACTTTCTCATATAAACTGATGGCTTCATCACGATGGTCCATTGTGCGGTGGATGTAGGCAAGATTGTTCGTATTCTTTAATATTAAATTGGCATCTCCCATTTGTCGAGCGTGTTTTACAGCGCGCTCAAAATAAGCGATCGCATTTTCGCGTTGACCGGCATTAAAGTAATTGGTCCCCAACATTTGGAGAGACGAGTTAATGCCACCTGCATCATTCAGTTTTTTGCAATTTTCAAGTTTTGCTTCGAAATAAATATTCGAATTCTGATAATCTTTTAATGATTGGAAAAAATATCCGAGTTCACTGTTGAATTTCCGAAGCCATTCCAAATCTTGAGCCTTTTCGGAGCGCTGAATTGCCTTCTTGTAAAGGCTAATTACTTCTTTCTCATCTCCTCTATTTTTATTTATGATGATGAGTTCGTTGAACACGTTGATTTCGTCGTTCGTCATGTCGGCTTTCGCATAGGCATCCATTTTTTTATGGAAAAACGACTCGGCTTCGTCGTATTGCTGCGCTTCAAAATAGCTCATCCCGATGTTATTGTAGATATTCGCAAGAAGAGGATAATCTTTTGCCTTTTCGGCAAATCTTGCGGCGACAACGTATCCTTTAAGAGCCAAATCTTGAAGCTCAGAACTATCGTGAAGAGGGGGTATTTGATCGATCGCGTTGTCAACGATTAATTCATGAAGAATCGAATTATCTTTTAGCAAGTTTGAATTGGAATAATCAGGATTTTGTTTTATTTCATTCTCGATCATGATGGAAATTTGATTCATTGTCTTCGCAATGCCTTGATCGTCGTTTCCACGTC
>JALGVI010000138.1 GCA_029838215.1 Candidatus Helarchaeota archaeon | reverse complement strand
AGGCGGAATGAAAAAGCCCAATACCAGGCTCAATAAAGCCACGCTAACGGATTGACCAGTCACGCGCATGGTAGATAGAGTCCCCGAAGCAATTCCTAATTCCTTTTTCTCGACGGATTTCATTATGGCAGATTGATTCGGAGATGAAAATAGACCGATTCCCAAACCGAGACAGATTTCTCCTGCAATTATGCTAATAATTGGATTAATGGAAATCGTTAGGATCACGATGAGCATCGCTACTGCCATCAAACCCATGCCAACAGAACAAAGAACACGCGTCCCTACTTTATCAGAAAGTCTTCCGCTCAAGGGCGAGACAACCGCCATTAAAATCGTGGTTGGAACCAAAATGAATCCTGCAATCATTGCAGGAATTCCTAAAATTGATTGTAAATAAATGGAAAGTAAAAAGGAAACACCCATAAGTGCCACGTAATTTAAAAGCGCCGCGGTATTCGCTGCTGCAAAAACCCTATTTTTACGAAATAATGAAGGGTTTATCATTGGATACTTGACACGATGCTCTACGATGAGAAAGACCACCAGACTCGCCAGCGATATGACTAACAAGATCATTATGACCTGTTCGATAAAAACAGGAAATAACATCAGGTTACCGATTAAAAACGGAATGAAAAAAGCCACCGAGAAAGTGCCCCACGTTTTTGCAAAGGTGAATACCAATAGAAGAGTTGCCAAAAAAATTCCAAAGAAAAAAGTTCCAATATAGTCAAAGCTTTCTCCCTTACTGACAGCTTCTTTTTTCTCAAGTTTCATTAACCCAGTAATGGTAATGGCGATCCCAATTGGTATGTTAATGAAAAATATGCTCCGCCAAGTAAAGAAGTTTACGAGAATCCCCCCTAATACGGGTCCCAAAACCAAACCAAAATAGATGGATGCCACGTTTATTCCGAGGGCTTTTCCCGTTTCTCGTGGTGGAAAGACTTCGGTTATCATTGATATAGCATTTGCAGTTATTAAAGAAGCTCCAACACCTTGAATGCCACGAAATACAATTAAAAACTCGGCAGAGAGCGTTGTTGCGGAAAGAAGGCTCGCACTGGTGAATAAAACAATGCCAAACAAATAAAAGTGCTTCCTTCCCTTGAGATCGGACAATCTGCCAAAGCCAATTAAAGTTACCGCCATCATCAAGAGATATATGATGGGAATCCATTGAGCAATTTCAAAAGATGCGCCTAATTCTGCAGAAAGAGCCGGGATTGCAATGTTCATTATGCTTGAATCAAGAGAGCTCATAAAGGAGCCAACCGTGGTTACCGCCAAGACAGTCCATTTATTCTCGGGCATTGCTTTTCAAGATTCAGAATAATTTTGAATAAAAATATCCTTAGTATTTTTTAAAAAGTATTTACAATCTGTCTTTCTTTGATTTAACTAATCGCGTTGTTTCTTCAACTTGAGTCAGTATACTTGTTCCACTTAACATACCTTCTAAATTGACTAATTGTTGAATAACTCTATCAAATACTTGTTTTGCTACTTCAATTAATTCCGTTTCGTTACAAGGAATAAAAACACCTCCTTGTGGTCCAGGATATATTAAACTAACAACCACACCTCGTCTTTTTAGCTCAGTAAAAACTCGTGTTTGAAAAGTCTCCTTATTAAATCTGAACCCTTTTGTATTTAGATGATCCACAATTTTTTGTTCTTTCACACGATTTCTCATTCCACAATACCCATTTTCTAATAAAAACTTTAGAGTTTCGATCTGCTCAAGGGGAATAGATGAATCGTCAATAATATCGTTGGCTCTTCTGATCCAAGGATTATCCTCACATCTACAATTTCTATGAATCATAACATCCCTCTTTCAAAGTAATTCTCTTAATTTACTTTTATTTCATCATTCTTTTTTAAATATTACTATTCGATTAGTGTTAGTTCCAAATTTATTATTTTGAATTCCCCAAATCCTTGAAGTTTTCGTGAAATTTTGTAAATTTATTAAAATACCCTTACAATTAAATCCCACTTTCAATCCAATTGGAACAATAAATTCTTCTAAATTAATCTTTTTCTGTCTTATTTCCCCTACTTCAAAAGCAACCCAACCATTTTCCTTAGTAATTCGAAATAGTTCTTTAAAAACATCTCGCATTATTGAAGACCATTTTTCAATTGTTTTTACAACAGATATCTTTTTTGAAATACATTTTTCTTCTATTGAGTTAAACCAAAGTCGGAGCCAATTATCTTTTGAATATTGAACCACGTCTAAGAATGGAGGTGAAGTTACGGTCAAATCAACAGATTCATTTTCTATTTCTGGGGTCGATCTAGCATCCCTACTTAAAAAGATTGCTTTTTTAAAAGATTTTTTAAGATTTTCAATCTGATTTTCATTTAAATTCCTTAAAAGAGATTTAAATTTTTTTAAGATTAGCTGTCGCGTGTCTCTATAATCAGGCTTTTGATTTCTTATTTTGTTAATTTTTCTTTGTCGTTCTGGAGTAACTGCTTGATTGGGTGGTAAGGTATAGACTGAGAAAAATCCTTTTGAATGCCCAGTTAGTCTATTAGTTGCAATCATTCGAATCCATTTATCGATATTATCTTCTTCGTTATTTAGTTTCTTATTTTTCAAATATTTCTTTATTGAAACTAATTCCGATTCCGTACTAGGATGATAAAACATAGAAATATCAATTTCTGCCTTATTATTATCATCAAAAGGTATTTCATATAATCTCTTTTTTACTTCATGATATTTTGGTATAAGTAATCTTGGTCTTGCAAGAATCTCACTTAAAGGATTGATATCATTAGAAATAACATTACGTCCAAGTAAAGCACCTTCAATTATTGTAGTTCCACGTCCACTAAAAGGATCATATACAAAATCGTTTTTTGAAGTCAATAATTTTATGAAAAATCGGGGTAGTTGGGGCTTAAAACAAGCTCTATACGAAATTTCATGCAGTGATGAAGCTTGTCTTTGTTTGGAAGTCCAATATTCATTAATATATTTTTGGATTTTGGAATCATTTATTGATATACTTTCAACTTTAGTTATTTTTCCTCCCTCTAAATATGATTCTAAGTCTTCTTCAAAAGTAAAATTCTTTAAATATACCGAAATATCAATTGCGTCATTTTGGACCAAAAATTTTCACCAACTACACTAATTTTGATTTGATTTAACTTAGATATATGTGCATAATCTTGAATTGATATAAATAATATTTGCACAAAGGTATAAAGTATTTTATGTAAGTATGATGTAGCTCACATTTATAATTGTTTTTGGTTATGTATATACGGTGTCCGACAAAATGCTCATTTCAAGAAAATGTAGAAAAATTTAAAAAAAATGGTTCAAATGAAAAAGAAGACTCCAGTACCAGAGATTTTAATGCGAATCTGTTCATATTTAGAAAAACAACAGGAAAAACACAAAGAAATTGAAGATTTTTTAACACCACATCAAATTTCAAAAGAAACGGGTTTAAACTCCCAAACAGTCAAAAAATATCTAAGAATATTAGAAAAAATTACTTCTAAGGGAAGAATTATTCAAGTAGGTAAGGGTGAAGGGGGAAAAACTTATTGGAAATTAACTAGGTATAACTGAAATTATTATCTTTAGCGGGTCAGAAATTCGAAGCTGACCGTTCTTTTTCTAACGCTTTTATTCTTGATTTTTCAAGATATTTGATATGTATCTATCCAAAAATATGAGAAAAAAAATTAATTCTTAACTTT
Source organism: Candidatus Helarchaeota archaeon (assembly GCA_029838215.1). Taxonomy (GTDB): domain Archaea; phylum Asgardarchaeota; class Lokiarchaeia; order Helarchaeales; family RDOG01; genus JALGVI01. The sequence continues at coordinate 1,569 of JALGVI010000138.1, read as the reverse complement.
ACGTGTTTCTATTTCATTTTTTATCAGCTTTATTAAAGAGAATTAATTTAATTACTTCTAGTGCTGAAAACATAGAAGATGATAATTCCAGCGAAATGGATTTAAGTCAAGAAACCCAAAAGTAACAACAGAATTAACAAATTTCTGACGAGCTTAATAAACAAATTATTCTTTCACCATATAATAGACACTTCTTTATTGTCTCAGTAACATTATCGCACAATTCAGTTCCAATAGGTTTTCCTATTTGTGTAGAAGGATAAGTAGAATTTTTAAATGGAGAGCACGGAAATTAATTCAATTATCAATAAGAAAGATAAATTTTAAGGGGATTTAAATGTCGAAAAAAAGTTGGATTAAATTTAAGCTTCTTTTTAGACAAAATTGGATTGCTTTCTCTATCATTCTCTCCTGGTTTCTGATTAATTATCTGGTTTTTGTCATGCTATTCATGATCGGATTTCAGGGAACCACTCAGAATGCTTTTGTTGATGCGGTTTTGGTTCTTTTCTATTTTACCGACCTGAACATGCCGTACGGACATTTTTATCCTGTTTTTTCTGAATTCATCATTTTTGGCTTGATATTCTCACTAATCACGGTGGAATTATACCGCATCTCAATTGATGAGTGAACATGTCGTGATAATTGGCTACACGAATATCGGTCGAAGAGTCGTTGAATACCTTGATTCTCTGAAAAGATCCTACGTGTTAATTGAAAAGGACATGAGTAAGATTGAGAACTTAATTGAACAGGAAAAACCGGTAGTGGCAGACGACCCGTGGGATGAGCAGGCATTAAAAGATGCGAGTATTGAAGAAGCATTTTTGGTTTTTATTGCAGAAGACGATTTGGACGTTCTTCTGTTGACAATAACACGAATTCGAGAATTGGTGCCGAGAATCCACATCATTGCGCGTGTTTTTGAAGACGATATTGCAGAAGTCTTGGAAAAAACCTACAATGTAAAAACCATTTCCACGTCATTATTTGCAGCAAATAGAATTAAAGAAATCACTAAAGATATCAAAATAACAAAAGCGTTGATGGTTGGTTGGAATCACGTTAGTGAACGGTTAAGTAAGGAGTGGAGTCAAAGTGGGACCGACTTTAGAGTGATGCAAGAAGGCAAGGAAGAGATACCAGCCGATATAATTTCGACAGGTAAATTTCTTGATGGCGATCCTACCGATCTCGAATTCCTCAAGAAGATATCCGTTGATCAATTCGATCTCGTCTTGATTCTCATAGATGATCCAAAACGGGACATATTAGTGGTGAAGCGCATTCGCGAGTTAAATCCACATTGCGTCATCATTACACGAACTTTTTCCGATTCGATAGGCGAAGTTTTAACAAAAACACCGTTTGAGTCAAGAATCATCTCTTCATCCAAAGAGACTCTTGATTATTTAGCCGAGAAAGAAACGTTTGAGCTCACGCATCCATTTCAGTGGTTGCTCAGACGAAATTGATTTTTATTCCTTGAGCGTTGAAGAACTTGGTGACAATAGCAGGAATTGACGAAGCCGGGCGAGGACCCGTTTGTGGCCCAATGGTGATGGC
>JALGVI010000011.1 GCA_029838215.1 Candidatus Helarchaeota archaeon | reverse complement strand
ATCATATGTTTTAACGGGTCTGCCTTCAAGAGTTTTTTTAATTGCGGCCGCAACAGGCTCCAAGGCATCTGCCTTTAATATGCCTCTTATTGGTGCAATTAAAATTTCGAGTGCAGGTCTGGCATGTGCTTTTTTTAACTTGACAACATCACCTAAAGCCACGCCGATGTTTGATCTAATCACGCCATCCATGCGAGCCAATCCTTTTCCTTTATCAATAGTGCTCCCTCGCAAGGCAATGACTCCCGTAGAATTTTTGCCCATTATCTCTATGATCGAACCGCTTTGTATGTCCATTTGATCCATTATATCCGGATCAATTCTCACTCGACATTTACCTACATCTAAATCTTCGGCTTGCTCCACACGAAGCGATGCCATGTTCAATGCACACATTATTACGTCTAGCTCCAATCTGTCTTGTTCCGAACAAACATAACGCAGAATATAATTCTTTTGATGTGCAAGTTAGCGAGATTTCTATACATCTCGGCAACATCGACATCTATCGCTAGCTCATACAAACTTATTAATAGTTAAACAAAGATAGAAAGGACAGTAAAAATTGAACCGGGTGTCCCTTGTGGGAAAAATTGATTTGGAATTTGAAGTCAATGGAAAAAAAATGAAGTTAAGCTTTGCAAAGGATGTAGCGGGCATAAAAATAGCCGAAATCGTGCAAAGCCTTCAGGGAATTCAGACACCTAGCGAAAGCCAACCGGAAAAGAATGAATCGTCCCAAGTTCACTCAAAAGAAAATCAAATAGCAAGATGGGAAAACTCGTTCAATTACTTGAAAAACTCGAAAAAATTGGTTGGTTCACTTCCGAACACGTGCGAGAACTTTATCTCCACGAGTACGATGAAGAGTTAAAATCCAGCACGATCTCGACATATCTTGCGAGGTTGTGTGAAGACGGTTATTTAGAAAAACAAGGTTCTGTTAAAAAAAGAGAATATAAGGTTATAAGAATCGAAAAAACAATAAAAAATATTGTTTAACCGTGTTTTTCTTTCTTGATTTTTGCATCCATTAGTCGCGTGAAAGGATGTTCAGTTTCAACGATATCCACGATGATTTGTTTTGGAATGCTTATCTGAATTTTTTTCGTTCGTCCATATCTTCCTCTATTTATGATGCTTGCCTTGATAATACCTTGCATGTCGAGGTCGGTAATGAGGTCACTGACCCGACGTTGGGTAAGAGGTCTGATTTTCACAATGTTACAAAAATCCTCATAGACGCTAAAAACCTCTCCCGTGTTGATTTCCGCAATTTTCTTGGAAGCTTCAATTTTGTAGATGCTATATAATATCAGCTTGCTTTGCATCGGGAGTTTTTTTACCGCGTTTTTAACCAAGCTACTTTCAATTAACTTCTCAGCAATGTCCACGTGATCTTCGGTTACCTTATCCAATCCTTTGCGTTCTGCAATTTCTCCTGCTTTTAATAATAGATCTAATGCTCGTCGTGCATCGCCGTGTTCTCGTGCGGCCAATGCTGCGACTCGCGGAATCACGCCTTCAGCCAAAGCACCTTCATGGTATCCGATCTCGGCACGTTGATTCAAGATATCCCTTAATTGACTGGCAGAATATGATTCAAAAAGGCATTCTTCTTGACTGAGACCGCTCAAAACTCGGGGCTCTAAATATTCCTTAAATGTCAAATCATTGGAAATCCCGATAAGGCTCACGCGAGCGTTTTCCAATTCAGTATTCATTCGTGTTAAGTCATACAAGATATCATTTACCTTGTTATAATCTTTCTTCTTGACCAACTCATCGACTTCATCCAAAATTATGATCAGAAGCTGATCCTGAGAATCTAATGCTGTTTTAAAGCGTTGATAAACTTCATCTGTCGGTAAGCCCGTAAATGGCACGTCCTCTCCCACGGTCTTGCATAGGCTCGCTAAAACCCTGTAGTTTGTGTCTACAATCCGGCAGTTTATATAATTTGTTAATGGCACGGGCTTCGATGCCTTTGCACATAAATCTTTCAGGTAATTTAGAATATATTTCACAACGATGGTTTTTCCAGTTCCCGTTCTACCATAACAAAAGATATTTGAAGGTGTTGAACCTTGTAGTGCTGGACCTAATACATTTCCAATCTGTTCCTGTTGTCGCTTCCTATGTAACAACTCGTTTGGAACAAATGTATGTCGTAGGGCATCTCTGTTTTTAAATAACTTGTTATCGGCTTGAAGAAATTTATTGAATACCTGATCTAATGGATTCTGATTTTCCTGAACCATGATCCCCACTTTTTCTTCCAATATGTTAATTTTTATATCTCTCAAGAAATCCCTTGGAAACGCGTGTCCACAGGAACCTTAACTTCTTGTTGAGATTTCCTTTGGAGAATATCTACGAGTCTCCTTAAAAACTTTTTTCTGAAACCAACTAAAATGTAATTAGAAATAGATTTGAAGAAAAAATTGTTTCATTAAAAATTCATTTATTCTTATTAGATCACGACATAAAGGAGAGGTTAAGCATATTTTTAGTGAACGTGTAAAAAAAACATTAAATAACATCCGCCTTGTTTTTGAAACGTTCAGATTTTTTATTTGAGAAATTTTTGTTAAGTAATGGATTGTAGTTTTTTAATTTTATTTATTTTCAAAGTATAACTGAATGATTTTTTTAAAAACGTCAATAGATTTAAGGTAGTCTGAGATACTTATATGCTCATCGTTAGTATGTTCTTTTCTCGGATCTCCTGGACCGTAACTAATCACGGGGACTCGTGTTCCGATTCCAAGATTGTTCATAAATGTGGTTCCAGTTTTCTTTACAGGAGTGGCTCTTTTACCCGTTACTTTATATATGGCTTTTTTTGTGATTCGCAAGATTTTAGCGTTAGAATTTACTTCATAACCATCAATTTGGCTCAATACTTCATGAGTAATCATGACATCATTTTGCTTTTCAATTTCTTCAATTAAATTTTCAATTTTTAAAATGATATCATTTGAGTTTACAGCAGGGGGGAACCTGAAGTCAACGTGAAAATCACACGTTTCAGGAATGGTATTCGAAATATGTCCCGAAGAAATCATCGTAATGTTGGGAATTGTCTTAGTAAATGGAGTGTTACCTTTAAAACCATTACAGATCTCCTGTATTTCGTTCCATAATTTCATCATTACTTCAATGGGATTCGTATAAAGCCATGATGCTGCGACATGTCCCCTTCCAGTCTTGTTTTTTATCGTGAAATGAAGATGAATTCGTCCTTTATATGCCACGGTTACCCTGTCATGAAGTGTTGGCTCTCCAAATATGGCTTCATCAAACTGATATTTCTCATGATCTTTGATGACATGTTCGATTCCCTTCAGGCTATTCTCTTCTGAAATGACTCCGATATAAATCAGTTTTCCTTTAGGAATCTCACTCTGAACCATCGCCATGATCATTGCTGCCGTCGTGCCTTTATCATCAACGGCTCCACGTCCATAGATTTTCCCATCCTTTTCCTCAATTGGAATCTCACCCGGTATCGTATCAACGTGAGATGAAAACAATAGCGTGGGTGAACCTTTTCCGGTTTCCACGACGATGTTGCCAATCCCATCGATATTTACAGCATATCCCAATTTCTCCAGGTTCGACTTGAGAAATTCTATCAGGGGTGCTTCTTTCCCAGAGGGAGAATAAATCTCGAGGATTTCCTTCAGGAATTTTACTGGATCGGGCAACATGTTGGATTCTCCGATATTTTTCAAATAATCATGCCTAAATATGTTTCCATGAGATGGACGTTCCGGTTTTTCCATCTAATGCATTTAATATGGGCTTTTCTTGAATGCCGGAGCAAATTATGATTTCTTTCAGTCCAACATCAAGAGCTTCTTTTGAAGCAAACAGTTTTTTTCTCATTCCTCCTTGAACTTTCTCCATGAATGAAAATATATCATCCTTTCCGATCGTTTTCACTACTTTGTTATCCATGATAACACCCTCTACATCTGTTAGAAGGATCAGCTTATCTGCGTTCAAGGCAGCAGCCACGTGCAAGGCGGTTCTATCTCCATCCACGTTTAAGAGTTCGTGTTCTTCACTTTCCGCTATCGCCGAGACTACAGGAATGAAACCATTATTTAACAGGATTTTGAGTAACTTCTCATTTACGTGAAATATTTTTCCGCTAAAATCGCCGTACAGAAATCTTTTTTTTCCGGTCTTTTCATCTACCGTCAATATCTTGTCTTTCTTTTTCGCTTTAATGATCGCGCCATCCACACCTGAAAGTCCAACAGCGTTTAATCCTCTTTTCTGGAGGGTTGCAACCAGAGTTTTATTCAATAGCCCTGCCATCACCATAGTTGCCACGTCAACAGTTTCTTTATCCGTAAATCGGCTATGCATTCCCGATGGAGATTTAACAATCATTATCTCCTTGTTAAGCCTGTTGAGCATTTCATTTATTTGGGGACCTCCACCATGACATAACACGATCTGATTTTTTTTTGCCAACTCTTCGATATCATTGATGACTCGAGTAAGATCTTTTTCCGCTGCTAACAACTTTCCACCCATTTTAATTGCAATAATACTCATCGAGCTTCCACCAGTATTTTTCAAATCAAGTAATCTCGAAAAAGTTTATTTAGATTTCGAAAAAATGCAAAAGAATCCGAGAAATGAAACACGGAATCATTATTTCTTGCATCTTTCCTTCAAGTAATCTACAATAGCACCCGCAATGTCCCGTCCTGTCGTAAGCGAGAGCATGCGAAATCCTGAAGTGTGGTTTATTTCCTGAACTAGCAAGTTCTCTTCAGAATCTTCCATCAAGTCGATCCCAAGAATTTCCCCGTCGACTGCATTAGCCGCTTTTAGAGCAAGTTCCTCGATTTCAGGCGTGATTCGGCAAGTATCCGTCTTTGCACCTTTTGTTGCCGAACTTCTCCAATCATCACCGGTATCATACCGATACATTGCTTCAATAACTTGTCCCCCTATAACGATAACGCGAATGTCTCTTGCTACGGATCTTCTAGACGTAAATTCCCGTCTTTTCCGTGCCGGTTTCTTGACGTATTCTTGTAGGTAGAAAATTTTGTGAAATACTCCACCTAAAGTTTCCCTATCTTCTAAAACAGCTATTGCTGCATTTCTATCAGATAAAAGTGCAACAAGCCGCCCCCAAGATCCAACGATTGGTTTTATAATGGCTGGATATCCCAATTTTTCAAGTGCTTCTAATGCCGCTTCCTTCGTGAAGGCACAATATGTCTTGACAACAGGGATTCCGTGCTTAATTAACTTCAAGGACGTGTAAAGTTTATCACCGCAAATCCGCGTGCATTCAGTATTATTCACGACGGTGTATCCTTGGTTTTCCAGGATCGCAGTCGAATAAAGACCCCTAAAGTAACTTAGCGATCTTTGCAGTATTATGTCTGCTTTGAGGTCATTTTTTTCGAGATCAAAGAAGATTCGTTGATTATTTATGGTTTCAACTTTTGCTCCTTTAGATCTTGCAGCTTTAATGATCTCTTTTTCTTCCCAACTAACCTTGTTAATGACAATCGCTAGATTCATTCCAGTTCACGGGAGTTAATTTTGAGTTTATTCGCCCCAGTCTTCTTCTTCAACCTCGGCAACTTGGAGCTTTATTTCAGGTTCAATTTCCACGACTTCTAATTGTGCACCACAATCATCACAAGTGATGACTTCTCCCTTCATCACGTCCTCGCTCAATTCGAATTCGTAGAAGCAATCTGGACACGTTGCTTTCATTATTTCATCACCGTTCATTTCATATGTTCATTAACCAATTTTTGTAGCTCGTTCAGAGAAAAATTAATTTTATCTTTCTTAGATAAATTTCTTTCTTTGAATTCAAGAATTTTATTTTTCCTCTCGGAAATCATTCGTTTTACTTCTTGAGGTGCAGTGCCACCGACATGTGCCTTTTTCTTAATGGCTTCCCGTGGATCGAGTATCTCTTGTATTTCTTTATCATCAATTATTATGTTTAGCTTACCTTTTTTCTCCAAGATGGGCTTAATAACGCTGAAAGTCAGTTTGCTCGGTGTTATATTCTGTTTAACGCATTCATTGACGATTTTCCCTACCATTTCGTGAGAAGTTCTGAATGAAACTCCTGTTTTCTTCATCAGAAGGTCAATTAAGTCTGTTGCCGTTGTGAAATTGGCACCCGCTAACTCTAGCATTCTCTTTTCATTAATTGAAATCGTTTTTATGACACCCTGCAAGATTTTAGTAGAATCTTTCGCCACGTCTAGGGCCAACATGGTGGGACCCTTTGTCTCTTGAAAATCCCTATTATAACCCATGGGCATTCCCTTCAAGACATTGATGATTTGGTATAACCATCCACCCACTTTACTTGCTTTAGCACGCATGATCTCACAGACATCGGGGTTTTTCTTCTGAGGCATGATTGAGCTTCCCGTTGCATAGCTATCGTCAAACGTTATCATTCCAAATTCATGCGTGCTCCAGAGGATCAAATCATTGGCAATTTTGCTCAGGTGATTCATTAGGAGTGTCAGCACGAAGACGATTTCTGCAGAAATTTCTCCCCTTGATGAAACAACATCAAGCGCGTTTTCCTGAATTCCATCGAATCCCAAGAGCTTTGTCGTCAATTGTCGATCTATCGGCCAACTAACTCCTGCAAGTGCTCCTGCACCAAGCGGGTTTTGGTTTACCCGTTTATAGACTTCATCTAGTCGATCCAGAACTCGCATCAGACCATCTGCGTTGCTAACACACCAAAATCCGAAAGTAATAGGTTGTGCATGTTGAAGGTGTGTATAACCAGGCATGACAATGTTTAAAGTTTCTTCCGCCTTATGCAGGAACGTTGCACAGGTTTCGATAACGATGTCTATCAATTGAATGAGTTCCTCCCGCAGATACAACCGTAGATCCACTAAAACTTGGTCATTTCTACTCCGAGCCAAATGGATCATTCCAGCAATTTCTCGTCCAATTTGATCGGTCACAAATTGCTCAATGTTCATTTGCACGTCTTCATGTTTCAAGTCCAAATGGAACTTTCCTTGCGTTGTAATCTCTTTTAATACTTCTAATTCCTTAAGAATTGCTTTCAAATGCTGTTTTTTTATAGCACCGATTTCATAAAGCATTATGTCATGAGCTTCCGTACCCAGAATGCTATACTTGATGAGCCTTTCATCAAATATCAAATCCTCTTGGCAAAGATACTGCTCAACATCATCTTGAAGGTCTTTTTGGAATCGACCACTCCAGGCTTTTTTTCTTACCATGACTCATTTCACCGAAATGACATGTCTTTCATGAAACAACTTGAGAGGAGGAAATAGATCGTTCATCAACGATATTTAATATTTCTGTTTCAAAATGAACGAATTCCATCTTGAAAATTCCACTTCTTTCAATTGTTACTAACTTTAAATTAAATTTAGAGCGATAACTGACGACTCGAAAGAAAAATCTAGTGCACGGCGATTCACTGCAAATTTGCAATACATGCTTGCAACATTTACCTGATGAATTCAACATATTTTTATAGCTGATCGAGGATATTATAAACCAGCTTATATTGAATTAAAAAACGTTTTTATTTCTGGGTAGGAGGTTATATCTTGCAAAAAAGTAGGTATCAAGATAAATATCAATATTTAAATGAAAGAAATAGGGCATCATATGCTGAAATTGAATTGTTGGGCATTCCATCGGATCTCACTGGCCCTAAGCTTCAAGAAAAATCCGTATATATCATGTCTGAAGATGATGTTCTAAAATCAATTGGAGAAATATTGGAAGATTATACGGGCATGTAATCGTTTAAATCGTCATGTCTTGTAAAAAAATTAAAAAAAAAGATTGGGGATTTTAATCTCGTTGTCCCAAAATCGTGACTGCGGCTACCGTAAATGCGCCACCGAGGTTATGACATAACCCGATTTTTGCATCTTTGCGTTGCATTCCTTCAGCACGACCCTGAACTTGGCGAGAAACTTCATAGATCATCCGGCAACCCGTTGCACCAATTGGATGCCCGAAGCACTTCAAGCCACCACTTGTATTAACCGACACGTCACCATCGACCTCAGGCCCACCATCCTTATACCATTGAGCAGCGGTTCCGCGAGGCACGAACCCAAGATCTTCACAATTTACCAATTCTGTGATCGTGAAGCAGTCATGAACTTCACAACAATCAATTTCTTTCTTTGGGTCGGTAATGCCGGCTTCTTTATATGCAGCTTTCGCAGCTTGTTGAGTCGAAGGGAAGCCCGTGAAGGGATACGAAGGAACATACCAAGGCGAGTTAGTATGAACCGAAACGGCATTTGCTTTAACTAACACGTAATCGCTGGCGTGGGCGAAACTTTCTGCGATTTCTGGTGTCGTGATCACGATTGCCGCCGCACCGTCTGACATGGCACAACAATCGAATCTACCAAGAGGATCGGCAATCATTGGTGCATTCATTGCATCTTCAAGTGTAATGGGTCGTCTAAAATGCGCTTTAGGATGCTTGGCACCATTCTTATGATTTTTTACTGCCACACGTGCTAAATCCTCTTTAGTCCATCCGTATTCATGAAAACATCTTGTCGCAGCCATGGAAAACATTGCAGGAGCACTAGGCAATGGAAGTGTCGGATGACCAAATTCTCGAAAGCCTGGAAGCCCCGCAGATCCTTCATCCAATAGTTTTTCCACGCCTGTAGCAAGGGCGATGTCAGCTACTCCCGAAGCCACGCCATAACAGGCATTTCGGAAGGAGTCCATTCCTGATGCACAATAGTTCTCAACCCGCGTCACGGGCTTGCCATAAAGCCGAAGGCTATCTGCAGCAGTTCCACCAGATAGACCGGTGAAGTAATACTGGATACCACACCAGATGGCATCAATTTCTTCTTGAGGATCCTTAATACCTGCATCGGCAAATGCTTCTTCAGCTGCCATGTGAAGCATGGTATATTGATCCCAATCCCAATTTTCTCCAAATTTTGTTGCGCCAACACCGATGATGGCTACTTTATCTCGAATTCCTCCACCACGTATGTGTCCCATTTATTCTGCAGCCTCCTTTTTCTTTTTGCCCGCTAATGGGCGACATTTCCAATAATAATTATGCTTGCCTCCTCCTTCATTGACCTTTCGGAACGTCATTTCGACTTCCAGACCAATTTCCGCGTCTTTTGGATGTCCGTCTGTCATGTCTGCCAAGACTCGACCGCCATTTTCTAAATCAATGACGCAGCGTGGAACAGGCGTGTTTAAATATTCGCCGCCAACCAAATGGTCAAGCGTGAATGTAAAGATCTTTCCTTTTTTCTGTAATTTGATAACATCGAAGTCACTTGATCCGCATTCTATACACCCAGTTTGAACGGGGTAAGAAACAACACCGCACTTCTTGCATTTTATGCCGTACCATTGGAATAATGATTTGGTATCCCGCCAAACGGTCACGGGAGAAGATTTTCTCGTGAAAAAATTCTTACCCTTAAGGACAAGTCGGTTTTTCAGATATTGCGTATATGTCGGGAGTGGTTCAAGTTTCTTGAAGATTTTCCGTGATTTCAGCTTTGTTCCAACGACGTCTCTGATTTTATCAGTCGTTTTTAACCAAAATGCATCCGCACCATCGCCATATCCTGCAAGTAGAATGTTTGCATTAGGTCCACTCTTTTCAAATGCCATGTAGAGCATCTGGAAGACCAATGGTGATCCTGTATTCGATATTTGCAAGAACATGGAATCAACCATTGCTTTAGATGGTAATTTCAATGCCTTTGCAACTCGTCCATGAGATCGTGGGTCGGGAGAGTAATATACCGCCTTATTCACTTCATCAGGATTAATCTCATACTTCTGCATGAGCTCCTTCAAAGAACCAATTAAGGCAGGCATGTAACCATACTTGAGTTCGTGCTTGACCTCCATTGATTGGATATAGGGGTCAAATGCCCGTCGCCAAGGTCCGACTGTATATTTAGTATTTGAGATGTATCCTTCAATGGAAGCAATTCCATTGTCTGCAGTAACCAATACTGCACCTGCACCATCGCCATAAGCGAATTCGTACATCGTTTGAGGTTCAGGATCTCTTTTATCCGCGCATACTACGAGGATATTTTTAGCGTTTCCAGATTTAATGCTGTTATATGCTTCTCGGAGTGCCGAGGTTCCACATTTCGTCGTGCTAGTGAAATCTGCGGTCTGAATCTTTTCAGGAAGGTCTAAAACCGTTGCAATAAAGGAAGCATTCTGTTGTTCTGCAAAAGGTGCTGTCGTGCTCGCAAAATATAAACCATCGATCGATTTGGGATCGATACCTTCTATCGCACTAAATCCAGCAGCTACTGCCATGGTGATGCTGTCCTCATCGTAATTTGCCACGCTTTTCGTACCCGGGGCTTTTGGAAAATCCCACGCGGCAGAAATAGCCTTTCTTTCCAAGACATATTTGGGAATGTAAATCCCATAATTACTGATACCTACCATGGAATCCACTCTAAAACTAATTTTTGATATTATTCTCTGGATTTGAAACTAAAAAAAAATCAACAGCATGACATCTTCGATTAATTATTCTCTCTAATGCCATCAAAATGGTCAAACCCAAATAAACTGATAAAACGTCAATAGAAAAAAACAATAAGAATGTTTTGCTTTATTTATTTGCTTGCGATATTTCCACTTTTACATGCATTTTAGACGGCAGGCACCGCGGGCGGTCATCACGGAAGTGATTTCAAGTCCTTTTTTCGAGCGAGATGACTGATTTCACAGGAATAATAAAACCATTAATATTTTTTTGTCGGCGTGATTTTTTTTTCTTTTTCATTCCACCGCCTCTTGTCTCTCCGAGTTGAATCTGCTTGTATTTGAATGGCTTAAATCAGTTCTTTGGTGAACGAACGTGTTTTTCCGTTTTTTTTGTGTCACGAATTTGTTTCATTTATTTTATAAACTCATAATGAGAAATTAATAATTGAGGTGAATAAATTTACGAATTTGCAGGATGCTTATCGGTATTTAAATGGGGAGAATGTCCGAATCAAGCAAATCATGTTGAGATTGTCTACGGAAGTTCAGGTGACTTACCATAATCTCGCACGAGGTTTTACTTGGATGCGTGTTTTGAAGCGTGAATCGGGCAAGTTATTACGGATGAAATTCCTTAATGAAGATGGACGTACGAATTATTCGCTAAATATTCCATTTTCTCAGGTTAGATCCGTTCAAATTGATGAATCTTCAAAACAGATTTTCATTCACCTACGAAATGCTGAAATTATCGAGATAACGATCGCTTGACTTATCAGAAACGATTTTGAAAAATTTTAAAACTAAATTATTAAATTCATTTACGAGATTTTCGAATTTTCAATTGCAAGATCATTTAGGAAATGAGAACATGATAGTAAAAAGTCCATTTACGGGTAAGGAACCCAAGATTCATCCATCCGTGTTCGTGGCACCTAATGCCACCATAATCGGCGATGTGGAAATTGATGAAGGCACGAATGTATGGTTTAACGCCGTAATTCGTGCTGAAGCGGGAACCATAAAAATAGGCAAGAATTGCTCCATACAAGAGAACGTGGTCATCCATACAGAGCCCGGAAGTCGTCTTATAATTGGTGATGATGTTCTAATGGGGCATTGCGCGATGGTGCACGGTCCCGGTTCTATCGGAAATAATGTAATGATCGGAATTTCTGCGACTGTCCTTCAAAATCACGAAATCGAGGATAATATCATCGTTGCGGCAGGTGCTGTAGCTCGCGGGAAGCTCGAAACAATGGGTTTGTATGCAGGAAATGTCTTAGGCGAGCGCGTGAAGGAGCTTAAAAAACGTGATGCAAGAAAGATCGGGGCTGGAATTCAGTTCTACGTGGGAAATGGTAAACAATTCAAGAAAATGTTTGATGAGAAAGAAGAATAGAGTGAATCTATTTTCCAATTTTTTCTCTTTTCTTTAAGATTTTCAAAAATATCGTTTGCTTTTTAACGCGTTCCATTTTTCATGTGTTCAATAATGATGTTAATGAGTTCTGGTGCGTTTTCTTCACTTGTAAGCACGATTTTTTGGAAGGTTTCTGCCGATAGGGCTTTTTCTGCGTTACCAAGCTGCTCGGGAGCCGTTATATCAATTTTATTTAAGAAGAGAACTAATGGAATGGATGGAAAATAGTTTTTGATTTCATTCAAGAGATGGACCTGACTTTCCAATGAGTATCCGCAAGATTCAGATGGATCTATTATGAAGAAGATGACATTTGCAAGATATTTCAGTGCCGTGATTGCTTGTAATTCGATCTTGTTCCGCTTAGCCAAAGGACGGTCAAGAATTCCCGGCGTATCGATGATTTGGATTTTTTGATGTGCGTGCACGAAATGACCGACGACAATTTTTTTGGTTGTAAACGGATAATAACTTACTTCAGGAGAAGCACTGGAGACCAGCCTGACGAGAGAGCTCTTGCCGACATTCGGATAGCCTGCCACGACAACGGAGAACTGAGCTGTATCAATAAATGGGAGCTTTACCAAAATTTTTCGATAATTTCGCAACAGAATGAGATGTTTATCAATTTTTCGGATAACAGAAGATATACGTCCATAGAAACTGATTCTATATTTACCTATAACGTTTGGATCAACAGATTCCTTAATTTTCGATTTGATCTGCCGCGTGATCTTCTCAATAACTTGAATCGTTCCTGTTATTGCTGCCAGTGCTTTTTTTGTTTCATCCACGTTAATGACTTCGCGTGTTAGCTCCGAGTAAAATGGATGCAAATTATCAATGGATGGATACGATTTCACGATCTTTGTCAATTTATTCACGAGGTATTGCGACACGGATTTAATTCGAGCTAATTCACGGATTCGTGCTTTCACGTAGAATGGAGTTTCCTTCTTAAACGTCTTCTTTTTTAATTTAGAAGCGTGGCGAAACGACCAATCAAGTAGATCCTGTGCTCTCGGGATGTATCGAATGTTATAAGGGTGTTTTTTTACGTCCATTGCCTTTAAATCACTTCATTTCTTTTTATATAGGACTTCTCCTGTTTTGATGTTCTTGATTTCTAAAATCCGATGAAATGGAATATTTGTCTTTTCATCAGGAAGCGTCTCGTTTTTCATGGTAAAAAAAGCAGGCAGGATATCTTCTATCTCGGAGTAGAAAATTGTTTTTTTATCGTTCTTGGCACCGCGATGAATGTAGGTAATCGAGATTTCAGAGCGGACGGATTTTAATTGATCGTCCCAACGAATTCGGTTTAATATGGCTTGTATCTGACTCGGCATTTTTATTTATCATTCCTCAGAAAACGACATTGATCATCAAAATTTAGTGCCATATTTAGATTAGGATGACGTTTTCAATTTGTATTTAGTAAAAAATTTTATAACGATTAAATATTACATCTTTTTAACCATTAAGTTTTAGGAGATTTATTTTAATGAGTTTTGGAATTCAATGGGCCCCAGGGGCTACTACTGTTGGTGTCGTTTGCAAGGACGGTATTGTATTAGGAGCTGAAAAGAAGGTTCATTTTGGCGGTAGGATTTTGAGTAAGACTGGAAAAAAGGTTTTTAAAATTTCAGATTCAGTTGGTATCGCTTGTGCGGGATTGGTATCGGACTTTCAAGTCGTACAGGGCTTGTTAAAGGCATATAATAATCTTTTCACGCTCGATCATGACAGAAAAATCAGCGTTAAAAGCCTCGTGAAATTAATGTCAGGAATAATGTATAGTAGACGGATTTTTCCATATTTCACCGACACGTTGGTTGCAGGCTTCGATCATGAAGGAGCTCATTTGTTTTCCATTGATCTCGTTGGAGCAATTATCGATGACGTGTATGCTGCCATTGGAACGGGATCGCAAGTTGCGATAGGGGTATTAGAAGAGGATTACAAGGAGGACATGACAATAGATGAAGGCAAGCAACTCGTCCTGAAAGCAATTCGATCAGCAATAGAAAGAGATCCTCTTTCCGGAAATGGAATTGACCTGATCATGATTTCTGCGAAGGGAGTATCTGAAGAAAGTTTTGATAATTAAAAAAAAGAATTAAATAGTTATGCAAAAAAAACACTAATTTTTAATTTCTTCGCCACATTTGGAACATTTGGTTTCGTTTTCTTCAATAGTCGTTCCGCATTTTGGGCAGATTTTTTTATTGGTCAATAATTCCGCTAGCGTTTCGGTCAATGATTCTTCAAGCGTTTTCATGCTATAAATTATCTTTTCAATGTCGGGATCTTGTTTCCGCAGGGTGCTGGCAATGTCCCAAAGATCATCAGCGATTGAATCACCTTCTTGTAAAAGGATGAGCAATCCCTTCTCATAGAGCCGAATTACGGTTGGGAGGAGTTCGATGATAGGGATTTTCAGTTCTTTTGAGAGTTGTTCCATTGTGGTGCCTATAAATCTGTTTTTTGATAGTGTATAGAATACTTTTCCTTCAGGTGTATAGAAATTGGGAAGTCTTTTCTTTACGGATTGGATTCTTTTGTTCAGGACTCCTCCATCGGTTTCGAGTTTCTTTTTCGATTTAGAAGTTATTTTGTCGCCTTTTTTCTTTGAAACAAGAGCTTCATCAGGAGTGCGTTCGCGTTTTTCACGTTCGAGTTGTTCCAAGAGTTTAGCTTTTTTACTCTTGCCCATTAAAATGTGTTGCAATGCCGTCAGAAATTTCACTAATCCTTTTTGAATTGGTACCAAGGTGGAATCGACCATGCTATCCATGACGATTGCAAGTCGGGAGCGCTTGCCCGTGTCCCGAATGTAATCAAATAAGAAGAACGTGCGCAGGCATGCATAAATGAATTGACGCTTTGGAAGCTTTTCTCGGATGACCGTGACGAAGCTTGATTCTTTCATTTCTCTTTGAATGCGTAGTTTAAACCGTTTTAGCACTTCTACTTGTTCTGGATAGAGAATTCCGTTTTGAGCCAGAATTTCCCAGCCTTTTTCCCTTCGTTTCAACCAATTGATGACATTCTTTGATCCTTTTTTATGGAGCTTGAACCGGTCTCGCTTGTATAAATATGCCACTTCAAGAAACATCATGGTGATGGCAATGAGAATGAAGTAGAAAATTGGATTCGTGAGTATTTCTTCCAAAATATTCGGCTGATACGGAGCAGGAGGAATGTATATATCTCCTACGTCGAATACAATAATAAGTGGATATGTTACTGCAGTCGTGTACGTGGAAGTGACACTAACGTAAGTCACGGATGGTAATATAATGCTAACGTCACTCCAGCATGATAGATTGTAGGAGCCAGAAATATTTAGGAATATGGGTCTACCCAGCCAGTCAAGCGTGATGTTTTTAGTTTCTTCAGTAGGAACTGTCAAGAACGGTCGGAACCGAATTTCAGTATGGTTATACAGCCCTGAAGAATCCTGCACGTTCTTCATCGTGATGTCCAACGTATCTAACGTGATGTTGTAGATGGAATTATTCATCAGATCAACATAGTCCGTGCCGTTCCAAGCCAAAAATTGGATCCGATCCCAATCAATTGCATCGCCGCTATCGTTTACCATTATCGAGAAGTAATTCACGCGGAGGTCATAGAACATGTCTTCATTAGTGATATCGTACCATATGACATTTCCATTCGAACGATTTGTGGTCTGATATGACACGTCTACTCCAGTATCAATTACATCACACTTACCCGTGTATTCCCGTTGAGTTCGAGAGAGGGTGCTCCAATCTTGCAATTGAATGAGATATTCGGCTTCTGAAAGAATCAGGTTGAGTAGCCCGATACCGATCGTGAAGTTATTCAAGTCAATCAACTCGCTCAGATTAAAACTTTGACCGAATTGGAGCATTGATGAATCCATTCCCATTCCCATGAAATCAAGTCCACTTAGGGCGCCCATTGAAAGATCAAAATCAAATCCTGATTGTAGATCGCTTAGCATGCTTTCAAAGTTGGTTGATGTCAATGATCCCAACATGGAGATGATGTTATCAGGTAAATTATATTGAAGCGAAATGGTTTCGTTCGTTCGGTACATCTGAAAGGTGGTAATTTGATTTCCAAGGTAGAATTGTTGAGTGTAACTTGGTGCCGTGTTGTTAGTAATGTTTAAGAAATACAGGACGTTATCGCTTGCACCGAATACTGCCGTTAGCGTGGTATTTAAAATTGCCAAATTCACCGAATCGATGGTCACCGAATTATTCAGGGCTAAATTATTTGAAGAATTAAAAGTCCAAATAAGATCACCTGTTCTATTGATGGCATGCAAGCAATAATCACTACCGCTGACAATGGTCTCGAGATCGCCATCATCATTGAAGTCGAAAAGGGTCACGTCATGAATGAGATTGCCTGTAAAATCATGGGTCCATTGGCGAGTTCCATTTGCATCAATTGCATGAATGGTCCCATCGATACAGCCGACAATTATATCAGGGTGAGTATCCTTGTTTATATCGCCGATTTCAATGCCTCTAATGATGCTTTTGGTCTTATATCTCCAAACTTCACTACCTGTCTTGTTAATGGCAAAAACATGTCCACTTGCTGTTGAAATGACAATTTCCTCAATACCGTCACCATCAAGATCGACAAAGAATTGATCTTGGATTAAAGACAGTGCATCGTAAGTCCAAGAAGATACATCATACACTACATCATTTCCAGAACTTGATGCTTGAAATCCTTTCATTTCATTGAGGAACGTGAAGATAGTAAAATTATCGGAATCATATCGCAAGGGTTTGAAGCTGACTTCATAAGTATCTCTATCCTGGATTGAAAACATCGGGTCGCCGATATATGAGGCATCATTACCGTAGAAGAAATTTAGACTTTCGTTACAGGTCATCTGCACGCCATTTTTACCATCAATGATTGAACCGTCTGTCAAATTAATCTTGTATAGTATGTTGGAAGTTTCATTCAAGAAGTTATAATCGGCATCATTTGTAACGACGACTAATTCTTTGGAAGTTAAATTGGTTGTCATGGAAACAACGGCACCGCGCGTGGTGAAATTCCAAAGGAAAGAATTGTCTTGCCCAGAAATTGCAAAGATTTGATAGTATGGATAGAAACCGTTAATTCCAACCAACGTATCATTATATCCATCATTATTGATGTCTTCAAGTAGAATCGGGGTAAAATCTAGACTACTCGTAACGTTTTGTTTCTCGGTATAGTTGCCGAGAACTTCTATACCTTCATTAAACATGTCAAGCATTGCTTGAGGATCTGATAAGTCGAATGAATTAATCACGATATTTTCGGGATTTGGAAGGAAAATGGGATCTGCAAAATTCGTGAAGTTGCCGTCTATGGTGAAATTATAAACAAATCGTGCGGCAAGTGAAGGATTCAGGAAAATCTGGAGTAACGAATCGAAGTAAAAATCGGAAAATGTTTCATTCATGTCACCCATTCCAAATTGGCCTGTCATGCCTGCAAAGCTGGAATCCATGCCGAAGCCAACGCCTAGGTCAGAAGAAGCAACTCCTGCACCTTGAGTTCCAAATGGCGTTTCTTTTGGTTGGAATAGCGAGAAGTCTTGGACAAGTCCTGCTGGGCTGAATCCAGACCTAAACGTGATCGGTTTTCCTCCCGATAATGTCGGTATTTCAGTGATGGTCGCATTTAAGAGCATGTATAACTTGACTACGGAAGAGGTTAGATTACCCAAGAACTTGAATAGAGAAGAAGTGCTCGTTTGGAGTTGTTCAACTAAGAATGGATAGATAGCAGGAAATGTAGAGCCAGTTCCAGGTGAAACATAATCATATGGAGGAAATGTAGTAAGATTATAACCATATATAGGATCTACCAATACGTAAGCCGTATAATTCACCGTAACATTCGTGTTATTGTAAGTGAATTCTTGTCCAGATCCTAGTGTCAAGTTGGTTTTACCATCTTCTAGGTAAGAATATGTGCCATCGGGATTATATTTATCTGTTCCCACGCCATCTTCCCATATTCCTTCAACACTATTGGGAGTATCACGAAGAGTGTGATTTACAATAACCGATTTCTTTGATTCGGTAGTATAGTTTTCACTAAATTTTGTAGCGACGTGGATTACTTGAGGGCCATCTCCATCATAGACATATTGTTGATTAATCGTGAGAGGAGCGAAACCGCCAAATAAATCGATGGCGAGATTGCTCACGTTAATTCTTGTATAAAGGTCTGTTTTCATGTTGTCAATTGGGTCTCTGGTCAGGTTTGCATAGATGTTAATCGAAGCTCCTATCGAAGGAAATAGTCGTTCTATAACGTGGACGCGTGAGTCATTACCCAATAAGATAAATTCGGGATGATTATCATCATTAACATCTCCGAGGCAAAATCCGCTGGAGCCGAATTCGGCAGAATCAGTAAATTCGAGGATTTGATGATAATTTTCTTGATTAATATTTTCGTAGATGAAGATAGAACCATTCTCATTTGCGGTAATTATTTCTTTCAGCCCATTTTCATTCATATCACCGATGGCGACATTTGTAAAATTCGTGGAATTATCAATAGAAGAGGAATATTTCGTATTCCAGAGACTTTCATTATATCCTTCTAGGGTTTCATATGTAACAATCACGGTAGGTGATATGGCTGTTGTATTTGTAGACACGATTGCCTCGGTGACATTTACGTGCGTGCCATTAATGGCAATCAATTCGGATTTACCATTTCCATTCGAGTAACCTGCGATCATGGTGTCCATGGAATTGGACAAGTTCCATAAAGGCTGGAGTCCATCAGATAATCCGCTGATGTCAGTAATGTTTTCATAAATGAAAACCATGGACTCATTCCGGAAGATTAGTTCAGGGAAGGAATCAGCATCTGTATTACCAACAGAGATGTCCGTAATCGTGCCCTGCATGTCTTTGTGCCAGTTGGTGGTGATGCTCAGGGCAGCATGATTTCCTCCCATATTTCCTACATCCGCTAAAATGATGGTTCCATTCATGAGTCCGAATATAAGACTTTTAGAACTTGAATTCAAGGGAGTATCGGGAGCGAGAACAGATGAAACATTAGCACTTGTATCACTGAGTTGAAGGTTATGGCGTCGATATAAAGGTCCGCCACCAAGATAGTCAAAACTATGCGTGAGAAGTTCGTTGGTCCATTCAAATACGATGAGATCTTTGTGTGTAGTTCCGACTATTATTTCACGATCATCATCTTCGTCTAGATCTCCAACTTTCAAACAACCCTGATTGATTCTACCATTTATGGTGGTTGATCCTAGTGGGGGAATATTGTATAATACATTAGGACTTTGAGTTGAGTTCCAAACTTGCACGTATTCAGATGTATCTTTGTCGTATTCAAGAGCTACTATGATTGATTCATCTGCACTTGAATTGTATAGTGCTAAAAGGATTTCAGGAATGTTATTTTGGTCTAAATCATTACTGATGATTGCATCAGTCAATTCATATCCCATAAAAGAGGAACTATTCCAAATTCTTTGGGTTCGGTTTAGTTCTTGAATCGTGATATTTACCGGTGAGCCCAGAAGAGAAATGATTTGGGCTCCGATAGAAGCCACGAGTCCCGTTTTAACCTGTTCGACAATGCCGGTAATTTGCGATTTTGTATTAACAACGAGTCCAAACTGATCGTCATCCACTCCTTCAAGGAAGTCGAGCAAATAATCCAACTTGAACAGGGAAAATAGAGAGCTATTTTGTTCGAGGGATGTGAAAATGGCTTCAGTTCCGGCAGTAAAGTCGATATTGCCCAACGCGGAGTACATTATTGTGTCCATCACGCCCATTTCGCCCATTAACATGTCGACGAATAGTTCCATGACGTTATCAAGAAGACTTAATTGATCAATAATTGATTCCACGACGAAATATGACCAGAATCCTTCAATACCCATCAGTGAACCGAGAAGGGCAGAAACACCTCCCGTTACGGTATCGGTCATTGATTTACTCTGTGTAATCGTGATACTCAGGGGTTCTAATTCGATGATTCCCCATCCTCCGCCACTTTCGATGGGTGCAGTCCAATTGAACACCGTTGAATTTTCCGTGAGCAAAGTGAACCACGTGACTTGTCTGAGAAGAGATACATCAGCTTCAAGTAGCGGTGGAGGATTTGACGTTATGTCTCCAATGGTTTCAGAAGGAAGATTTGCAGAAATGAGAGCAAATGCCATCGGATTTTGAGGACCTTCCGTCAGGAAATAACCTTCGTGATTATTTGCAAGCGTGAAATAGCAGGTTAGATTGGATTTTTCCGGTACTGAAATCTTATTATCGGAACTGACGTTCACATGTTCACCATCAACATAATACGCAACGCTGACATTAATTGGAACCATTTTATTGGATTCAATGGTATAATCAAGCGTGTATGTTTCGAGACCATCAATCTCAATGTCGGTCCAGTTTAAATAAAACACGTCATGTTCGTAAGAAGTTTCTGGAGTTGGCGTGTCAAGTAAGAGACTTAATGTTTCGGGAATGCCCATTTCGATGCGATCTAAGAAATCGAAACGAGTTCCGGTTTCTGCCAGATTTTGAATGATGATATTAATCGTGACTTTCGGTTTTTCGATGGTTCCATCAGGCATCACATTAACTTGAATTGTTTCTGTTTTCGTCACGACGAGGTTTGTCACGTTTTCAGACCCACTTGCAGTCAAGAGCACGTGATTATTTGGATTTGACATGTATGATGAGGGATTTTTCAATAATAACATTGCACAGATAGTAATGGTACTTATAACCATTGATAGAATTAGAAAGGAAACTAGTAATAATCCTGTAATTTTTTTGTTTTTATTCATTTTTCTTTCCTCCTTGAACCTTTACTTGGTCAAAAATGAACTTCTCATGCGTGGTTTGAATGGCGGCTAAAATGGTTTTTTGCAAGTCATTTATGCGTGATATAAAATCATTCTTGGCCTTTCGATATAATATTGGATCGATTTCATTTTTTCGCTTGAGAAAAAGCTGGAAGTCCTGTTGATATTTGTAAAGCTCGGCTTTAAGTTTCTTTATCTTTTCAATTTTTACGTTTATTGGTTCGTACATTCGCCTTGCGATATGATCGCTGGGTGGTGCTACGCCTTCTGGCACGCGATCCGTGATTCGACCGTCTACGACATAAACACTTCGCGAGGAAACACCTGCAACGCCCGGGTCGTGCGTGATAATGACAAACGTTTGACCTTCTTCTCGATTTAGTCTTTTCATCAATCTCAATATTTCCACGCCAGTCAGCGTATCCACGTTACCTGTTGGTTCATCAGCCAAGATGAGTGCAGGGTTATTTGCAAATGCACGTGCAATTGCTACACGCTGCTGTTGTCCACCGCTTAGTTCCACAGGGCGATGATAAAGGCGTTTTTCAAGTCCAACAATCGTGAGCAAGTCCTTGGCACGAGACGTTGCTTCGGCAGGGGAGAGTTCACCCAGAAACATCATTGGAAGTTCGACATTTTCAAGGCTGGTTAATAGAGGTAAGAGGTTAAAGAATTGAAACACGAAACCGATCTTTCGGCAACGAATATCTCCCACTTGGTCTTCGCTGAAGTCGGTAATGTCAATTCCATCCACGATCACGCGACCAGAAGTGGGAGTATCTAATGCTCCAACCATATTAAGCAATGTAGTCTTGCCAGAGCCAGACGGGCCCATAATACACGTGAATTCACGTTCTTTAACTGTAAGTGATACTCCTCTTAGAGCGTGGACTTTAACTTCTCCTAAATCATAAATCTTCCTGATATTTCGGAGTTTAATCATGTCTCGAGCCAAAATTACTCACCGTTTAAAATTTCCTTTAATTTTTCATAGAATTCCTTGTTTTTTTTGGCAGTTTTAAATGATCGGGACCATTCTATGAATAAATAGATGGAGTCAGATTTGGAATTCAATCGTGAAAAATCAATTCTGACCGGTTTTGAAAGAATTGAACCGTATCTTCCTTTATATTGATTATCATAATCAAAGATAATGTCTAAAACATTGTCATAATCCAATTTAAAGAAAAAGAATTTCTTCAAGAATGGATCTTTTCCGATAATTGTCAAGTAATTATCATAAATAGTTAATTTTCCCACGTATTTATGCAGTGGAAGGTGCTTTATCTTGCTTCTATAGCGAATTATTTTATTTGAAAACTCTTGTTTTTCTAGGTCTGAACCAAATATTAAATATACAGGGTTATATTCCCAGAGGATTTTGAATCCTTCGTGTTCTAATAGATCATAAGTTAGATTCAAACCATTAGTGGCGACTTGTTCTCCCCTTTCCGTGAGTTTGTAATAAACCTCTCGCTTGTCATCATATTTTATTCGAGTCGTAAGATCAAGTTTTTCGAGTTTTAAAAGGATATTACAAATCCACGATTTATTTCCTTCAAGAATTCGATGAATATCAGAAACCCTTAAGCCTTGAGGCTCTTGCAATAAGGAGATCAAAACAAATAAATGCTTATTCATGAATGTCTTGCAAAGTTCTGAATCGTTTGCGACACGTGCAAGAGATTTTGTAGATTGCATTGTTTTTTTCTCCTCATCAATCATTCATATCGTAAGGCTTCAACGGGGCGGACAGAAGCAGCTTGAAGGCTTGGATAGAGAGCGGATACAGCACCAATAACCAATGCCATTAAGACACCTATAACGAAAATATATGATGGAAAACTGTAAGGGAGGGCATTTGGCATGAAAATGGTTGCCAATTGACTCAGAGTAAGGACCATGACAACACCAGAAATACAACCGAGAGCACCTCCAATAATCGACATTATTAACGCTTCAATAATGAAGATGGTGACAACCTCAGATCTAGTTGCTCCAATGGACTTCAAGATTCCAATTTCGCGTGTTCGTTCTAGCACGTTCATCATCGTGGTATTCATTATCCCAATAGCTCCGACTAGGAGCGTGATGCCGCTAAGAATTCCCAAAATGATGTTAATCATGTCTATGATCTGATTTGCCATATCAAGTATCTCTTGGCTTTCGATGATTGTAGCATCAGGATATGTATCTTTAATGGACCTAGCGATGGAACTGGCAACATCATAACTACATTCGACCAATATGAATTGAACATTTTCCGTGTTCATAATTTCTTGGAGTCCATCTATTGGCATGATGATTGCCGAGTCAGCCATAGAGGTGCCCGTGCTTGCATATTTTCCTACAACAGTCAACTCTGCGAATCCAGTTGAAATTCCAGTGACACCGGTTAGAACAATTTTATCCCCAACATCATATTCAATTAACGCAGGACCAACTATGCACTCGAATTTATCACCGGGTTCGAGGTCCCGCCCTTCTTGGATGTTTATGACAAACATGGATTCCAAATTGCCGGGTTCCATTCCAATAACTGCAGCAAAGGATGCACCTACTTGCATATAATCGAAGATATATCCACTTGCAGCATCAACTCCACTTATTTCTTCAATGCGATCGATCATCGCCCCTGGGATGCCTGGAGCCATTCCGCTGATTTCACTTGAAACAATTATTGGTGCACCAACAAATTGGTCTAGGACGGTTGCGATTCGCTCGCGCATTCCTAACGTGATGGCCATTAGCGAGACGAATGTCATGATACCGATCATGATCCCTACAACTGTTAAAATTGAACGAAATCTTCGGTGGTTCATCGACCTGAAAGCCATTACCAATGAGAATTTCAAGATACTGAAAGTTTTATGCACGTGCTCACTTCAAATATTGTTCTACCTTTCATTCCGGAAATTAATTGAATGGATAAAATGAATGCATCAAATCTCGCTTAAAGTCCGGAAGTTAAATATTATATCTATTGTCCAGATGGATGCCATAAATTTCCTATAGATCCAATTTGTTTCAAACTTTGCTTCTCATCATTTTTGTGATATTGTTACCACTATGCTAGTACTTTCTATAAATATAACTTATTTTGAAAATTAAAGATTTTTAAATTTTGGTATTTAAAAATTGAATATTCAATTCAGTAAATGTAAAATCAGTAAGCCTTCTAGTTTTCGATCTGAGATATGGCTGAACTAAACGAATAAGTTTACTATTAGAGCTCTTTTCTATAGTAAAGGCACAATTCGTTGGAGTTTTTCCTTGGTCATGCTCGGTTTTTAGCATTTAAATTTCAAGTTTTTGTAGATATTTTTCGTCTGTGACAGGACATGGACTTGACCGAATCGCGAAGAAAAACATTAAAAGAAAGATATCCAAGTTTGTTAAAAAAAGGAAAATGGTTGAAGCATGTATCTGAACTGTGATTTACATTATCATTCTGGAGCTTCTGGTGGCGTTGGAGTAATAAATCTGAAGGATTTTATCCATATTGCACCAAAAAAAGGCATAAACCTCATCGGTACTGGGGATTGCTTGCATCCCGAGTGGAATAAGATTCTTCAAGCGAGTTTACGCGAGATTGAAGCCGACACCGGATTATTCGTTCATCCTGATGATGGAGACATATTTTTCTTGCTTCAAACAGAAGTCATTTTTACTTGCAAGATCAGGACAGGAAGAAAATCAGTTCATGTTTTGCTTTTATTTCCTTCATTTAACGCAATTGACGACTCCGTTAAATTGATGGAACGTTGGGGAATGAAGAATACGATTGGACGTCCTTTCTTGAAGTGCATCGATAATGAAGATGTAGGGGACAAGTTACTCAAGCTTCTTAATATTGATGATGCGATTGAATTCATACCTGCTCATGTAATGACCCCTGCAGGAGTGTTCGGTTCTAACAATCCCATTAATTATTTAGAGGAGTTCTTCGGATCTGCCACGGAAAAAATACACGTTGTTGAAACGGGATTAAGTGCCGATCCTTTAGTCTTGGGTCTCATTCCCGAACTTGATGATTTGGGTTTCATCTCGAATTCGGATGCGCATAGTGTTGCCTTGAACAGATTGGGACGAGAATTTACAACGATTGAAGTCAATAAATTATCCTACTGGGATGTTCTGGCTTCACTTCGAGCCAAGAAGATCTCAAGGACTTCAGAATTTTCACCAACGGAAGGAAAATTCTTTTTAACAGGGCATCGAGCAGGGAAAAAGGGGCATGGGAAGCATTATTGTGTTTTTTCTCCGAAATTCACGCCAAAAGATCACGTGTGCCCTATATGCAAGAAAAAATTGACGGTTGGTGTGCTCGAACGTGCACTAGAGCTCACTAAAGTCCAAGGTGCTAATAGAGAATTTGGATATTTACCACCGAAGTCCCAAAAATACGTTCACATGGTACCTCTCATTGAGATCTTGGCTCGAGGTCATTTTCATGTTAAATCAGTTTCTTCAAAAAAGGTTACGGCGTTGTATTATAGAATCGTTCAAGAAATGGGAAATGAATGCGAATTATGGTTTGTTGATGATTCAACCATTCAGGAGAGACTTCAAGGCATAATCGATGAAGACGTGATCGATTTAATTCTAAAAGTAAAAAATGGTTACTTTTCGTTCAAGCCTTTGGGATTTGATGGTTCATATGGTGAATTAGTTATTGGAGAAAAACAAGATATCAATGCTTTCTTTGAAACTAACGTGATAAGTAATCAGACTCGTTTATTCTGACTTGGTAATTTCACAGCTCAAGAAAAGACTTGAAGAATTTCCTTAAGTCGAGCTTCTAAAATCAAAAGATTAAAATTCTCCATGAATGAGAAATTTTTGTCATTAATTTACTTATAATTTAAAATCAATTTGAAACACGTGAAGGACACATGAAAAAGAAGAGTTGTGTAATTCTGGCAGCAACTGGAACGGTTGGGCAACGTTTAGTGGACATGCTCAGCAAACATCCGAGTTTTGATATAGTCGACATTTCAGCTTCGAAGCGATCTGCAGGGTTAAAATATAGAGATCGATTAAAAGATGAGTGGCATCTTCCTTCAGAGATTCCCGAAGAAATTGGAGAAATGACGATAAAGTTAACGGATCCAAAAGAGGTTGAACCAGCAGATATTGCATTTGGAGCATTGCCTTCAAGTGAGGCAAAAGTTATAGAACCCAAATTTGCAGCCGCAGGTTATTACGTTCAGAGTAAGGCCAGTGCAATGCGAATGGAAGCAGACGTGCCTCTTCTCATTCCTGAACTTAACGTTGATCACTTGGAATTAATTGACATTCAGCGGAAAAACAGGGATTGGTCAGGAGCCATTACTACTGATCCAAACTGTACAACGGTGGGTTTCGCGTTTGCATTGAAGCCAATCTATGAAGAATTTGGAATAAAGAGTGTTGTCGCGAATACTTGGCAAGCCATAAGCGGGTCCGGCATCCCAGGGGTTCCGGGTTTACTCATCAACGAAAACATAATTCCTTTCATCAAAGGAGAAGAAGAAAAAGTGGAATCAGAGGTTCTAAAAATTCTTGGAAAAAAAGAACCAAGTGGTGTAAGAAATGCTGAATTTCGAATTGCAAGCACGTGTACTCGAGTTCCAATTACCGATGGTCATTTTGAAACAGCATACATCAATACAGAAAGGAAGATAGAGAATATTGAAGATGTAATTTCCTGTTTGAAAAAGTTCAAGGGCACTCCTGAATTCCTAAAAATCAAGCAAAAATTAAGTTATGCGCCTGATGATCCCATAGTTTATAGATCTGAGATAAATCGACCTCAACCTCGCTTGGATAGGATGGCAGGAACGGTTCCTGGGATGGCTACGACAATAGGTCGAGTCAGACGAGGAATAGATGATTACTCGGTTAATCTTTGTCTCTTGAGTCATAATACAATACGTGGTGCTGCAGGATCTTCCGTGTTGGGTGCTGAGGTTGCCATTGCATTAGATTTAGTCTGATTTCTTTACTGGAAGAGTTCTAAATGAATGGAAAAGAAATGCGTTTGAGTCGAATTCTTGATGATGGGAAAGCCATCATCATTCCCATGGATCATGGCGTCACTCTTGGTCCCATCCCGGGTTTAATAAATATCAATGACGCTGTTAATAAAGTCGTTGCTGGAGGTGCTACAGCCATTCTATTGCATAAGGGAATGATACAGGCTCTAGAAAAGGCACCCGGGTGTGGCTTGATAATGCATTTATCAGCATCAACCAAAATTGGGGTTCCCGATAAGAAGGTTTTGATTAGTTCAATTGAACACGCCATTCGTGCTGGTGTTGATGCGGTTTCAATTCACGTGAATTTTGGAAGCATTCATGAACCAGCCATGCTTGAACACTTCCGAATTGCAGATGAATGTGCGAAGTATCAAATTCCGTTACTTGCAATGGTCTATCCGCGAGGAGAAAATATCACTAATCCCTACGATCCCGAATTGGTTGCATTAGCAGCTCGTGTTGGTTCTGAATTGGGTGCAGATATTGTTAAAACGGTTTATACAGGAGATATTGACAGCTTTAAAACTGTTGTAAGAGGATGTCCCGTTCCCGTGGTTATTGCCGGTGGTCCAAAAATCACTTCTGACGAAAGTCTGCTAAAAATGATTAAAGATTCCATTGACGCAGGAGCAATCGGATGTGCGTTAGGAAGGAATGCATTTCAACATGAAGATCCGACACGAATTGTTTCGGCGGTTTCTCGAATCATAAAGGATGGAGCAGAAGTCCGCGATGCTTTAAATGTTCTTTCAACGTGAAACACCTCATTAAAAAACTTTACAAAAAATTGATATAGGTCCACGAGGATAAGATTCAAGTCGCAAAGTGAAATTTAAAATAGAAGGAAACCGGATTTATTTTTCATAAGATATTTGAAATGTTTTACTAGCGAGCAGGAAGAAGGCGAACAGCCATGGATCGGAGAAGACAGCCCGGCAAATTCGTAGGTTTTGGTGAGGAAGGAAAAGATGCAGCCACGTCTCCGCCGAAGAAGAAGGTCGTAGAAAAAGTCCAGAAGAAGAAATCAAAACCAGAGAAAAAAAAGAAAAGTAAGGTTGAAAAAGAAAAACCAGTAAAGGAAGAAAAGAAAGTTGAAGATGTTCCGACATTCACTTGGCAAATGGAACGATTTCAAATAATGCTCGCTGATGGAAAAGAAATCATGGTCGCCTTGATGTTAGACTCAGAACCATCAGATTCTATAAAACAATCTCTCATTAAATTCACTCAAGATTTTGAAACACAATTCAAGAAGGAATTAAAAAATTTCAAAGGGAACGTAAAAGATTTTGATTCTGCAAAAAAGCTTTGCGAAGAAGAATTCAATCTTTTTCTAATGCAACCTCAAATGTTGCCATTAGATCTATCAGATCTCCCAACAGGGCTTAATAGCATCCAAAAAGCCATCATTAAAAGGGCAAAAGAACTCTCTCAAAAACGCGGCTTCTTTTTCATTGCTCCCTTGATTGAAGATCTGCTTAAAAATAAGGGATATTCGCGGGAGAACGTTATCAAAAATATCTTTGAACTCAGAAAAAAGCAGGTATTAACAAGCATAGACGTGGAAAATGTCTACGAAGAGGCAGAGAAGCGAAAAGTATGGACAAAACTGGAAGAGTTCAAGGGTCTTGTGAAAAATGATAAAATGGCTCTGCTTAATGATCTGATATCATCTTCGGAGGAAAGTCGAGCGGCTTGCATTCAAGTGTTGAAAAATACTCCGAAGAAGAAGGTAAAAAACTTCGTGAAGAAAATACTCGTGGAACGGGAATCTCTTCGGGAACAGAGAGAGCAATTATTCAAGCAACTGGAATTCCTTTTACGTGAAGAGAATTTAGAGCAAGCGGCAAAGGTTCTCCTGCAAATTGCAGAATATTCAGAGCGATTGGGAGAAGTCTCTACTGCTCAACAGTTCCGCTCAAGAGCAACAGAGTTCTCACAAAAATTGCAACAGGTAAAGCAACACATCCCGCTTTTACGAACGCAACTTGATGAACTCATAAGTAGAGGACACCTACTGGAAACAAATGGCAAATATCGAGATGCTGTAAACGTGTTTACGGAAGCAGCTCGACTTGCAACCGAGATTGGCGATTTTGATGAATTGAAGAAATGCGAGGATAGTCTTCACCGCATACATAACCTGATCGAACTCGCCAACCTCCGGGAAAGCCTTCGATAATTTTCTTTCCTCCCATTATTTCTTTTATTCACAAGGTGATTTCTTGGAATTTGAAATCCACGATCGGATTGAAGAAAAATTCGTAGGAACCATTCTTGGTTGTGGTATGGGTGATGCACTCGGTCAGCCATTCGAAGGACGAAGTAGGAATTCAATTGAGCGGCTTTGCGGGGACGACACTTCGAAGTTTTATCGTGGACGGTATACTGATGATACACAACTAACAATAGCGATGGCAGAAGCATTAATTGAAGGAAAAGGATACCAACCATCCGTCTTAGTCAAGCGTTTCATCCAATGGCTCGATGAGCCTCCAATCGGACCGGGAATGGCTTGCCTAAATGCCATTTATAATCTTGCAAGAGGAGTACCGTGGACAAAATCGGGATACGATTCCGGAGCAAATGGTTCTGCAATGAGGATTTCTCCAATAGGGCTTTTCTATTGTCATGACGTGTCAGAATTGATTCGCATTGCCGATGAAACAACGAAAATCACGCACACGCAGGAAGCAGCCGCGGCGGCTGCTATTGTTGTTGCCCGTGCAGTGGCATATTTGGCCGTCAATGAGGAAGTCGTGCTTGATGATTTTATTGAAGTCTTATGCAATGCACTTCAAAAGCCAGAACACGAAGAGTTCAAAAACCATATTGGCATGCTCGATTCATTTCTCAAGCAATCACCTAAAAAAGCATTAAAAAAGTTAGGCATTTTAGGAGTGCGTCCCGAATACCTACCTAAAAAGCTTCCGGAGAACGGAATCATCCATCCTTATGCCTGCACGACGGTTCTAGCTGCACTTTATTGTTTTTTACGGACTCCTCATGATTATTTCGAGAGTGTGAATGAGGTCATTTTAGCAGGAGGAGATACCGATACGACAGGTGCAATTTGCGGCGCAATCTCAGGTGCCTTTAATGGTATTCACAAATTACCAAAAAGCTTGATGTATCGCTTGATCAACCACGAGCACATTTTTTCAATAGGGAGAAAACTTTTCGCGGTCTATTCAGAAATGAATCCGGCATTTAAATGAAAATTCACGTCAATCATTGGGAAATTTCGTTTCCCTTCCAATGCCAATGGATAAAATGTGTTTCTTCGTGATTTTTTCATCAATGGGTGTCTTGGAATCAACATCGAGATAAACACCTTTAAACGTGTCTTCCACGCTCATTCCCATGTCTCCGGGAAAGATCTTCTTTTCTTTTGGATATTTCCAAGAGAATTTCTTTTCTAGGAAAGTTGACTCATCAGAATAATCAGGGATCTTACAATTTAGCGTGTGATTAATAGATGGAATGCCGTAGATGGCCCGTTGTGCCAACAAGCCCCGGTATACCTCGGGATAATTTTCATTCAACCAATTTAGCGTTGATTCTTCGATGGGCAAGACGTGCAGTCTTCCCTTTGTAAACATCTCAAGTGCGCGCAGGCTACTCGTTTTTCGGTCGAGATTGAGTAGGTTCTTCAACATTGGTGGCCAAGGCGTATACACGAACCACGCAGTGGGAAGACCGTGCTTGGCAGCATTCATGGCATCCCACAAAGCGATTTCCAGCTCAAAATTTGAGGGTTCTGCAATTAAATTGTATAGACCCGTGTTGAAACCTAAAAATAAGTAATGTGCAGACGTGCTCCATTCGGGACTACGTTCAGACCTAAATTGATTTAACAATTCTTTCACGAAAATGCTACATCGTCCCAAAGTCTTGAGTTTCTTTGGCAAATTTCGAAATTCAATGCCTTCTTTATTCTTGATGGTCATCTCTGGTGAATCTTGATTGATGATCCAAAAATCAACAGGAAGCCCATTTTCAACATGACACGTGAGCACGAGTGGAATGTCTTGCCTATAATCGTCAATAATTATGAAGGAAACATCGCAACTTTCGCCAAAGAAATATTTCACGGCACCTTGATTTTGGTTGGCGACTACTGTACGAATTGGTGGTAAAATCCAATGAGTTAATGTTTTTTCGGGTTTTTCGAGCCTTCCTAATGATTCTTCCTTTGCTAAAATGATGGACTCCTTGAGCCGCTTATTGATGGTTTCGGTCACCACGTGCTCGTGCAAGGACGAGATAAAGGCTTCCATGAATTCATAACCAAATTGCCGATAAAGAAGCCAAGTGTTCTTTCCTAAAAATATGTGCTTTTTTGTTATCAAATCGTCCGGAATATCACCAAAATCAGAGGGCACGTGATCACGCTCTTTAAACTTGAAATGTCGCTTCAAAGTCTCGGGGGATTTACTCATCCAAGTTTGTAGAATTTCCCCAAAATTCATCATTAGCTACGTAACCATTATCGAATACCAATTTTAAAAACTTTCTTTTTCATCCCATCATCAGTCTTTTTTTTGCAACCACATCGTGCACGAACGTGTCGCATTGTTTTTTTTTCCGATTTTACATCACGACGGAGTTAAAACGTCCGATGTCTTCAAAATAAGATCTAAAAGGTTGGATTCTAATCAAGACAACGAGCTGAATCGAATATTCCTCCACGATTAAACACAATCCTGTCAATTTTACCATGCTGGTTGCTAAAAAATCTTAATTTATAGGAAAACGGAAATTTAAATTCCATAATAAACTTTATATAAACTTGGACAATCTAATTATTGCTATTCGATACGGCAAGCATGAGTTCAGTGCTAGCATGTATCTCACTCTCCGGTGCATGACACGCGGAGAGGTTGAACATCCGCGATCATTTATGCTTTTCTCAGGAAAAGTCAAGTGATTCAATTGTACCTTTTTGGATCCGGATAGAACGAGAGAATGAAGCTCGATTTATTAATGCGCAAGTAGCACTCAAACGCGCCTATTTTGACTTGCGTCAAGAACTAAAAATCAAAGACCTGAATCGCGCTTCACTTTTGGCGTTCGGATCCTAGGCTAGTGGCGTGCGGTCTTTCACGTTACGATGATGCCAGCATAGGAACTCCACGCACATCACGAAACACGCGTTGAGGTAAATATTTCGAGCCTTAGCTCGACCTAGGGCAATTACGATTAGAACCCGTCAACGCCGACCCCAATTGGTGGATGACTCGGCTGGGGAGCCGATGAAGGCCGTGGCAAGCTGCGATAAGCTCCGGGGAGACGCACGCAGTCCGAGATCCGGAGATTGCCGAATGCGACGTAGTGTTGCGGTCTAATAAACCGTAACGTTCCCTATAGGGAACGGGAACGCGGGGAACTAAAGCATTTCAGTACCCGCAGGAAAAGAAATCAAGATGAGATTCCCTTAGTAATGGCGAACGAACAGGGAACAGACCAAACTGAACCCGCCTGTGAAAGCTCGCGGGGATGTAGTGTTTTGGACTCAGCCGCCGCCCCCCCTCGGAAGTCAAATTCATCTGGAAAGATGAGCCGTAGAGGGTGATAGCCCCGTAGACGTAACGAGGACGGCGCTGGGCTGAGATTCCAGAGTAGCGTGGGTTGGATA
This sequence comes from Candidatus Helarchaeota archaeon, assembly GCA_029838215.1. GTDB lineage: Archaea > Asgardarchaeota > Lokiarchaeia > Helarchaeales > RDOG01 > JALGVI01. Next base: position 58,203 of record JALGVI010000011.1, on the reverse strand, counting down.
TCCCGCGTGAAGATGGGAGCCATGAACTTCCAAGTCTAAATACTCCCCCAGACCGATAGCGTACTATGTAGGGTGACCGAAAGTTGAAAAGGACCTCGGAAGAGGAGTGCAAAGAGCCTGAAACCAGTTGGGCATGATCGTTAGTGGCATGAAAGGGCAGATTCTCCTCGAAGGAACCCGGAGCAATCCGGTAGTACGAGAGGAGAGGACTAATGTCACTAATTCCGTCTAGAAACACGGGCCGGGGAGTTTATGATTTTGGCGAGCTCAAGGGGTTCAACCCCTGAAGCGCAGGGAAACCGAAAAGTTTGCAAGTTGGTGCACTTGTCTTGGCGACGGTGCCAACACCTTGGCGTAAGCCTGAGCTCCTAGAGCAGGTGGAAGCACAAGAACCTTGAGAAGGACCAACCGAGAAACTTCGGTCTGAAAGGGCCGTAGTCAAAGTTATAAAACCCGAAGCCAGGCGATCTATTCCTGGGCAAGGTGAAGCGGCGGGAAACTGCCGTGGAGGCCTGAACATTAGCTGACGTGCAATTCGCATTGATGACCTGGGAATAGGGGCAAAAGGCCAATCTAGCCTGGAAATAGCTGGTTCCTTCCGAAGTACATCTCAGTGTAGCCTGGGTGGAGGTAGCTAGTGCGGTAGAGCACTGATTGGCAAGCAAGGGGAGTGACATCCTCTCTTGTCTTACAAACTCCGAACGTGCTAGCACCGTAGAAGCCCGGAGAAGGGTTAGTGGGGGTAAGCCCCGCTGCCGAGAGGGGAACAACCCAGACCGGGGTTAAGGTCCCTAAGTGCTGGCTAAGTGTCAAACTGAAGGGCGTTCGTGGACGAAGACAATGGGAAGGTAGGCTTAGAAACAGCCATCCTTTAAAGAGTACGTAACAGTTCACCCATCGAGTTCATGGGCCTCGAAAATGGACGGGGCTCAAGCCAGCCACCGATACCTCGGAGCACGGCAATAGCCGTGATTTGGTAGGAAGGCGTGCTGATTGGGACGAAGCAGGGGGGTGATCTCCTGTGGACCGGTCAGCAGTGAAAATCCCGGTGGTAGTAACAGCATAGCATGGTGAGAATCCATGCCGCCGAAAGGACAAGGGTTTCTCGGCGATGCGTCGTCAGCCGAGAGTTAGTCGGTCCTAAGACTCTTCTTAATACGTAAGAGCCGAAAGGGAAACAGGTTTATATTCCTGTACCACGGAGGTACGCTTGCGGTAACGTAGGCGCGATTTCTGACGCTTTGAGATAGGCCAAGCAGGGTCATCGCCTTGTCTAAATCCATAAACCCGGGGAGTACCGCAATGGTGAGAACCGGGTGAAAAGATGAATGGCCACCCAATAGAGGGTGGTTTGGTTGATTCTTGGAGCCCATGAAAAGGAAATCGCGAAGGATCCTCCGTGTCCGTACCAAGATCCAACACAGGTGCTCCTAGGTGAGAAGCCTCAGGCGTGTCGGGTGTACAGGAGGTAAGGGAAATCGGCAAATTAGCTCCGTAACTTCGGGATAAGGAGTGCCGGCAGTCTTGGGCTGATACCTGGGACCTCCGGTCGCAGTGACTCAAGGGCGAAAGCCTGTGTACAGTTTGTGAATCCTGGCCAGCGGCGGTCAGTCATAACCGGGTCCAACCGGAGTAAGCTCCGCTAAGCGCCGGGAGTAACTATAACTCTCTTAACAAGTGTTCTGCTGCGTCAAGATTCTGGGACTATCTCTGATAATAAACGTCATAATTAAACATTAATTACAACAGAAATCATTAAACAAAAAATTCAAGAGTCTAGTGGAAGGAAAACATCCTTCTATAGAATTTATTTCAGAAACTTAAAACGAGAAATTTAATATCAGAACTACCAAGCCATTAAGAACAAAAATAGATGAAAAATTTGATAGATATCCCGCTTATCAATTATAATCAATGTTAATAAAGGTAGCCAAATGCCTTGTCGGACAAGTACCGACGTGCATGAACGGATCAACGTGGTCCCCACTGTCCCTACCTTCTACCCGGTGAACCCACTACCCGGCGAACAGTCCGGGATCCCCCAGTGGGAAGAGAAGACCCCGTGGAGTTTTACTGCAGCCTGATGTTGTGGTGCGGTGTGTCGCGCATAGCATAGCCAGGAGCTCATGGGTTGTGGCTTTCGGGTCACGAACCAGCAACCGTGGAATACTGGCCTCGGTACGTTGTATCACTGACTGGAGCCATGTGCTTCAGGACACCTTCAGGTGGGCAGTTTGGCTGGGGCGGCACCTCTTTGAAAAGATATCAAAGAGGCCCAATGGTCAGCTCAGAAGCGACAGAAACGCTTCGTAGAGTGCAAGGGCATAAGCTGGCCTGATGGGATTCTGCCCAATGATGAATCCCGACGCGAAAGCGTGGCCTAGCGATCCATCTAATCTCCATTCATGGGAGTAGGTGGCGACAAAAAAATTACCCCGGGGGTAACAGAGTCGTCGCGGGCAAGAGCTCACAGAGCTCCCCACAGACACTTTTCAAACTTAACATGAGTCTTCTCTCACATGCGATGTGCTTACGTTCAGAAGAGCTGAAATGGGGGGTTCGAGTAAATCGACCCCGCGGCTTGCTTCCTCGATGTCGGCTCTTCCTATCCTGGCGGTGAAGCAGCTGCCAAGGGTGGGGCTGTACGCCCATTAAAAGGGAACGTGAGCTGGGTTTAGACCGTCGTGAGACAGGTTGGATTCTATCTACTGGGGGTGTTGGATGGCTGAGGGTAACGGACGCTCAGTACGAGAGGAACGGCGTGCGGTAGCCACTAGTCTACCGGTTGTCCGATAGGGCAATGCCGGGCAGCCACGCTGCAATCGATAAGCGCTGAAAGCATCTAAGCGCGAAGCGAAACCTGAAACGAGCCGTCCATTCTGCTGCGAGGCATGGGTCGTCCGGGGCTGGTGACAGCAACGGATTGCAGCAGACGAGGGTTCTCCTAAAAGAGGAGTTTGATGGAGCCGGCGTGTACGCATCAACGAAAGGAGATGTTCAGCGTGCGGCCCCCAAACACCCGAGCGTGCCGGGTTCGAAAGTAACCTAGACAATGCGTGCGTGAATATGTCGTGGAGTTCCTAGCAGTCTATTCTTGCTATTTTTTTTCAAACTGTCTTCAAAGCCCGACATTGTAGGAATGCTGGAAGGACTTTCTTAATTTTTAAAATCAATATTGAGTAAAAAGCTAAAATCATCACTTGTTTTTTATGGGAATGAATATTTTTTCGGTGAGTTCCCTGACGTTTTCGAATTCAGAAATGTTGCCTGAGAACTTTTCCAATTGTTCATCGTAGAAGTTTTCTACCTCATTAACCAATTGCTTCAGTTTTTTCCTGAGGCTTATTAAGTTCTGTTCGGAAATCAGTGCTCCCGTGATGTATTTTCCGTGTTCCAAGAGGATTGTCATATCTTCCTGTTCGATTATTTTCATTTGAGTTTCTTTCTTTGTTATTTCTTGAACGAGCATGCCAAGGCCTGTAAGCCCGCTGGAGACGAGGTGTGGTTCCAACTCATTGCTACTTTTGAATGGATAATCATGAATGACGACACCTGAATGTAATTTGAAAAGGTAAAGATGGTGCATGCGTTCGAACGTGTCGACTCTCTGAATTTCTGCGTTGATCTTTGGTAGTATTTTCGTGAAGTAATTTATTGCGCCAAAACGAATGGAGTTGTATTCCGATTCGAAGTTCTCAAACGTTGTCCCAACTGGCATGTCGGTTTCCACGAAAATATTATATTCTCGGTCAAGAGAATACGTCACTTCTGGATATTCGAAGTTGCCTTGCAATAATTTACTCCAAAGTTCTTCATGGATCTCGGGGTCGGGAGGGATCGTGTCGTTAAACATGAGCAAGCATTTAATCAAGATCCATCCTTCGTTCGTGGTCAGGATTCGGGTGTTTAATTCGATGGAGTCGCCAGACTTAAATTCTAATCTCAATGGCACGTCAATGGTATGCTGTTCCAAATCTTCCTTGAATTCCGTAGTGCCCAGTCGTTTTAGAAATCCTTTGATTTTTTCGTGACACTCGTTTATGTTAACTTTTGACATGAATAATTCTTGATGTTTCATGTCATATTAGAGTTCTTGTGGAGAATGAAAAAAAATGACATGATGATCGAGATTCCGTTATTAATAGATAATTAGACTTGAGATGATCAAATTGAGTTCCAGAACGGAAAGAGCGGCAATTGCAAGAGAAACCCTGGAAATCTTGGAGAAGGGAAAGTATAAAAATGAGCATGGCGAATTAGTTGATCTTCAGTACATGCTTGATTTCGCGAGATCAAATTCAATCCATTATAAACCTGACATGTTTGATGCGGTTTTTTCACGTCGAAATAAACTGCTTCGAGTTAAAAAGGTCGAAAATAAAACCATTTTTGAAGTGAGAAATGAGACGACATTGAGTGCGGCTCGTCGTCTCGTGGTGAAGAAAGGACATGCTGACGTTGCCTGCTTGAATTTTGCTTCTGCAAGGAATCCGGGAGGAGGTTTTTTAAAGGGTAGCGGTGCACAGGAAGAGAGTCTTGCAAGAGCATCGGGTCTTTTTCCCTGCATTGCACAAATGCGAGGGTATTATGAAGCGAACAAGAGATTTAGGTCAAATCTCTATTTAGATCACTTGATTTATTCACCGATGGTCCCCGTGTTTCGTGATGATGACGGGGGATTACTGGATTCACCGTATCGGCTCTCAATAATTACGGCGCCAGCGGTCAATGCCGGTGCGGTTAGAAGAAATGAGCCAAAAAAGATTAGCTTTATCAAGCAAGTAATGGTTGATCGAATCGAAAAAATCCTATCTTTAGGAGTAATTCACGGGCATTCCGTGCTGGTATTGGGAGCTTGGGGATGCGGTGTCTTCCGTAACAACCCTGATGATGTTGCGAGATATTTTCACGGGCATTTAGCTGGAAGCGGCTTATTTAAGAATGCCTTTCAAAAAATCGTTTTTGCCATACTGGATAATTCAAGATCAGAAAGGATCTTGCGACCATTTAGTGGTTTTTTCTTGAAAGAAAAAAAGAATAAGAATTTGAGTTCATTTATTTAGACGTGGAGGCAGAACAAATACCGTTCGCATGCCTTCTTTGAGCGAAATTGCTTGTTCGGGACAGAAGTGTGCACAAATACCGCATCCTATGCAGAGTTCCGAATTTACTTCAGCCTTGCTATCGGCATTCAGGGCGATGGCTCCCGTTGGACATCGTTCTTCGCACGTGCCACAACCGACGCATTTCTCCTGATCTACCTGAGATAAAAAGTTGGTTGAGTTGACCATCGGGATTGCACCCATTCGCCACAAGCCAAAGGTATCACAGCAACACTTGCAGCAATTACAAATCGAATTTTCAATCTTGTTAATATCGGATGCGTTATGAAATGCTTTATGGACCAGTCCGGCGTCTTCGGCTTTTTTCATTATTTCTAGCGCTTCTTCTTTTGAGACTTTTCTGGCAAAGCCCTGTTGTACCACGTGCTTGGCAGATTTTCCGAACGTGAAGCATACTTCCATTGGAGCATCAATCTCGCATTTTCCGCCGAGCATTACCCTGTATTGACGGCAGAAACAATTTCCAACGGCAATGTCATCGAATTTATTGATTATTTCTTCGACGGTTTGTGCAGGCAGGACGACTTCTTCAGCTTGAATGCTCTTGTTTATGGGGATTGTCTTGCCTTCAGCATTCTTGAAGAGTGGAATTGTTCGATCGGTTGGAGGTTGTTGTTGGAACATTGGCAAGAAGTTATCGTATCGTTCTTGGATGGAATCTCGAAGTTCTTCCATTAATTTTTCATATAAAACTGCGATGTTTCTGAGTCGTTCGAGTTCGGCTTCATTTTCCGGGAGTTTGGGCATGAAAGTATATTCGAATGCTCCGATGATTACAATGGGTAAGAGACGATAGACCATCAAGCCCTTTGAGCTGGGTTGGTTAAAAATAAAACCTTTCTTTGCGAGCTTGGCGGCTCTTCTATCGATTTCTTCTTCAGAAAGGTCTTTTAGCTTGCTCTTCAGTTGATCCATGGTCATGGATTTCTTGAATTTAAAGGCCTTAATCAATTCAATGTCTTCATCGTCAAGGTAATATTTCAAGATCTTGATGAACGTATCAGATATGGGGAATGGTAATGGGCCTGCGCTGGAAATAATTTTTGCTGCTTTTTTTATTTTTTTCATTAAGTCTTCGGCTTCATTTGATGCTGACATCTTCAATCATCACCAATTCTTTATGTAAGATATCGTCATGCCTTTTATAAGTATTTAGTTGAACAGGTAATCGGTCATTTTTTGAGTAATTCACTTCCGCTTTCGACCAGTTCTCGTAGTCGAGTGGCGAATTGAGCCAGGGGAATGCCATCAATTATGAAATGATCGGCACAGAGAGTGCAGTGCAGGATCTCGCGAATTTTAATCTGTTCGTCAACAACCCACGGTTTTTTCATTATGCAGCCTATGCTTATAAAAATCGTAAAAAATGAGGCTGTGACGGGCCATCCACATACTGATCCTTTCATTCCCCAATTGGAAAGACCAACCGTTCCCGTGGTTTTTTTTCGAAGGCGTGCGCTACTCCTGTATTTCCACCAAAATATCTTTCTAATGAAACGAGGAAGAGAATGAAACCGAGGAATTTTGAAATTTTCCACAACGGAGCGAATCTCCTGTTGTATCTCCCAAAAAGACTTCTTGTCTGCCGCCCTTATTGTATACGGATAAGGTCTTCCTTCACCATTAATTTTTTTTTCAATCAAGATGTTTACATCGATATCATCATACATGATCAATTTTTTCATTTTTTGCCGTACTGCGTGCATCTCTTTATTTTCGGAAATGGCTTGAGCAAGACATTTAACCATATAAGCGGTGAAGGAGAGGATTTCTCCAGTCTTGACTTGATGAGCGCGGAAGAAATTCACGACTTCCGTGACATCCAACTCCGTCAAAAAATTTATGGTATGTGATTTCTTATTCTCACGAATGGCATCCAAAATGAAAGTTCGTCGATATTCTGTAAACGGCTTCTCAACGTGACTGAAATCCAATTCATTTTTGCTCATTGAAACCTCTCCAATAAGAACAAGCTTACAAGAATCTTTAGGTTTAAATATGTAATTGTGGTCCTTCTTATCCATTTGAAAGATAATTTAGTAATGTAGTGAAGTCGTGTAAAGACTTTTCGAACCACTGGCTCTTGGTAAGCCATGAATTTTAAAAAATCGGTTAATATAACTTTCTACACTTGAATTGATTTTTCACAAGGAACCATGACCTGAAAAGTCAAAAAAATTGGTTCAGAAGATACCGTGCGGACCCGACATGATGTCGGACTGTATTTGCCGATCTGAAATTGAATGAACCAAGCAAAACTTAAAAAGCAAGAAGAAATATGGCTATCAAGTATTGAAATTTATTAAAGATCGAGGAGTCTTTTCTCTTGCGTGCAAAAGTTATCACTGTCATGATCATTCTTCTCGCCATAATATGCCTTAGCATTGGCTTGACATTACAACAACCGCTTCAAATCATTATACTCGTGCATGCATTTAAAATTGGTTAAAGAAGTTTGGTTGGAAAAATGGAACGCAGGCTGAAAGTGCGATTAATACGATTGGTGGTTCAAGTCACTTCGTTTTTTCTGTTCAATTTGGGTTTTTTCGTGATGCCCCTTCTTTATTGGATGGAGGGCTGGATTCTACCCATCGATATTGGATTCGGATCACCTTATACAAATGTGTCTGGTTTCTTTAATATTGTCGAAATGCAGTTAATTGCTTCTGTCATACCTTTTTTCACGCTGGGTATCACGTTCATCATAGGGGTTATTGCAGGTCGCGCTTGTTGTGCATGGATCTGTCCTATGGGATTAATCAATGACATCGTATCATATATACCTTTTAAGAAGGCCAAGTTCTCACAGGAGCTTGAGGAAACCGCTTACCTACTTCCTCTAATCCTACTCGCAGCATTCATAGGTTATGCTGTAGTTGATGGATTTTCCTTTTTAGTGAGTGATTTCGTTGGCATGGAATTTCCTTCAATTTCATATTTTCAATACGGCGTTTTTACCTCAATAGATCCTTACAATACTTTATTCTCGACAATTCCGTGGATGATCATTCGAGGCGAGTTTCCGAACGTCTTGCAGGGCGTTTGGGACTTCATCGCCAGAAATCCAGTATTAATCGTGCAAGTCATTCTCGTTGTTGTTTTTATCGGTTTGAATCTCGTGATCCAACGTGCATTTTGCAGGTATATTTGCCCAACAGGGACTTGCATGGGATTTTTTGGACGATATAAATTAATTGGGTTGAAACGAGACCCAACACATTGTAACAAGTGTAAAAAATGCGAAGAAGTCTGTCCCATGAACGTGCCCATTTTAAAAGAACCGTTCGAGCATATTGGTCATCATAGTTGCGACATGTGCTTGGAATGCTATGGTGCCTGTCCTGAAAAGGCACTAAAATTTCGAATTATTGATTGATGATTTCTTTAAGTCAAGTTGAATGAAAGTGCCATCGATCCGATTTTTCTCCAAGGAAAACGTTAAAAAATCATTAAAGAATCGCAACAAATTCAAGATTGCATACCCAGAATATAGACATTCAGCAGTCCTTCTTTTATTATTCGAAAAAGATGATGAGCCTCATGTAATATTGACCAAACGCGCAAATAACCTGAAGAAACATAAGGGTGAAATTTCCTTTCCAGGTGGAAAAATTGAAGAAGGCGATGAGTCGCTACTTGATACTGCGCTTCGTGAGACTGAAGAAGAGATTCATTTACCGAGAGAAAAAATCGAAATTCTCGGTGAGCTGGATGACATGTTCACGTTAACTCATTATGTCATTTCACCATTCGTGGGATACGTTCAATACCCATTCGATTATTCTCCTAATAAAACAGAAGTAGAATACATCATTGAAACACCACTTCACGTGTTTCTAAACAAAGATACATTTTCTGAAAAACTTTTTGATTTTCATGGAAAAAAATTCCCGGTATTTTACTATCAATATGATGAACATACGATTTGGGGTGCTACGGCATACATGCTCAACCAATTTGTCGAAATCGTCTTTGGTTTTAATCCGTCTGCACATCCGGAGATAAAACGATTAAATCCGGAAGAGTTCCAATGAATCAAATTGAATAATATTCTAAGAGAAAATGCAACATTTGAGCAGATTTGGCGGCAAGCCGGGGGAATCGAACCCCATACCTTCGTCAGGTATACCGGATTGCTCCGTATTTTTTTAGAGACTCTGAAGTCCGGTGCCCAGGACCACCTGTGCAACGGCTCGCCATTGAATTTTCATGCGATTAATAATTTATTTGACTAAAAGCTTTTTCCAATTTGACCAAGACCGCTTCAACATCTTGTTTTCGCGACCCGATGGCAGCATTTAGGACTAGATAAGGATGAGGGTATCCGTCAATTGAAGATCCCCACTCTGAAGGAAGGACTGCCCGAGGTCCTGTTACCCTCAAGTTATATAAAGCTCCCCCTACTTTGTTTGGATCAAAATTTGTAAGTGTCATCGTGCAAGAAACGGGATTTTCAATTGCCAAAAGTCGTTCACCCCACCGTTCTGCAATTGGAATTAATCCTTCTTTTAATATCTTTTTATTTTCCAATTGTTCTTGTCTCATTTTTTGGTATCCATCTAGCCCCATGAGAAGAATCGAGGCTAAAAATTGAATTATGGGAGCTGCTGAGGCCCGTCCTGCATGTGTTTGATTGACATCCCCGATGAACTGTTGATCTGGTGAAGCAATGATTGCACCACCAACTGGAGTCAAAAAATTTTTATCAGTACTCTGAACGAAAGCATCGACTCGTCCCGCATCAATTGCACTTCTAATATTTTTCATTGTTTTTTCGCTTTGGACACCATATGCATTATTAATCACGTGGAATATGTCGTGTTTTTTGCAAATCTTGGCGATCTCCTTGATGTCATCACTTTCCCTCGGTGGAAAAAACGTGGTCGTAGATAAGATTGCAACGGTATCATCCGTAATCCGTTCCTCAATCCTTGAAGGTGGAACCCTGACAGCATCGCCAACGATCTCGCCTTGGACGATATCGGCTTCCAATCCTGAGAGATAAATGGCTTTTAAAGGTGATTTATGATCCGCACGCGGATAAATAACTTTCTTTCCCTTTTTTTGTTGCCTGATCGTTGCCAATATCAACGCAATACTCATTCCTGTTGCTAGAGGTAATACTAAAGCGGTTTTAATATTCGGGACTCCCAATCTCTTGAGTGCATCCAAGGCCAATCGATTCGTTAGTCGATACATGATCGATCCTCCGGGTGCTTTTGGTTGGTCGGCAAACAAAACTCCGCTTCTTCCAATGCCATGACAAAAACCCGCAACGAATTCAGATAACAGTGGAGAGATAATTCTCGCTTCACGCTCTCCAACGCGTGCGGCACCCGGATCTTTATCAGTATCTAATGCAGACAATAATTTAAAGAGAGTTCTTACTTGTTCTTCATTCCATCCTTGTTGAGGCACGCGTCTTTGTTCGAATAATCTCTTGATGGGATCTAAACTTGCTTTTAATCCAATTATTCCACGTTTAATAAACGATTCTGGTGCCAAACCGCGTAAATATTCTTTTAATTCTTTCATAGTTTATACTTCCTTAAAATCCTCACGAATACAACGTCTCCTTCTTGTACATCACGTTCCATTTTTGCGATCACGGATCCCTTCGTTCCGAATGTTTCGGTAATCGTCCCCTTTATTCCTGAATATGTTTTCACCTGCAAATTCAGGAACTTCTCCGCACCAATCTTACTTCGTGCAATTTGATCCAAGATGTATCCTCGCTGATGGGTCCCACGTACCATTCCTTGTTTAATTTTTTCACGAAAGAAAGTAATGGCCTCGATATCCATATTTATAACGTTCCCGCTTCCTAAGATTCGGAGGCTCGTTACCGGTAGGTCCAATCTTGAAATCAATACGGGGTCTCCTACTTCCGCAGTGATTTTCTCGCCAAGTCTTATTAAAGCATTAAATTCTTCACCAGGTTCAACTTTCTCCTTAATGATCTTTTTTCCATCTTCATTCACGTATGGATAAACGGTTCCAGAGACTGTTGGCATTCCAATTGTTAAATGAACCATCATTTTTGGATGGAGACCGCCTTTATAAAAACCATTCATCTTAGCCTTGATCTCCAATTCTTGCACGATTCTTAAAGATCCAGGAGTAGCCATATAACAACCACGCGAAATTCGGTTGGGATCCAAGCCCGCCACGGCAATGCCGACCCTGTCTCCTGCTTTAGCTTTTTCTCGGGATTGCTTGAAGACTTGAATGGACCTGACTCGTCCTCCCTGCCGATCCGGATAAATTTCTATTAAATCACCAATGGAAACTCGTCCGCGATGTATGGTGCCTGTCATTACCGTTCCTGAACCCTTTACAGAAAATGCATGATCGACCGGCATCTTTAATTGCCCGTCAAGAAGCCGTTCTGGAGGGGATAAAATATTTACCAATGCTTCTTTTAATGCCTGAATTCCATCACCAGTCAGACCTGAAACAGGAATGATTGGAACATTAACAAGCGATGTCCCTGACAAAATGCTGCGAACCTGCTTGATCCTTGTTGGAATTTCTTCTGGTCGAATCAAATCAATTTTTGTTAGTGCAACAATCACGTTTTTAATCTTGAACCCATCCAATATCAAGACATGTTCCCCAGTTTGGATCTTCGGACCTTCATTTGCAGCGACTACCAATATAGCTGCATCTGCTATGGTTGATGCCGCAACCACGCTTCGAATTAAATCAGCATGTCCCGGTGCGTCAATCAAGGTGACCAAGTAATTCTTCAATGTAAATGCCGTAAATCCCAAGTCAATGGTAATTCCCCGTTCTTTGGACTGTGGATGCTTGTCCAATCCCGCAGTTGAAATCACGTCGCTTAGCTGCCTTGCAAGCTTCGTTTTACCGTGATCAATATGACCCAGTAACACGACATGAACGGGGATCTTATCAGCATTTAAATCTGGCAACGATTTTTCCTCTCAATGAATAAAATGAAATTTCTTTGTTATAATATTTTCAATTATCCGTTTAATTCTTATTCTCAGAATAAATTTCTAACAATGATAAAATCTTCTTCCGGCTAACGAAAGAATGAATTTCATTTCATTATAGAAAATTCCTAACCATAAAGGCGGAGATTTAATGAAACCGGAACAAACCCTCGAATTTGGCAAAATTGTCCTACCAGGGGGCACAGGTGCCATCGGTGCTGGACTTTCAATGCGGCTCACATTGGCAAATATCATAAGAGATGATGTAAAAATCGATAAAATCATAATTGGATCACGATCGGAAGAAAAAGCTCGAAGAAAAACTGAAGAATATAACAAAATTCTCTTAGAGCATTTATCACGTGAAAAATCAGAAAAGAAATTTCTCAATGATGCAAAAACCGAACGGGCTCTTGCAGAAAAACTCATTGAAGGAACAACAAACCGCGAAGCCGTAAAAGATGCCGACATCATAATCCTGACCTTGCCTTATAAGACGATCTCCAAGATGATTCCTGAAATCAAATCTTGCATAAATGCAAAAAGCCTGTTGATAGATTGCACCGTCCCGTTAATAAATGACGGGGGAATTTTCCTAACCAGGGCGGATAATGGTTACGGATCTGCAAGTGAGCACATAGCTGCCTTGATTCCAAATGTTCCTGTTATCGGTGCATTCAAGACTCTTGCAGCGCATTCCCTTCAAAACTTGAGAAAGCCCATATATCGCACGGTTTTCATTTTTGGAAATGATCCTGAAGCAAGAAGACGCACCGTTCAACTCGCGCATTTAATAGAAGGCATTTCCGTGATCGAGCTAAAAGATCCGAGTGGGACGCGAGATCTTATCTTCGCACGGCAAATAGAATGCATGGTGGCCACTTTGATCAACGCAAATAAATCTTGTGGTGAGACTTGCTTGGGCATAAACGTGACTGGCTGGAGTGTCATGGAATGAAAAAAACGAACGATTCTTTTTTTCGTTTTAGTGATAAGTTAAAATAAAATAATGAATTTATCATTAAATAGTGATAATCACTCGATGATAAAAACTCGGATGCAGATCAAGCGAACATAACTCGTTTTGAAATGACGTTCCTACGCAGGTTTGAGAGTGGTTACCGAACTAAAAAGAAGATTGGCACTAAAAATCATCAAAGTCATCATAGTGGCGGATTTTCTTTTTAATTTTATCCTGAAACCTGAAGCTCTTGAGTGAGTTGCTTGGATCAACATCATCATCCAGTTCGTCATCCCAAGTGCTTTTTTGGGGGTTTGATGTTTCTTTTAAAAGACTGCATTTTCCATCGGAGCGCATTTTCCGCTTAGCACAAAAAGCAAATTGGCAGTTTGGTCCTTCGCAGTATTCGCCTTCAATGAAATTACATTCGACCTTCCAGTTTCCGTTTTTATCCTGCCGTCTTCTGCCGAGAGCACGTTTTTGACATTTAAAGAGATGTTCAGGGCATCCGGGTCCGCAATAACCGTTTTGTTTTTTTAGGAATTCTTCAAGAGTGATTTTGGGTTGAGTTCGCGTGGAGGGCTGACGTCGAAAAGAAGATCTATTATCATGGTAACGTTTTTGTCGTGAATCATGTGGTCTCCGTCTATATGAGCTCTGAGGCGAGTAATTTTTCTTTTGCTGGTAATCCCTATCTCTTGAGTGATGTTCTTCGTCGCGGGTTTTCCGCCTCGATCGGTCATCCCTGAAACGCTTAGGCTCACGGCTCAAGAATTATTCACCATCGTGAAACACCTTTAAGAAAGTCATGACTTGAAATTTTAAAAATTTTACCTATTCCAAATTTCCTTTTATCATGCAATTAGTTTAGATAAAACCAGTTTTATATCATCCAATTCTTTCTGGGTTGTTTTTAAGCGTTCTTGGTAAGATTCTTCCGTAAGTTCTTGGATTTCAAGTTTTGCCTTGAGGACTTCTAGCTCTTCTTCGAGTATTTTTTGTCTTTTTTCCAATTTCGTTTTAAGTATTTGTTCGAAGTGGTTCTGTTGAGTCATTTTAGCTTTAATCTGATTTAGTTCGCTTTCATATTCTTCTTTCAGTTTATTGAATGCAACTTCTGAGATTTTTTGTGTCATGAACGTATTTTGGACTTTCCGGAGTTTTCCTTCAATTTCTTGACGTTTTTGAAGGAGGTTTTCTTCGAATGGAAGATCGATTTTCTTACGGACTAATTCGTCTCGTTTGGTTTTTATTTTTTGAACGAGAACTTTCAACTCCTGAATGTCGTCATCCGAAATGGTTGCTCCTTGAGCTTCAATTTTTGTCAAATATTGATTGATTTTTTCTTTTGCTTCTTTTAGTTTTTCATTCATTTTTTCAATTCTTGCCCTAAGTAAGTATTGTTCAATGGCTTGATTTTCAGGCATGGGCAATTCGGTCATGGTAGGTACTGGAGAAGTGGTAGGTGAAGCACTCTGCGCGGGCTCGGGTGTTGTCACAGCTGGCTCCTGCGCTTTTATGGGGTTTACGGTAGTTTCTACTTGATCTGAAAGTTTTTTACCGCACCAAGGGCACCATTTATCTTTTTCCATGACGTTTCGGTTACAAAATGGACAAGTTCTCACCATACAAATCAATCCAAATCCTTATTGCTTGGCTACGAATATCTATCTAAATTGTTGCTTATTAAAATTTATATTCCGGTTTTTTGATGCAAGATTTTTATTAGGGGATTTCTCATCTTCTAAATCTCGGTTCGAGAAATGCTTGGAAAATGGAGTGTCATTGATGTTCCTGTTTAGGAGATAAGTTGGATATAAAGAGTTTATAGAAAAAAAAGACGAATCATTGCATTTTTTTCATCATGAATTGCTTGACGAATTCCCAAAAGAGATCTAAGAGGCGATCTTGAGATTTTTGCTTTAATCTAACGAGGTATAGAGACCGGACAGGTGGAGAAGGGATCTTGAGAGGAGTTGCTTTAATGCGGTTTGCGGCAGCGGCTTTAAACGCGGCAATTGAGGAAATCATGCTGATTCCAAGTCCTTCAGAGACTGCTGTAATTACGGATTCTGTTGTTGCTAATGTTAGATGAATCTGAAGTTGTGATGGTACCAACCCTGCTTTTTCCAACAGTTTTTCGGTTTCAATTCTTGTTCCAGATGTTGAATCACGGGTTACAAAAGGATATTGAAGGAGGTCTTGAATGTGTATTTGTTTTTTTTCAGCCAATGGGTGTTCGGGAGACATGATGACGACCAGTTGTTCTCGTGCCAATTCAACACTATCAAATTTTTGTAATGTCATCATGTTTATTCCTACTGCCGCAAAATCGACTTGTTTTTCTTCCAATTTTCTAAGGCTCAGCTCTGAATCCGATGATTCGAGCTCAAAATTAATTTGAGGATTTTGGCTCTTAAATGCGGAAATGATCACGGGTAGCAGGTGCTCTCCAGGAATGGTACTTGCTGCAATGAGAATCTTGCCTCGGTTTTCATCTTTTAGTTCATTAATTTCTTTTTGAGCCAAGTCTAGAAGTTCAAATAATTCTTTCGCTCGTTTTACGAGAACTTTTCCTTCCTCTGTAAGTTTCACGCCTTTCATTGTCCGTTTGAACAACTCAGCTCCAAAATATTCTTCAAGGCTTGCGATTTGTTGACTGATTCCGCCTTGTGATTTTTTTAATTGTATGGCAGCACCAGAAAAGCTTCCTAATTCGGCAACTTTAAGAAATGATTTTAATATTTCGAGTCTTAAATCCATGAGTGCTCTCCAATCTTTCAATGATGAAAAAAAAAGCAATTTGGAATATATTAAATTTTCTAATGGATGAATACAGATTTGTTTAATTGCTTGAAAATGAGTTTTAGTCGTTTTTGAAGTTAGAAAAATTTAAAGACGGAAAATTCTTCATTATCAATAATAAAAAAAAGGTTGATATCACATGGGACTTTATTCACAAGTTGAGAAAGATTTGGGCAAGAATTTCTCGCTCCAGCAGTTCATGGACTTAATTGGTTTTGATAAAAGCTCTGAGAAACATGAAGCCCGCAACATTTTAAACCAATTTATTCAAGCTAATAAAATACGTCGCATTTCGAAAAACATGTACCAGAAGATTAAATAAGGAATGAACATCAACTTCTTTTTATTAATTCGTCTGGTCTCGTGGTATCCGCATCCGTTTTCTTAATTGGTTAAATTTAGGGGGTTTTCATTCTTGAACATGCGATCTCGTGGCAATTCTTTTCAATTCAAAGTTCAAGAGCGTTTTCTTGAGGTCATTGAACATTCTTTTCAAACAGGTTTTCGCCATCTATTCATCATTGGTTCAAATTCATTTAATAAAAGTATTAATTGCATTGAAGAGTTTTTAAAACTCCGGCAGACATCCTTACAGGATAAGAATGCTGCAAAGAAGAACTTGGACATATTGATTTGCCACGAAAATGGCGATGATATTTCTCCTCTTCTTGATGTCATTTCAGGATTTGGTCAAGAAGTGGTCAAAGTTAACTTCAAGAATGTCCGGAAGATGATGGGATCCTCGTGTGATCTTCTCATCGTGGATTTACGAACCGAATTTACATTAACAGCGTTGAATATCCTTGTTGAATCCGTGAGAGCAGGTGGTTGGATCTTTCTCATCATTGATGAGATTAATGCGTGGAAGAAGAAGCATCTATTCTTTGATAAACATCTTCAAGGAGCCCTGACTGAAGATGACTTCTTGAAAAATCGATTCAAGCATTTTTTTCTTGAGAAATCGAGAGGAATGTTGGGCATTTCCATCGTTGATCTCGATTCAAATTTGATGGTTTCAACGCCTCTTTTAAGAAAGGTACATTCAACGCCTGAAAAATGCGTGAGAGTGCCTTCAGTAGTTAGATTCCATTCAAGGTATTACCGGTTCGCCCGAACGCAAGACCAAGTAGAAGCATTTCTTCAGTTGGAACGACTGATCATGAAACCAACATCAAAAAAGCGCATTTTTTTTGTTTCTTCAGACCGCGGTAGGGGAAAATCTGCTTTTTTGGGTATTGCAGCAGTAGCACTAGCGGATTACTTGCGGAGAAAGAAGAGAAACCGTATCGTGATTGCGATTACGGCACCCGAAAAATCGAATTATCGAGTCCTGCTCAGCCATTTACATGAAGTCTTGAGAGAAACGGGAGAAAAATTCACAGTGAAATTTTGGAAAAGAAAGCAGGACATTTCAAGAGAAATGCAAATCGAAGACATAATGCAAATTCAATGGAGGAACGTGTCATTCAAGATTCAACCCATCGTTGAAATAGAAACGCGCCTTTCAGATCTTCTCATAATTGATGAGGTTGCAGGCATCCCTTTCCAAACTTTAAAAAGAGCCATCCAACAATCACCCATTGTTCTCATGGCTTCTACCGTTCATGGTTACGAAGGTGTCGGTCGGATGTTTTCATTAAAGTTCATTCCGTATTTGAAAAATAAGAAATTCGAGCTTCTCCAAAAGAAGCTAAAAACACCAATCCGATATAATGACGGCGATCCTGTAGAATCATGGCTCCATGAGATCTCATTTTTAAAGCCCAGAACATATATCCCGTCTTTATCGCGTCAGCGAGACTTCTCATCTGAAATCACCTTTGAAAAGTTGGATTTAGATGCATGTTTTTTGAAATTGTTCGAGCAGGACTTCAAGCAATTCATTGGGAACATTGTCACTGCACATTACCGCAATAATCCCGACGATGTTCTACGTCTTGCGGATTCGGACTTACATGAAGCTTGGACTTTGAAGGATAATAAATCAGGAATCAGTCTCGTGTCCATTCACTCTGTTATTGAAGGAGGACTTGGGGAAACAGTAATAACACAAATGCACGAAGGAAAAAATTTTCCGGGAAATATCTTACCATGGATAGCTTCGCTTTATTTCCGTGATGCTGAATTTCCTCAATTATCAGGACTTCGCATCGTGCGGATTGCAACGTGCCCAGAGTTGACCGGTCAGGGATTTGGGAGTCAAGCTCTGAAAGGACTTGAAGATCACGCACGAAAAAAAGGTCATGACTGGATTGGAACAAGTTTTGGCGTCACGCATCAGCTTTTTCGATTTTGGAGAAAAAGTGGTTTTTTACCTTTTCATTTAAGTCCCCGTATAACGCCATCTACGGGTGAACATTCAATTTTCTTCATAAAGCCAATATCAGATCGGGGACAACAAATTATTTCTCGATTAGTCCACGAATTTAAAATTCGCTTTTTTGATTGGATACGTCACGTGTTTTACGATATTAATGCTGAATTAATAGACGATATTTTGGAGAGTTTGATTGATGTTAGGGGTGATTTACCATGCGCTTTAACATTATCTCCCAACCAGATGTCACGACTAAACGCATACTTGAAGAAACAAGTTGACGACATTATAGCAATTGACGCGATCCTTTCGATTTTGAGGTCATACTATTGGCAGGATGTTTTTCACGTTTCCCTATCACCCGTTCAAAAATCCCTCATCATAAAGCGATTCTTGCAGGCTCGAACTTGGCAACAGACGGTTCAATCCATGAACCTACGTTTAGAAACAGCCCAGGGCATGTTAAGAAAAGCCGTTAAAAAAATAAATTCACAATTACTTGACAAGTTGAACATTGAATAACGGAAAAAAATCGTCTTGTTCTAATGATCTTGCATGTTAATGATGTGTTTTGATGAATTATAAGGCGGATGCCATTAAATAAATTCATTGGATCGAAATGTTTTAATTTAAATTTAATTTCAAGTATTGGGATTTGATTTCAGAATTTATTTCTGTAAAAATCACGGAGAGTGAAATCTGAAATTGACAGATCCGCAAAAAAGTCTCAAATGATTTCGAATTCAGGAATCGAATGAGACGAAAATCAAGAAAAATTTCATCAAGATAAAATGAATTCGGATGTTCGCAAGATCTCGCAAGAAAGATTGCGAAAGTTGCGAAACATTTTTATCGTATCTTTGATATATTTTTCTTGATCATGATTGATCATCAGCATTGGTCAGAACTAGGAAAAACCGCTAAAAGCGTTTTGTGAAGACCTTGAGAGGAAATGGAGTATTATTAAAGAGGAGCAAGAAGGACGTCGATGCTACTTTTATAATCCTCTCTCGCCCTCCTCCCTAGTATTTTGTTGATGTCCTTCGGCGCTCCACCTTTTTTTAAAAATAGACATACCATGAGAGGAGAACATACCATTTAAAGCAAGAATTTATGTGACTTTTCAACGATTTAAGTCATGTTCCTGATTTATATATCTATAAATTTCGTGAAGTGATCTCGTGTTTAACCTGAGCGTGATTCTTAAAGAATCTCGGATAGCGGGAAATATTGGGGCAATAGCTCGAGTGATGAAGAATTTTGGATTTTCACGATTGATTCTCATTAATCCTCAAGTGGAATTGTTAAGTTCGGAAAGCATTGCAAGGGCTAAACATGCCGTGGACGTGTTAAGTGGAGCAGAGGTGCATTCAAGCTTGAAAAACATTGGACCTTTTGATTTTCTAATAGGGACATCAGCACATATTGGAGGAGATTATAATACGTTGCGCGTGGGAATAACAATTGATGAATTGATAAAGAATATGCAAGATATAGAGGGAGAGATAGGACTGTTGTTTGGACCAGAGGATTCAGGATTGACAAATGAGGATCTTTCGGCTTGCGACTTTTTGGTTTCGATTCCCAGTTCTCCCGAGTATCGAACACTTAACATATCACACGCTGCATGCATCATCCTCTACGAAATATACAAGGTCAAGCAAGCAAGAGGTCCTGATCAAATGCTCTTTAGAAAAGCAAGCAGAGTAGAGTTGGATCAGCTCTTGGCAAAATACGAAGGGATTTTAGATTACTTGCACGATCACATGAAAAAATTTGACGAGCGTAGAAGAGCTGATGCAAGTCGAGTGTTTCATAACATTGTAGGACGATCATTCATATCAGGGAGGGAGGCACATACAATGATGGGAGTATTTCGACACGTGCTTGAAAACTTACAAGGAATTTGGAAAGATCGCACTTAACACGTGAAAAAAGTCATAAATTATTGCAAAAGTTCATCACTCATCATCTGGAAAGCATTCTACTAAGAAATCGAAAAATGCTTCTTCGTCATAAGGAGAACGGTGTCCAAAAATGACATCAAGATTCCAAAGAGTAATGATTTTTTCGAAATCGGCATCTTCCCGCGTGGTCTGGTGTGTCACGCTTGTAAGGGTTCTAAAATCATAATTCGTGCCTTTTTTTATGCCCAAACAATAATCGCATTCTTCATTCACTGAAAATTTAACTTCATGAGTTTCTAGATCAGGCGGAGGACTTGAAGAATCCACATCTTCCACGTATTCATAAGTGAAGGGGAAGAACCTGCAAACCAATGGACGGGCAGGATAGATCTTGCATCCTTGTTCCTGATTGGAGTAAAAAACACAATACTCATCAGATTTTAACACCAGAAGTAGGTCAGGTGCTTCATAGTCTTCTAGGATGGGGCGGGGGATGTCTTCATATGTTTCGGCAACGGATTCATCGGGTTCGATGAATTCAGCTATCTCTGCAATAGATTTTCCTTCTTTTGGAAGTTTCAATAGACTTAAAATGCGTTTTAGGTCATAATGCGTTACGGGCACGCAAAATTGAGAACAACACTTACCGCAAAGTTGACAGATAAAATTAGAAGATGATTTTTTTTTAGAGATTTTTCGCGGCAAGAAGATATTACCTGCTTTTCTCACGTGATTAATTCATTCATTTATTTTTTTAGGGATGATTCGGCAAGGCATTGGCCATTTCATGCTACCTCTCCGAATGGCATCTTTTGCCACGAGTAGTGCATCCTTGTAGCATTTAACGCTCATGAGTTTCTGACCTTTTCTCACGCGTGCTGCTCGCCCAAATGGTTTTCCAAAGGCATGTCGCATTCCGTCTTGAAGTCGATCTGCTCCCGCAAACGCCATCATGCGATGTTCACGTACCACGTGATGGGGATATGGATAAATGCGAAATAGGTAATTATCTCTTCCCAGCTTGGCTCTAAGAAGTCGATTACAGGAGATCCGGCAGGATTCAAGCGTCAGATGGTTGACTTGTGCTGCTTCTTCTGCAAACAGTTCTACTTCATAATCATAATCAGGACGATCTTTCCCGATGGTGAACATGCGGATTTTAGGTTCAGGAGCGTGCTTAATGTAATAGCGCCGACCTTTTCCTGTTTTTTTCCACCTGAGAACCCAAGCCTTTCCTTGTACGTTCCGGAATCCTTTCCACGGTCTTTTTGGCATTGTTTCCACACATTAAAGTTCTTAAACAATTTCTGAATTTTAGCATGTATTAATAATTTATTTTTGATAAGGATGGCATTTTATTTTTTAATCTTTTTTGATGAAGAATAGGTTTTAAAATATTCATTTAAATATTATTTTGTTGCAAGGCTTTAAGCGAAAGAAACAACTTTGAATGTCGATTTCAAGTAATTTAATTAGGGCAATGAGGCACGATGAGATGAGCGAGAATTTTTCAGGCATTGTTCAAGAATATAAAGAACTTGCCATAAAAATCTTGGTTCCGCTAGACAAAGCCATAAACAAGATCCACATGGGTGAAACCGTGCGTGAGGTCTATTTTGCCTTGGCGGCTTCTCGGGAGATTCTCATTCAATTCGTGAATCTACCTAACAAATTCAAGGAAAATGATGAATTGAATGCGATTGTCCAGAAATTGCTTCCAATCTTGCTTCAAATGAACCTCATCTTGAATCAAATGCTTCAATGGCCTCAAAAAAAGAACTTTAATAACTCGTTAACTTTCAAGGTTATTGAGCGATTTGTTGTTTGGCGTGCAGCGATTGAAGAAGTAGTCCAAGAATTATCTGAAGCCATCAATAATCATTAAGAAAAATGAAGAAAAAAAGAGATTTTTTTGTTTTTTACATGATTGAGGATTTCTGCTGGTTAACGCGTTTTTCTTTTTCAATCATTGACAAGACGGTTTTTGCAAGTCCTTCATTGATTCCCGGGATTTGTACTAGATCGGCTAAAAGTAGCTTATCATAATCCTTTCCATTTTCCAAGCACCATTCTACGGCTTTTACGAGAGCTCGAGTTCCAAAGACCGTATCAGGATTGAGTGAAATGCTGCTTATTCCGTTTTGCACGAGAAAAGCGGCCATAGAAGGATAATCGCTTGGAGCCTGTCCGCAGATAGAAACGGGTATTCCCTTATTTTTTGCGATTTCTAATAATTTTTTAATGCTATTCTTGATGGCAGGGGAGCGTTCATCAAATAACGGGAGTAATATATCAGAGTCGCGGTCGAGACCAAGAGTCAATTGTGTCAGATCGTTACTACCGATGCTGAAACCATCGAAAATGTCTGAAAATTCTTCAGCAAGGATTATGTTTGATGGAATTTCAGCCATCACGTAAATTTGGAGTCCATTTTCTCCTTGGACGAGACCTTCTTCACGCATCACTTCGATGACACGACGTCCTTCTTCTGGAGTTCGACAGAATGGAACCATTAGTTTTACGTTTGTAAGTCCCATTTCGTTTCGAACCCTTCGCATTGCTTGGCATTCGAGACGAAAAGCAGGAAGGAAATTTTCGGAATAATACCGGGATGCACCACGCCACCCAATCATTGGATTATGCTCTTCTGGTTCGTAAAGGAATCCGCCAATTAAGTTGGCATATTCGTTGGTCTTGAAATCACTTAAACGGACCACCACGTCGCCAGGAAAAAACGCGGCTGCGATTTTTGCCACGCCTTCAGCGATGTGAGATATAAAATATTCTTCCTTATTATCGTATCCGGGCGTTAATTCTTCGATTTTTTCGATGGTCTCACGTATCTTGATGATTTCATCAATTTTCTGATTTATTTCATTTTTTAGAACCGCAACATCAACAGAGTCAATTTTCACGACGATATTCAAGAGTTCTGATTCGTATTGTCGATAACGCAAGTAGTCCTTTAATTTTTCGATGTTAATCAGAGCAAGAGGGTGAATTTGAATGTGAGAATTTATGATAAATTCAAGGCGAGCCAGTCCAACACCATCAGCAGGTAATTTTGCTTGATCAAATGCTTGTTCGGGAATCCCCACGTTCATGAAGATTTTTGTTTTTGTTTCAGGGATTTCTGACACGTCTATGGTTTCGATTTCATATGGAACAAGACCATTGAACACGCGTCCTATTCCTTCGCTACAATCTACAGTTATTTCTTGGTTATCTTTCATCATTCCGGTTGCATATCCCGTTCCGATGACGCAAGGAATGCCCAGTTCTCGGGAAATGATTGCAGCATGACAAGTCCTTCCACCTTTCTCGGTCACGATTGCGGCGGCTTTTTTCATGATGGGCTCCCAATCTGGGTCGGTCATTATCGTGATTAAAACTTCTCCTTCCTTAAACGTGCCAATCTCGCTAATATCCGTAATGACGTTTGCTTTTCCCTGACCGATTTTTCGTCCAACGGCTTCACCAACGAGCAAGGTTCGGTTTTTCTTTTCTTCGTCAGAAATTTTTAGTTTATAGAATTCCATCAAGCTCTTTTCTTTCGTGCCATGAATGGTTTCAGGACGTGCCTGAAGGATAAATAGTTTGTTGAGCTTGCCATCTAGAGCCCACTCAATATCCATTGGACGTCCATAATGTTCTTCAATTTTTATGGCATATTGTGCCAATTCTTTTATTTGATCATCATTGAGCACGAATTGATAGCGCTCATTCTCGGGTATCTTTTCTTCTCTCACATCCATTATTTCGTCATAAACGAGTTTAACGTCCTTGTAGCCGATTTTTTTACTGATGATCCCTAATGTTGGTTTAAACACGTAATATTGATCAGGATTTACTTTTCCTTGGACGATATATTCTCCAAGTCCCCAAGATGCCGTGATGTAAACCACTTTTTCGAATCCGCTTTCGGTATCAATGCTAAAAATGACTCCTGATGCACCCACGTCGCTTCGCGCCATGATTTGCACGCCGACACTAAGGGCCACTTCAAAATGATCAAAGTCTTTATCCATTCGATAATGGATTGCCCGGTCTGTAAAAAGACTCGCCATGCAACGCTTACACGTTCTTAATATGGCATCGATTCCACGTTGATGTAAAAATGTATCTTGCTGACCGGCAAAGCTTGCGTCAGGAAGGTCTTCAGCCGTAGCCGAGCTTCTTACTGCACAGTCAGGTAAGTCTTCTCCGATCTTTTCACCAAGCTTCTTATATGCATCTCGGATTGCAGCTTCAAGATCTGGTGGAAAAGTACTAACTTCAATTTTATCACGAATTCTCGATCCTCGCTCTTGAAGTCCTGCTATGTCTCCAGGCTTGAGATCTTTTAAAGTCTCTTTTAAAAATGCCTGGAGTCCGGCTTCTTTGATAAAATGGCGATAAGCAAAAGATGTAATTGCAAACCCATAGGGGACTGGAACTTGCGTCCGTTGAATCATTTCACCTAATGACGCATTCTTTCCACCAACCAATGGTATGTCTTCAATTCCACACTCATCGAACCAAAGAATATATCGTTCTTCTTTTTTCTTTCCAGATTCATCCATTGCAGTTCCCACACAATAACATTTCTTCTATAAAGTATCAATTTTCATATATTTTCGTTCCTGAAATCCAGTTCGACACAAATATCCTAACGACTTCAAATTTAATCTTTTTTATATTTAGAAGTCATTTTTAAAAAAATCGACAAAAAATATGAAATTCCATAAATCAATCTTGAATATAATGAACTTGATTTTTCTTCTGCAAGGATTGCAAGTTTAAGCAAAAAAGGAAGCATGATCAATTCATTTTCGGTCGAAATGCAGGAATTTCATGACACTCTTGAAGTCGTAGAATCTTAATCTCGGGTATTTTAAAAGATAGTTTTTGGTTTGGCTAATTCTTCAATTTTCGTCTTTATCTTGATCTCAAGATCATTCAAGGCTTTGATTCTTTTTTGCAATTCTTCTTGATCGAGTTGGTTTTGGTCCAAATGAAGATCGTCATATTGAGTTGCGAATTGAACGATTTCATTGTTCAAGTCTATCAGGGCTCGAAACGGTTCATCTTCAAAGAATCCAAGGTAGATTAATAGAAGTATGCTATAAGCCGACTTGATATAATTTTTTCGACCTTGATGCAAGACGCGACTGAAAGATCCTCTGGCGACGTTTCGCATTCGTGCGAGTTTTTCATGTTGTACGTCCTTTTGGAAGAAATGTCGAGCATAAAAGTCTAATAACAAGGTTTCAAGTTGTGTTTTAGTGAAGTTAGAATGTTTTAATAATGATTGGACGATTTCTTGCTTTAATATATTAGAAATCAGATTTTGAATTTCCAAAAAATGGGTGTTTTCATCCATCGTTCGTTCCCCTCGCTTGAACATACCTCGATGTCGTGAAGGATTGCAATGAACATATGTACATATTTGGGATATTAATGAGTTATGGAAGTGGTGGTGCTTGTCTCAGGAGAGGGGAGAATTTCTATCAAGTGGGGAGGGGATATAAAACCCAAGAGAGGGAAATTTTAAAAGTAAATCCAGAGACAAGCACCCACGGTTATGACTCATTTATTTGTGATCACGATTTTTCACGATAGAAATCTTGCGTTTTCTCGGCTCTGATGTCTTCTTGGAAAATTGATTTAAAAATATTTTCGTGTATGACATTGTTATCTTTGGACTTTCAAAGAAAATGAGATCTTTGATTTCGTTCCGAAGCAAATAGATTTAAATTTCCTATCGTGAAGTGAGCAATGAAATTTCGACAAGCCTAAGGAAATAAAAACGATTTTTTATCATGAATTGGTTTATGGTATTAATCTCGAACAATTAGGCAAGAGACTTGATGAAGATGGTAAATTCAGCAATTTTAACTTCAGAGCTGGACAAGAAGGTCTTGATGATTGGCAATGAGGCTATGATCAGGGGTTCTTTAGAAGCAAATGTTCAATTTGTTTCTCAATATCCTGGAACACCATTAAGTGACATGGGGCTTGTTTTTGGAGACTTGATGAAATCAGGACGGGTTCCGGGTCTATATTTTCAATGGGCAGCAAATGAGGCTGCGGCCATGCAAGCAGCCGCTGGTGCGAGTTGGTGCGGTATTCGTTCATTGGTTCCTGCAAAGCATGTTGGAATTAATGTTCTTGCGGACTCTTTGGGTGTGATTGCCTTAAACGGACCGACTTCTTCTAGAGGAGAAGGAGGACTTGTCGTAATTGCAGGAGGAGATCCGGCATCTCTGGGATCTCATTGTGAGCAAAATGACAGATTTTATAGTTGGATGCTCCATCTTTGTCACGTGGAACCAAGCGACGTGCAAGAATGCCTCGATTGGATGCCTTTGATGTTCGACATATCTCAAGAGTATGATTTAGTTGGATATTTTCGAGTTACATCCCGGATTTCACATTCACGTCAAGACGTGACAATTCGCAAAAAATTTCCGAAATTTGAGCCTAAAAAGGGATATTTCAAAAAAGATATTCCTAAATTTTGCTCTTTACCGCCGCATTGCATCAATAATCATGCTCGATTATATGATAGAATGGATGAACTCGGCCAAAGCAAACATGCAAGAATTTTCAACAAGATATTACAAGGAGACGCTCGGACTGGAATCATCACAGGAGGAGTTCCATTCAACTACATAATGGAAGCCTTGAGGATTTTGGGATTAAATGACATTCCTATTTTGAAATATGGAATGATCAATCCGATTGACAAGAACATTTTCAAGGAGTTCAGTGCGGATCTTGAAAAAATCATTATAGTAGAGGAATTAGAACCTTTTATCGAGGTCAAGGTCAAGCAAATGGCTCAAGAGATGGGTTTTTCCATTCCCATACTGGGACAAGAAATAGTTCGCAAGTGGGGCGAGTTAAGCGTTGGAGATCTCATACAGATCTTGGGAAAAGAATTTAATCGACCAATAGCCAGCACGACACGAGAAATCTTAAACCGTTATGAAAAATACCTGCCAATGATCCCCTCACGACCACCGACATTTTGTGCAGGATGTCCAGAACGTGCGCTTTTATATGCTATTAAAAAAGCCACGGATGAAAACAACACGATTTATGCCGGGGACATTGGTTGTTATGTCATGTCTTTCTTTCCACCCATGGGAATCACGGATTGGGTTATTTGCATGTCTGGTGGGTTGGGAGCGGCCATTGGAGCATCCATGAAGACGGACCAACCAGTTATTGCACTCATGGGAGATAGCACGTTTTATCACACGGGATTACCCATCCTCATTTCAGCAGTCTATAATGGTGCGAACGTCATTCTCATCATCCTTGATAATAGTTGGACGGCAATGACTGGTGGACACGAAAATCCCAACACGCCCCCTGCATTGCGAAAGGCCAATATCTTGGAGAATCCAGTAAAATTCGATATGGCAAGTATTTTGCGAGCATGCGGCGTCAAGTGGGTCAAGGCAGTCGATCCATACCAACCGAAAGCGATGATTGCAGCGATTCAAAGTGCCTTGAAACAAAAAGGGTTACGCGTTATTATTTCACGCAGGGAATGTGGATTACAATATGGAAAGAGATTGAAAAAAGAGCTTCAAGCTTGCATCCAAGCTGGACAGCCATTCAGTAGGAAAGTCTTTCAGGTCATTCCTGAACGGTGTGAGCTTTGTCGGGAATGCACGCAACAGCTATGCTGTACTGCATTGCGGATAATGACGATTGATGGGCGTGAAACGGTTTACATTGATGAAGCTCGGTGTAACCAATGTGGAGTTTGTGCTGCGATATGTCCTAATGGGGCGATAATGAAGACTGAAATAGACGTTCACTATCCGAATATCAAAGCATGAGGTATGAAAATGAAGATATGGACTGCGGTAATTGCCGGTATTGGAGGAACGGGCGTTATCACTCTCAAGCGATTTATTGAACATGCCGCACTAAAAACACAAAGAATTAGAAAAATATTCGGTGCAGAAAAGCATGGTTTAGCTCAGCGTGAGGGTTCAGTGGATGTCCACCTTCGAATGCTCATATTGGAGCAAGATGAAGAACTTGATCCTTATTATTTAACTTCACCCACGTTATCAATTGGTGAGGCAGATTTAGCAATCGGATTAGAGCCCGTGGAAATCTTGCGAAATGCAAA
Source organism: Candidatus Helarchaeota archaeon (assembly GCA_029838215.1). GTDB lineage: Archaea > Asgardarchaeota > Lokiarchaeia > Helarchaeales > RDOG01 > JALGVI01. The sequence continues at coordinate 30,000 of JALGVI010000011.1, read as the reverse complement.
ATATACGTCGGACAAAACCACGTTTATCATCAACGATTACGTGATCGAACCTCCTTCCACGATTTCGGAGCTGGCTCGTTATCCATCCATCGAAGAAATCACGCAAGCCATTAAGGACATCTCAGGATCTACCAAGATTTACGTGTTTGGTGCAACTCAATTGGCGATTGAGCATCTTCAAAATCCATTATTTACGAATAACATCATTCTTGGGGCAGCTCTGGCTTCTTCTTCCATTCCAATAGAAAAAGAGCATTTTGAAGAAGTAATGGGTGAACAAACCAAAGATCTTGAAGCAAGCCTCAAGGCATTAAATATAGGTCATGAGTACTTTCTCGAGAATTTTAAAACGTGATTTATCGTTGATTCTTGCTATTAATTTAAATCTTGTGTAAATAAATTAAAATAAGAGATTACTAGTCGTTTCTTTAAATATTTATGAGTCAAGAAGTCCATGAGTCAAAACTGGAGTCAAAGAGTTTTGAATCATTAGTACGTATGATAATTATAAGTTAAGAGGAATATTCAGGAAAAAAGGAGCAAATATACCATGCCAAGCCGAGGTGCTGACGGTAAATTAGTCTTCAAAATAGTATATTGGGGTTCTTCTTTGTCGGGCAAGACAACCGCTGTTAAATGGATGTTTGATAAAGAAGGGATGGCAACTGGTAAGATGCAAAGCATAGTTGATCCGACAGGTCGAACTTTGTTCTTTGATCGTATGACGGCGGGAGTTGGAGGAGTGACCATGCAAGTTTATACTTGTGCAGGGCAAAGACGTCATAAATTCCAGCGTAAGACAATTCTAAATGGAGCCGATGGAATTATTTTCGTGTGGGATGCGCAGAAGGAGCAACTTGAGGAAAATTTATGGTCATTAGATGAATTAATTGGGCACTTGGGAAATAAGCTTGGAAAGTCAATTCCATTTTTGGTTCAAATTAACAAGATGGATTTACCAAACTTGACCCCTAGGACAGAGATTGAACAATATTTTAAAGAGCGCGGATTGGGAACGATCATAAATCCTCACGGAATTGAGATGCCGTTACAGATTTATGAGACAGTTGCCATACAGGGAAAGAATATTAAAAGAAGTTTTCAGCAAGTCGCAAGAGACGCGGTTCTCAAGTTCTTCTTGCGGATGAAGGCAGCAAAAAAAAGCTAATCCATTTATTTTATTTACCTAATTTTGTTTTTCGATATTTTTTATATAATGTTTTATTGAATTTTTGTCCCACCTTTTCTGCCAGTTTTTCGCCGATCAGGCGGATTTCACCTTCGAGAAGCTGTTTGTATTCATCTGCAATTGGGTCCCGACCGAGTCGTTCTTTCATGACTTCCTTGGTTATTTCTTCAACTTCTTGACGGTTTGTTGAGAATTCTTTCGAGCCGATTTTTTCAGATGCAAATTGATAATATGAAGCCATTGCTTGGATCTTATTCGGTCGGATCAAGGAACCGTTTTGATGCTTCGGGCAGTTATCTACCTGGATTGCACCACACTCGGGGCATATTTTTTTTGCATCCATTACTTGCACGTGTAAGAGGAAGTTACTCCCAAATTTTTTCGTGTCCTCATCAGTCCAGTATAGATCTGTTGGGGATATTTTTCCTACTCGCATTATTGCTGTTTTTATCCGTTTTTCAATCCAACTAAATGTTTCAATATCTTCAATTTTAGTCATTGGTTTCTCTTTCGCGACTGATTTAGCCCTTGCTTCAATGATCTTGGTTTCTTTTAATTTAAGGGATGCTTGCAAACGCATTGTAAGGTCGTATGCAGAAGCAAAGGAAACAGGAGGTATTTCTTCATAAGTGAGTGGGAATTGATAGAGGCCATGATATACAGGACTTGGAGTTTCCTTGATAATTTTAGATGCGTCCTGAAAGGAAGAATTAGAAAGTCGAGCCCATAAGAACCCATTTATGAGATGAGAATTGTTAAAGCGAAATAAATCGTGGAATTCTTTTTGTCGTGCCATTATTTTCTTGATGATCAAATCTTCAAGCTTTACTTGTATCCAATTTTCGGATTCAGTTAATTGAGGAATTTTTTTTAACGCAAGCAGGAAGATTTCCTTGTCTTTTTTCAGCTTCTCATATTGTTCGATGAGCCGAGATATGTGCCGCAAGATGTTCTTGAGCACGTGATAGAAGATTTCTTTCTCCAAATTAGTTAGAATAGGGATGGAAGATAGTGCTAAACGTAGATTATCCACGTTAACGACCTGAAACGGTATCAATATTTCGTTTTTAAGTATTTTTTCTTTTTCCAAGAGGTCCTGCAAGTCCCGAAGACTGAGCGTGATTTCCGAAAGGAACTCGCGGGAGAATTGTCTCAAGTCAGGATATTGTTCGCCAGTTTTCACGAACTCTTCAAAAGACATCGAGATAATGGCTTCGTGTCGTTGGCTTTTCTTTTCCTCAAATTTTTGTCTTGCAATATTTAAACCGCCTTTTTCAGAAAGACGAGTAAGATCCATATCCCTAATATTCATTTCACTTAATTTTTTGGAAATGATTTGCACGGGAACTGCTAACATCTGGCAAAATGCAGGAATGTTAGAGATTCGAACCTTGCGAAAGAATTCCATCACGTCATTGAACGGCAAGTCAAGAAGCCTTGAAAAAAAATCAACAAAACTCTGAGGACTTTCCAGTGCTTGCTTATAAATCTCAAAACGGACCAACTTTGAGATGTCTTTTTCAAGGTTTCTAAATGATCGCGGAGTTGATACGTGCTTTTTAAATTCATCAATGATTTTCAGTTTTAAATGTAATGCATCAATACTTGCCTTTTGTCCTTTCTGGCTGAATGGGAATGATTCAATTATTTTATTCATTAATTCATTTTCAATTCGCCGGAATGTGACCTTTTGTGTTTCTAATTGCCGAATTGCACCTTTAAGTTCCCATTTTTTCGTGAAGAATTCCCGCAAGTGCGTGAAAGTTCCAAGTTCAACCAACGTTTCGGAGTATTCACGTTTGAATTCTTCACTAATGTCCATTTGGGTGATTTTCAATTCGGATGCAAGTTGTATCATTTCCATTCGAGTTTGAATGGTCAATCCAAAGAGGTCTCCGACTTGGTCGAAAAAGAAATAGTCGGGGTATTTTCTAAACAATGATAAAACAAACTGATGCAATAGCTTGCCCCTTTCCTGCTCCAATTCTTCTTTTTCAACAGGATTATTAGTGTTTTTTAACTGCATCGTAACGTTAAGAATATCTTTCAACACGCGCGTCTTTTTTTCGAACAGTTCAAGTTCTTGAATGACATTTTTTCCAATGATCTGGCTTAATTCATCGAGTAATGCTTTTTTTTGAAGCCGGTCGAATTTATGTTCGGCTTCGTAGGTTAATAATTGTTCATCTTTCATTTCCAGGGTTTTGATGTCCATGTGATGATAGAGATGAATAGCACAAGCGGATAAAATATATGTAAGCAAATCGCTTTCTTCATCGGTCAATTCAAGGATTTTTTCGAAATCTTGTTCCCGTCTAAATTTAAGTGTTAAAAGATCGGGAGTCGTGAATTGTCTTGCACTTTCTGCTGCCAAGCTACTCCTTTTAATTCCAGAAACCATCTGGTCAGGTCGCCTCGATTAAATTTTGATACGGAAATGATGGAACATGATATGCTTTTCATGTATTTGAATGTTTTTTTGAAGAAAACTTATAATGAATCGGAAAAATAAGTTTTTATTATCGATTTCCGAATTTTGTCGAATCGTGTAGAACATAAAATTTTTCAAGAATGATACGTGAGAGAAAAAGTATGTAGGATTTTTTATTTGAATAGGTCTTTGGTGAAATATCGTGGGTTTGACAGAAGAAGAAACAACTCTTGGAGCAAGCATCATAAAAGAACATGATCACGTTCCTCTAAACAAATTGGATTTGGAACTTGCAAGCATGTTTAGTATAATGGAATATTTCAAATATCTTGCTAATTTAAAAAATGCACGATATCACTTCTTTTCAAAATCTTTGTGGCCGCTTTTCCTCGTTCAAGTTGGACCTGAAAGATACATTGCCATTGATGGATTGAATTTCTTTTCTCTTAGGTTTGAGATCACCGACGCTCCTGGAACGATTCAATCTAAAATAAGCAGGCTTATGAGAGACACGGATGCCAAGACTTCATCGACAGAGGACTTTAAAAATGTTTTAGATGAATGCGAGGCACTAATTAAAGGAATTTCAAGGCGAGAGATTTTTATTAAAGGCATTATAGAACCAGATTTATTAAAAGGAATCGCTACACTCCTAAAACATGAAGAAAGTAACGTGTCTTCAATGCTGGCGGATTTAGATTGCGTTCACACATCAGATCAGGCATTGGATATTGCAGGAGAATACGCAACAATACTAAAACAAATTGATGGAAACATGCAGAATTGGAAAAACTTGTTGCGACTAATTGAAGAAACGACGGATAATTGGCTCTCCAGCATCAAGCGTAAAATAAAGAATCTTGATAAAAGGATAACATCAGAGATATATCGAAAACAAGACGAGGTTAAAGCCCAGATGGCAAAATTACAGAAATCCAAATCGGATGGGATGTTTAACCTCACGGAGTGGTTATCGAAGCGAAGGACTGCTTTAACTTTGAAGATCCATGAAAAACATCGGTTACTTGCTTCATATTTGCGAAAATACGTTTTAAATGTAGAGAGTCTGGAACAAGAAGATGCCGAGCCAGAATACGTGTTGGAACGAGTAAAAAACATGATAGACGAGTTTAAAAATGGTGAAGAGATAAAGAAGATACTTTTTTCAATAGAGGAAGGATTCAAGCAAATTGAAGACGAATTAGTTAAGTTGGAAGATGAAGTTCACGTTAAAGAAGAAGAAATAGATAAAAAATATCGTGAATCATTGGAAAAAGTTGGGGGAGATTTGCCGAAATTATTCGTGGAAAAAGACATGAAACTGAAGGATTTTGCTTCAAGTCAGGATGATATAGAAAAGAGAACGGAGTCTATTAAGAAGCTCATCGATGATGTCATTAAGAATTGCATTAATGAAAAAAATTATTTGATGAGATGGTCTGTATTAGGTTCTCAAATAGGTATGGTAGTACCATTGGCTAAAAAATTCATCCCACTTTATGTTGCTGAAGTAGAAACATCGGATGATGACGAAAAAATTTTCATCGTTCCTCCTATCATTCTTCTTTCAAAAAAGGCATCGGCAGATCAATGGATTCCTTTTGAATTCATGAATGCCGCATTCCAATCTTCATTAAAAGATCGATTAGAAAAAGCATTAGATACGAATTTTGAAATAAGGAGTAATTTTGAATTTAATTGTGAAAAGAAGAACCTCTTACAAAACAAAGATATTGCTAAGTACAGAATGATGCGTGGATTTGAAATGCTTGATGCGACAGATATTTTAGAAAAATCAAAAATAGTTGAGATCAAATCTACTTGGATGGCAAATAGCCAGTTCCACCAAAAAACAACAGAATAGTGCAAGTTTAAAAATAAGGAGGTCATAAATTGGAAGAAACAGATAGAGGCGTGTTGAAACGCACGGTTGAAGAACAAGAACAAATCATACACGACATTGAAAAGCAATTAGATGAAGAATTAAATAATTCTAAACAAAATCTGGCAATTTCAGACGAACAAGTTCAGATATTCAAGAGCGAAATCGAAGATAAGAAAAAAGTAATCAATGGACTAATGGAAGATTTATCAACCTATAAGAGTAAAAATCAGGAATTAGAGGAAATTGTCAGAGGACTGGAAGAAAAAATTAAAAAAATCGAAGAAGAATATCAACAAAAGGAAAAAGAACTTGCAGATGCTAACATAAAGATTGAGAAAAACAAGGAACTGATCGAAACAAGCATTAAAAAGGAGTATGAAGAACAGGTAGGACGACAGACTAGGACCATTAAAAAACAAAAAGAAGAGATAGCAAGTCTCACGGAACAGGTAAATGAATTAAAAAATCAGGTCAATTCGCTAGAAGAAAAGAACGGTTCCTTGAAGGATTTAATTGAAAATTTAAAAGATAAACTTGAGAGCAATAAATCCGCGATTCTCGAAAAAACGGATCAAGTTTTGGATTTAAAGGATGAAATCAAGCAATTAAATGAAACGGTAAATGCTCTACGAGAAAAATTGGAGCTTTCAGAAAAGAAAGATTTCAAATACATTCAGGGTAGAGAACAAATTCTGGAATCAATGAACGAAGCATTAGGAAATGCTAGAATGCGCGTTCTTTTAATCATTCCAACGATAAAAGATCTCGAGGGTTTAAATTTATCAATTCTAAGCGACAGGGTAAACGTTCGAGTTGCAACTTCTATTGAGAAAACGGAAGAAGACCAAGACATTCTTAATAGTTTCAAGGGACGATCAAATTTTACTTTTCGTAATTTCTCTAGAAAAGACAGATGGGGCTTGGAGTTTGACCGCGAGGGTTTAATAATTGCAACAAACTCGGAAAAAGCAGGACCAGTAGGTTTTTACATCACGGAATATAAACAAATTGAATTTTATTTGACTCTCCTATCTGAAGCATGGGTTCAAGGACATCCTCTATAACAAGATCTTTTTAAAAATTTAATAAAAATTCGTGAAGGCTCTTAAGAATTCTGAAACCATAATAAAAAAGAATATAAAGCAGTGTTTTCAGCTGATGCTATTGGTAATGATGAGATTCATATTTTTGAATTCTATCATCACAAGAAATGGAGATGTTTGAGTTGTCCCAAGGCGACACCGTGCTCATAAACATGTTAACAGGTCTTCTCGAAGATGCAGTAAAGGCGTTACAAAGAATAGAGCGTAAAGTTGAAGACCAGACCATTACTTTTAAGAATATCTTGCAAAAAATTGATACTTTAGAAAAGAAGTTCGACAGTGAATTTGCAATCTTGAGCCAAAGAAGCATTCCAGAGATGCAACAGGTTCTGACCGAAGAGATCGAGTCATTAGGATTGCAGGATTTAAATGAAATAGAAATCGCCATCGATCATATCTTGAACAAATTGCAAAAAAGCATTCAAATCTTGACGATTCAGGGGTTAGTGAGGAGAATTGAGAATTTATCAATGCCTGTGGCTCCAAGGGTCGTTGAAAAGGTGGTTGAACGCGTTGCATCTTCTACTTCACAGACCGCACCAGCTTCAACCAGCTCAACCCAAACAACCTCGGCACCTGCTGCTAGTAGCACCGAAGGTACCGCACCAGTTTCAACGGCTCCAGCCGTTCCACCTCAGCAAGCTGAAGAAGATGGGGAGGATCACAACCTTCGTCCTTCATCGTTCTTCGGAAGTTGAATTCACGAGGTAATTAACATGAGTGATGATCCTCAATTTCATGCCATTCAAAACCTATTTTTGCAGCTTTCAAATAAATTAGATCAGACACATGAACAAATTCAATTATTACGAGACACTTTTGAAAAGTTTAACGAGAACATGGATGATTTATTAGTTGGATTTGATCGACGCGTTGATCGATTAATTAAAACATTTGAGATCATTTTTCACACGCAAGAAATTGAGACCGCAAAACAAAGCATTATAAAAATCAGCCAACGGCTCGAAGCAGAATTCGAAGAGAAAAAAGTAGCAGAATTATTAAATCAGCTCATAGAAACGGTTCAAGTAATACAGAGTGAAAAAAACACGGAATAATGGGATGATAAAATGAGTAGAAGTCTCTTACCTTTTATCACTGAAGCATTAAACGATGTTTTTGGTAGAATGGACAAGATCCAGAATGCTCTGGATGAAGTAAATAATAACGTCGTGGAATCATTGAACAAATTGAGCAAATCAATGGAGGCTCTCAATGATTCTGTATCCCAGCTCGGTCAGAGATTTGGGGAAGCAGGTGGTCTAAAGGCTTACAGGGAAAATACAAAGCTTCTTTTAAATTCCATCGAGAATGTAAATGAGAATTTTTGGTACTTAGATTTATTAACGGCATTGAAGCGTATTCTCTCTGTAGCAGATAAGATTAAGAGAGAATAAGAACATCCGTGCCAAAAATGGAATATGATATTGTTTTAACGTCCTTGCCGGCATATAATAGCCTCATTCCATCATTTTCGTTGGCTTCTTTACAGAGCTTTCTTTCAAGTAAGGGATTCCGCTTGCATTGCGTGGATTGTAGTTTTGATTTTTATCATGGTCATCTCAAGAATTTCAAGTTGCCAACTGAATTTCAGGATCAGAAGGAGCTCAAGTTTGGGAATTGGGGTTATGCCAATTGGTTTATTTTTCGTGAATTGTTAGGTCTTTCCAGAGAACAAGTACAATTATTTATCGAATCTTTGGGTCCAGTCTGTTCGAAACTGTACCAAACGATTTTTACAAAGTTTGAAGACCAGAAAGACAAGACCATTCGCATTCTTGACAGGTACGTTGAATACTTGGAGAAATTTGATACGGATCTATTTGGTTTTTCGATTGTTGTTGGAAATGCGGTCGCTTCGATTTATGTTGCAAATTGTTTGAAGAGGAGAAATTCCGACATCAAAATAATTTTAGGGGGACCTGAGGCGAGCAACATCTATCGTGGTGATTTTTATGCGCGTTTGAATTCAATTGATGCAGTGATACATCATAATGAAGGAGAACTACCATTATTTCATATTTTGCGACTGAAAAAGGAGAAGTTAAAGATTCAAGGTGCTCCCGGGATTACTTTTTTTTCAAACGGCTCGTTAATTAAAACTGAAAGTCCTCCTGCTTTAAACTTAGATGAGTTGCCGATTCCAGCATACAATTCCTTGGATTTGGTCAACCAAGACTTCCGAAATGTTTCCAGTTTAAGAATTTTTTGCTCGAAGGGATGTCCATCAAATTGCGTTTTTTGTAACGATAACAGCATCTGGGGTCCTTTTAGAGTGAAAAAACCAACATCCGTAGTCAGGGAAATCGAATATTATAACTCAGTCTTGGGGATTAACGAAATTGCACTTGCCGATAATTCGTTTAATTCTACGACGACTTTTAGAAAGGCACTTGACATCTTGAAAAGTACCGGAATTTCAATAGAATGGGGAGGAAATGCGGAATTTCGGGGTTGGTCGGATGAAAAGATAGTTAATTATTCACGTGATGGATTAAAATATTGTTATTTTGGATTAGAGTCGGGTAGCCATCGAGTATTGAAGCTCATGAATAAGCTCATTGATCTCGATGATGCTTCAAGAATAATCAAGAAAATGGATGAAATGGGAGTTCGAGTTGGTGTCTACGTCATGGTTGGATTTCCGGGAGAAACTTTAGAGGATTTTTCGCAAACACTAGAATTTCTACAAACACATGATAGAGAAATTCAGGATTTTCTCGTAAGTGTATTCACGTTACAGAAGGGTTCAGCCATGTTTAATAATCCTTTAGTGCAATACATCTCTATTGAGCCACCAGAATTAAATGCGTGGATATATCGAACTCAAGATGGAACATCTCACGAAGACCGCAAACAGCGATTTCAACGCTTGAAGAAAATGCAATTTTTTAAAAAGAAACAGCATTTTTATAAGTTGGAATCATATAAAAAATTTTAGTGACTTGTTAAATGATCATGGAGAGTCGATGGCATGGAAGATAAAGTCATGGAATCAGAAATTCTTCGAGTGTTAAAAGAAATATTGACAAAAGTTACCTCAATGGCTGATGAGATCAAGAAAAACTCCGAATTGATTACAGAAAATCAAAATGCCATTAAAGAACTCGTAAAAAAACCTTTGGGAGGAGGTCCAGTTTCCCCAAGAGTGAATGAGTTAGAGGCCCGGTTCTCGACTCTAATGGAGCAAACACAAAAACAAATGCAGGTAATGGAACTCAATCGAGTTTTACAGGATGTCCGCGAGTTGATGACCCAAGTTGCCATTGCTCCAGTCCCTCACCCAGCAGTGACTTCATCTCCGAAAACAGTCCAAGGAGTTACTACAAAAGAAGAGCCTCTTGCGGCACCCATTCCTACAATAGGAAGCGAAGGAGTCCCCGTTTCACAAGGCTCCGTCTCGCCACAAGAAGAATTAGATAGTCTCCAAACTTCAGGAAAAAAGGATAAAACAAATGATACGTTATTAAAGCCATCAGATTTATTCGGATGAATTTAGAATCACTAGTAGTTACCAAATAGCCTTTTTTTACGTCTCATTTTTTCAAGTTCGTCCTCATGAGAGCCCACGGTTTTTTGCGTTGGTTTACCCGGTGCTCTTCGTCCTTTCTTTCGCTTTGCAGGTTTTTTCGGAGCTAATTTTCCAGTTTCTGAAGCGCTGACAGGAATTGGAGCTTTATCGGAAAATACAATTGATTCTTCTGAAGCGGGCTGAACTTGTTGTGTGGGTTGTGCTTGAATTAATCCTTTTAGAACGTCAACAATCGTGTGAATCCCTGCAATAATCAAAGCGTATTGAATATCAAACACCTTGTCATTCAGGTTTTTTGAAACGTTTTGCAAGACTTGCACGGTTTCTTTTAATCCTTTTTCATCAAGTTCAGCTTCTTTTTTGTCTTGAATTTGTTGTATTTGATTTATGACTTTTTCAGTCAATTCAGAAAACATATCTTTCGTGAGATTACGATTTTGATTGGTTTCTTCGATCATCTGACCAATTGAAGATGATAGTGCTGTCATATTATCATTTATTTCCTGCATTATGTTGGGTAGGATTTCTCCAACTTTTTCGAATGACTCTATTACACCATTGACTTTTTCGTAGATATCATTGGCGACAGCCGTGATAAAAGAGATACCAGATTTTTCCACGTGTTTTCACCTTCATTTCTTCTTAATTTCTTCAATAAATGTCGTGATCTCATTTATTTTTATTTTAATTTCTTCAGGATCAAATGCAACAGTATCAAGCATGTCCAATAACTCATTCAAGGCAGTACCAGAATCTTGGAGGGATTTTTGTCCAGTAATCGTGTTTAATGTATCAATTTTTTCAAATATTTTGGAGATAGCACTTTGTATTTGGTCAAAATCGCCAGAACCTGTTTCTGTTGCTTTTATACCATAGGTTTTCACCATCTCGGTAAGTTGAGTCATTTTATCACCCAAGTGTTGTCCCATGGTTTTTATTGCATTGACCAACGTCGTGATTAGATCTGCTACCGTTGCCAATTTTTCAGAAATTTCGCTTAGTTTCGTTGCAAGTTCATCATACTCGCTCATTTTACTTACCAACTGCCTCTTACTTGAATGAAAATACCAATTTCAAGCAATAGATTATGTTCCGTCCTTATAAATCATGTCTTTAGGAGTAATGCCTGAATTTGGATAGGAGAGTTCGTCGCAAAACAGGTCTATTCTTGAGGATGAAAGAAGTCCTGAGTTGTTGAAAAAGAACCTAGTACGATTCGATAATAGTTATCGTGTTCGGGAACAATTACTTCTTCTAATTTTCCCCTACATGTAATTTTTTCACCAACTTTTCCGACAGAACAGTACAATCCTTCAAAAGATATGATTTCTCTAATGTTTTTCACTTTTTTTCCTTCAATCACGTGGACTTCGTCTATTTCATAGATGCAAGGGATGTACATGGCTTCTTGATCATCCACAATACAAGCCTTTATAGTGATTTCACCTTTGGGAATGAATCTCTTCGACCCGTAGGAGTCTTTTATTTCTTTTTCTAGATGAATCGGGTGAACCGAAAATTTCGTATTCGTAAAGTAACCCATATTCCATTTTCGCCTGTATAGAATTTCTACATTTTCTGACGTGAGATTAAATTGCTTTACTTTACGCGCTTTCCATTCGCTTGCTTCTTGAATGCTCATCCTTGCGAACCGAGAATCTGCTTCATAAAGGTTCGTCACGACATCTTTGATGATCATTGAATTTGAATGACCATGAATGGTAAGATCAATGTCAGAGAAGCTTGGATCGTGAATGTCTAGGAGAATGGACCCGGTAACACCGAAAGATTTGTGCTGAATTCCACCCATATCAGTCAACACGTCAATGAGATCAAGAGTTTTTCTTTGAAGTAAATCAAGTTTTGATTCTTGTTTTAATTTTGAGATGGCTTGTTGCGGTTTGAAGTATTCCTTAATAGATGATTTCGGGACTGCTGTCATAGTTATGTTGTTAATAGGGCAATCAAATATGTATTCAGGGTGTTGTTTTTCTAATATTTGGAAGGTCTCATGAACCATTGCTGCGGAATAATGAGGAAGCACTCTTTCAAGGGGTTGTTTATCAACTCGCCATTTTCCTTCAGGTGCAGGAACGTATTTCAAATAGGCGAAAATGCGGTCAGGCGGATGTTGATACCCCACAACAGTGAAGAAATAGTTTTCCAAAGTGAGAATGAAGTCATGATCCAAAGGAGATGACAACAGATTAACATCAGTTTGTCTTGCCATAGCTTCACCATATTTGAATCAATATGTCAAGTAATGTTCTTTTCGTGCACCAACCACGATTTGATAGAATTCCTCTCCGTTCTTTCCATTTACAATTTCGAGGGTTCCGCGGATATTTATTATTTTACCTAATTTTGCTTCCGTGAATCTGCCCCGGTATGATACCACGCGTTCAATACTTTTATTGCTTGGACCATCAAATACTTTCATTAATTTTATGCCGTAAATGCAGGGCGTGAAAATGGCTTCTTGATCATTCACGATCCTTGCCTGAACTGCAATTTCACCCACGTTTCGGTATTTATAATAACCGTATTCATTCGTTGGGTTCGCTTCAATTTCATCCCACGCTTTCAAATTTCGAATGAAAAATTCTATTTTTTCTTCGAATATTCCTTGTGTTTTTTTCTCGATTTCAAATTTCACGAAATCTTCGAAGGAAACATGAGTATCCTGACTCTTGAACTTATATAATTTTTGAAGTTCTTGGTAATTATAGGGTCGAATGGGGATTTGTTCATCTTTAAATAAACGTTCCATTGAATCATGTACTTTTCTTGCATTTTCACTTCCATATACAATAATGTCAATGTCAGAATCCGGACGATTCAATCCGACCATGGGCGATCCCGATACACCTAAATCAGAGTGGAAAATTCCTGATTCATCAAGAATATATTGAGTTAATCGGGCAACGGCTTTCTCGTACCTGTTTTTTGGTTTTTTCAAAACACGACCCAAATATACATGTGGCTCATATATTTTTCTAATGTACCGATGAGGTACGGCTTGAATGAGTTGTCCCATGGCGGGATCATCGTAAATAAATTGTGGGAATTGTGTTTTTAAGATTTTAAAGCGTTCATCTAAAGAATATACTTTTTTATAACGACAATTTTTTCGATGTCTTTCACCCAGCGTGTCAGGATAGTATCTCAAGTAGGCCACAATGTGAGCCGGAGGATGAATAAATCCCTTGACATCGAAAATTAGATCGTTATTAGTTTCGATGAAATCTCCTTCACGGGCATAAATCGGCATTGGTTCACCCATTTGGAGCCAATAGTTCTTCCTTTAATTCTTTAATTGTCGTTATTTTTGTAGCAACAGCATCATATGAATGAATACTTTCCATATTTTCCATCTGTAGGCATATTCTTGTATCATCAGGCAAGTGCTTGAATTTCCGGATGAGATGGAATGCCATGTGCCTCAAGCTGTCTTCTACGAATTTTGGATTAAAATGAGCAAGACGAACCAATTTTCCCTCTTCAGGTCGTTTTAAAACATCAGCCGAGATACGTGCGGACATTGATCCTTCAATAATATCAATTAACTCAAGTAGGTCTATAGAATTTTCTTTTAATTCTTCGATTTCGATTGTTCCTCGTCCTCTTTGACTGTGAGTTGCCAGTGGAACCAGTTGAAGAATGCTATCAATTGTTTCTTCGCTCAAGTTTAGGTTTTCAGCTCGTTTGAGAAGGATATCTTTCGAATAATCTCGAATCATCTCTTGTGCACATGGACACGAATTCATTCCCAATGAAGAAACACGTAACGTGATCGTGGTCTTCAGGTCTTGAGTGCTACGTGAAGAGGCTGCTCGAACCATAATATCTAAGGATTTTTGATATGTACCCCCATAGTCTTGAGCCATTTCCAAAATTAGAGTGCCTTTCAACGCGACTTCAGAATTTGAGCTATATTCATGTTTTTTTAATAACGTTTCTGCCACGCCTTTCACGAACATTTCGAAAGAGGTTGCCTTTTTAAATTGAAACTCATTCAACACTTCTTCGATCGATTCGGGATTTCTTGACATGTGAATGCCACGTTTTTCTCGGGGAAGGTCGATGAAGGCAGAAAGGCGTCCAGAGAAATCATATGAGCTAGAGTCCTTTTTTAATCGAATTCTTTTTACTACGTTTTGGATGCCAACTTTATTAATGGCAACGTTATATTCAGCAATTGTATTTTGAATGTCACGAAGTTTATCCATGAGAATTCACCAAATTTCGTCATCCTGAATGTAGCTTTTACCCAACTTCAAACAAATCTCAGCTTTTTCCAATTCTCGTCCCAAGTACGAGGCATGTTCATTCAAAGAAACTAGGGCGCGACGGTTGATTTCAGCACACAGGTCTCGGGCCGATGGTGCTTGAAAGGCGATTCGAGCAGAGTTATCTAAATCGTAATGAATGACATTTATCTGCTTGTCAAAATGATTTACCCAAATTTTAAAATATCCTTTTTGATCAAATTCGAAGCTCTCGGTTGAAGGAGATATTGGGGTGAAATCGAGCCCTTCTAATTTGAGAGGTGGCATGAATTCAATTTTACTCTTTGCTCGAAGTAGCGATAATGCCATATCTTTAGGAGGAGTTCTTTTCAACCGTGCAATAAAACACATCTGAAGAGCAATAGATAATTCATTTATACTCAGGCGTGATTTTGGGCTATATTCTGTAGTCAAAAGAACTGATACATTTAGCTCTAAAGCCAAACAAGCAAGCAACATGTTCAATCCAGTTGAATCAGCATCGACAAGTTCTGTCACGTTTCCAATACCAAACATCAAAGGAATTGACTGTTCCTGCTCTTGAAAAAGTTCGTAAGATTTCAAAGATTTATAAAGACCAGGCATGATGGGAGATTCCAGTAATGGATCAGCAATGATTCGCGTGAAGCCTTTACCTTTAGCGTGTTTTATGGTTTCTTTTAATTTTTTGACGCGATTTTCTGGTGTCTGAGGCATGAAGCCTTCGCGAACGTTTGTCGGGAGGACGACAATGGCGGTTTCGTCAGGGATGGAATTCAATACTTCGATATTACCGGCATCAATGCTCAATACTAATTCAGCTCCTGCTTCAACACCTGCAATGATTTCTTCGGGATTGAGACTGTCAATACTAAATGGCACGTTTTTTAACGTCTCATTTTTCTTTAATCGCGTAAGAATTTCCTTGATTTTTTCGGGATTTTTTTTCTTTACCATGCAACCAAGATCAATGACATTTGCACCTTCATCCACATATTGCAGGGCAATTTGTAAGTTTTCCTCCACGGATAGTTTCGGTGCATCCACGATTTCTCCCAAGATAATTGGAAACGTTTGCGTGCCAACGAAAACACGAGATTCTTCTTGTCCCAACGGGAAGCAAGCTGTTTCTCTTGCATATTTCTGAATGGCCTCTTGAAGCATGTCCAGATCCGCTTGTTGAAAGAGGAAATCAGCCGCCCTTGAGCTCGAGAGCTTATCGACATGATCGAGTGCCTTCGAAATGTCTGCTGCATACTTCGGACCCTTGTATATTGGGATGTTCAGGCGATCAGATATTTCGGAAAGATTTCCTTTCATCAATCCTGGAACCATAACGAATTCGAATATATCGAGATTCATGGAATTGAGCCAATTCTCGATTAAAGTTGGAGTCATGAAAGCTGCTATAGAAATGGGCATTTTTTTAACTTCAATTTTTTCGGAGATATCGCGTGTAAAGGACCTCACGAGATCAAATGCATCCATTCCCGTTAGGATTAGTGCTTTTTTCATTAAAATCCCTCATTATTTTTCATAGTAAAACGAATTCAACCGATTAAGGCTTTTCCTTGCGGTGATCTCGAAGTTCGTGTCATTTTCTTCTCATACGGAATCGTTCGATGCCTTCCAGAAATACGGAATCAAGATTCGATCCGTGTGCTTTTTTCATTTCAAGATTATCGATTAATGGTTCAAATTGCCCGCCGACAAGACCATCTGCGATGATGGCAGCACCTTGTGCAGCATCTTTGGTGATTTTTGAGCCTGGCAATCCTCTTATCTTTCTCACAGGTGCAATATTCGGGATTTTTTCAATCAATGCCTGAAAGAATGGGTCATTACGAACTAATGTTCCTGATAGGATGATTTCTCTAGGGCTGGGAACGGAAACGGTCATTGCATGGATTCCCTTCAGGAGACCATCAATCATACCGTTCAATGCCATTTCAAACAAGTCATCCTTTCGAGATTGAATCATGAATTCATCAATGCTTAAATTGGCATAGCCTGCGACATAAGCCGCGCCTCCTTTGTATAATTGTTTTTTTTCGAATTCACCTAGAAGGTAGGCGACTTCCGCATCCAGTCCTCCACAGGATAAGAAACCGAAACCACCCATCGTTCCTCCAATGCCATCTACGATCTTACCTTTGTCTATGCCTAGGACTGCATTAAAGCCAGACCCCATCTCTACCAAAATGAATGATGTTTCTTGGACAGGAATTGTTAAATTTCTTGCTTGGTCATGTATTGCCAATACTGCAGAACAGACCTTGTCTGCAGTGCCCATGTCAATTTTATTGATCTTCCGATATGGAGGGACAGAAGGCAGGAGCTTGACGCCAGGAATAAAAAATCCTTCATAATTTTTCTCTTTAAGCAATCTTGCGACTTGAACGACTGCAGATATGTTACCTTGATGTTTTTTTTCAAGTGTCATTTCAAACACGTGGGCTTCGTTAAGATCTGAGATGGGTACAAGTGGTAGTCCTAATCCCGAGGGAGCCACGACCAAGTCAATCTGTTGAATGGATTCCAAAGCGTTTATTACAAGATGTGGATTTTTCAAGACGTTTTTAGTTGAGAATGACGTGTCCAAAATTACTTTTCCATCTTCCAAACCTAAAATCCCGTATGACTTGGTACCGGGATCAATTCCAATAACTTTGACCATGTTTTTTCACGAAAATCTTAACCATTTTGTGTTATTTCGAAACCAGAATTTTTTACAGAAGAAATGAATACTTTCCCACCGTCTTTTTTGTCCAAAAAATCCTGTATTTTGACTTTTAGCTTACGCGCTTCGTTTATTCCTTTTACAATTCCATAGGTCAGACATCCAAATGAGGAGATCCCTGCCCCATGAGCGCCGTTTTCGAGATTAAATCGAATCAGGTTCTTGATTAGCTCGGGTTGAAGATCGACTTCAAGTTTCTTAAAACCCACGTTTTGTAATTCAGTTAATCCTCGACCAAATAATTCAATGGAATTTGTTTTAATGCCCGGTAAAATTCGCATGAGGATTATTCGGCATACTTTTCCAACTTCTTCATCGGAAATGGGGCATGATGTTTGAAAAATATTCACTTCTTCCTTGCCGTGTATGTCGCGTCCCAAATAAGGAATCGCGTTGACGAATAACCAATCTTCCGGAAGAGTAGAATGAAATAAAATAGGGGGAGGCGGAGCAATAGAAGCGGATGATGGTAGGAAAGAATTTTTTTCGAGACCATTTCCATAGGAATGCCCAGCATCTAGAACGAATCCACCTTTTTGGAAGATATTCACGCCGATGCCTGAAGTCCCTCCACGACTTGTCATGCGTGCCAGTTCCTTGATATTGGGTGTTCTTTGAATCATTCGAGAAATGGCATACGCAATAGCCAAACATAATTGAGTCTTGGAGCCCAATCCCACGTGATTGGGTATTTGCTCCTTGACGTGAAGATGAAATCCATGATGAATGTCAAAATTTTGAATGATTTTTTCCACGAGTTCTTGGATTAGAGATTGATTTTTCCGGGCAGAAATTTCAAAATGAGAATTTTCAGACGGTTCTATTTCGATCACGACATTAGGATAATTTAATGCAACACCAATTCCACCGTCGACTCTTCCAAGAGATCCGTTCAAATCGATTAATGAAAAATGAAGACGACTTGGAGTTTTTACGATTAATTTCATCGCGTTTCCCCTCTTTCTTGCATCCATTTGACCACGATTTCTTTTTTCTTTAATGCGGATTCATACGCTTGAGTGACTTTTTTTGCGAGCAAGGCTTGCCTTGATTCTTGAAGATCTTCCCCGACAACTTTTTTAATTTTCGTGTAGGCACTTTCTCTAAAGTGGGGAATTAATTCGACCTCTCCCGATTCTCGAAGGCAAGTTATACCTTGATCTTTAGGTACAACTTCACCAATTTTATGAATTTTGACTCCTGCACCTTGAATAATATTAATTATTTTCCGTGTTATGTTCTTGGGACAGAAGATTAGCAATGCATCAAGCGAGACGCCCATATAATCGACATTCAAGTCATTTAACATTTGCAAGACTTTCGGATTCACGAGTTCCTTGACTTTTGTTTCGACGACTTGCATTCCAACATTCGCTTCCTTTGCAATCTCATACAGATCACCGCGTAGTCCACCATTCGTGACATCAGTACATGCATGAATCTCATCCATGATGGGATTTTCAAGCAAAGCCTGTGATGCTTTTAAGAATTGAATGTTCATGGTTTCTAATGCCACGTCGGGTTTACCTCCATATAGTGCTGTAGTCACGATGGTCCCTCCACCCGCGCCTTCGCTCATTAAGATGTCATCTCCTATTCTGATATTTTTTCGGGCGAGTAATTTTCTTGCCACGCCCAGCCCTGCTATCCCTCCAGTTATTCGAGATCCTATAACCATATCTCCACCAATGCGAAGCGTGGAACCGGCAGTAATGGGGACGCTTGTAAGTTCAGCAACCGTACTGACGCCGATCATGAAATCAAACAATTTTCCGATATCGGCATCATCAGCAAGATGGATGTCAACCATGAGTGAAACGGGTATTGCTCCTTTAACGTAGAGATCTCTCAATGCCGCTCTGGTCACGTGAAACCCTGCAAAAAAAGGAAAATCGCTGAGCCTGGAATGCATTCCTTCCATTTTCGAAACGATATACATCGTATCATTCGCATTTTTCCACATTATCGCACCGCAATCATCGAGGGATTTCGGTGAAAGAACGGGTTTTATTTTAGTTTCAGAAAGGGAAGAGATTAATTCATGAACGTGAAAATCGCCTTGTCCACGGCACCCAACACCTTGTTCCCCCATCGTTACTCCTGATAGAGGAATTTCAAGGATTTTTTGTAATAATTCGCTTTCGGGTTTTTTTTGTGTATTTTGGACTTCAGTAATGACGGCTTCAGCCATCGATCGAGCTTCTATCGTGGCGATTTTTTTGTAGAATTGATATTCTTTTACCAGAATGTCGATGATTTCATCTTTATTTTTTCCATTTTCAAGTAGAATTTTTGTTAACCCTTCGAGATCTGCCAATGATATTCGACTCGCCAAAGGTTTTTTTCTGTAATCAGTTACATTTTAATGTAACTCTCGTAACTTTAATAACGTAGAAACAATTTCTATTTAAAGCATCTCCAGAATTAGTCATGAAGACTTGAGAATTTAACGAGAAATCAAACACGACATGAGAAAGACTCGAATTAAAAGTTATCAAGATAAGTGAGAATCAGGTCTAAAACGCACAATGCAGTTTCACTTCTGGAATGAGCTCGAACATACCGGATATTTTCATCGATGGCTTCTTTGAGGCTTGCAAATTCATAAGGATCCCTTTCTTTAAATATGGGTAGACGAGTTAAGTGAATGATGGTTTCCAAAAGTTTGTAATGACTCCGGCAAAAAGGAGCAGTGCGAATGATCTTTTCCTGTTTTGAGATGATTTTTAGCACAAAATGCGTCATTTCGCGCTGTTTTTTAATGGCGTGAACTTGAACATCAAGAATCAACCATGCATTTTTTATTCCAGGAGGAAGGTCAGGAGACTTCCATGATAATGCAGTTTCAGGAAAGTGTTGCTTGTCTAATGCGGCCTTGTAGAATAAGAATAAATCATTGACAAAATTAATCCTCGCTTTACCAACATGCTGCAGGTTCCTACAGGTATTCGAAGTGTTAAAAATTCTCAATTCGATCTCTTGGTCCGAACGAAAAATCACGCCCATTGGAGCAACATTATAATGCTTCTCAGGGCTTAACGTCGTGATTAGGACTTCATAGATCTCTTCGAGTTCAACACGAAAACTTGGCGTAATTTCGACCATTTTTCTCACTAAAAATACTTGCATTCGAATAGAAAAAAATTGGGATTGAAAAAAATGAAGGATAAGGCAAAAAAGTATTTTACGGATGAGATGAACGACCGGGATAGGGCGATTTTTGAATGTGGAATCACGCTTGGAGCCATATATCATCAATTTCAAGGAACGCCTCTGACAAATGACGAAACAACGATACATAAATTGGAGGAGGCGATTGAAGCAACGATGTCGAAACAACCCTGGATAGAGAACGTTAAGATTTCCATTATTCCAACAGACCTTAAGAATGGGAAGAAAGTTTATGATTATTCAGAATTGGGACGTGCGAATTTTAAAGCGGATGTAATTGCTGCATATGGGACGGTCAAGGTTTCGGGGAAGATTCGATATATTGAAGAATTGGACTTTCCCCTCATGTATATTGATGATATCTCTGCTTCTTAAGGAATAGGCGAGGAGAATTGATTTGGAACGTAAATTTCATCCATACTTGATCATCCTGCCTGATGATCCTAGCACTCAACAAGACATCCTCACGTTGATTTTTGGATCAGAAATAGCCATGGAAATCATCAGGAAAATTGGAATGGGCATCAGTACTCAAAAGGAATTGATTGACCAGCTCACGTTTAGCAACAAGACCATCATAGAGAAGCTCAAGAAATTCATTGAATTAGGGATTTTGGAAGAAAGAACTTCGAGTCGAAGAGGTGCTCCAAAATGGTATGAGTTCACGAAGATGGGGAAATGGTTCAGCCGCCTAATCATGTATCGAAAATATGACATGCGGGAATATGAAAGCCTGCTGGAGGAGCTCACGAATACTTATCTTGAACACGTGATCGGGTTATGGTTAGACTTGCATGGCGATCATGAAAAACTTCGGGAGATATTTGAATATAACTTGAGCAAGCTGTTGAAAAAAGATCAGATAAAGAAAAGTGCCTTGCAAGCATCCGTGCAAAAGCTCATTGATATCCATGAAAAACTATCTGAAATGGTATCTCAGATTCAAGATGATAGTGAATTTTTTACAAGAGATTCCAAGAGAGTGAATTTTTTGAAAGAATTTAACGAAATGTACGGCTTGCTAAACAAAAAATTACAAGAAATGAAGAAGAATTGATGAAAATACCAATAAGTAAATTCTTTTAAGTGTTTTTTTTAAGAACGAAATAGGGATTTTCATCAGATGGTAAGTTCATCGACCAGCCTAGCATTTGAGGGGTATCATCAAAGACACCTACGGTTTCTTCCGAGTAGCAATATTTACAATATGGAATTCTAATGTAAGGTTTTCCTCTCCATATTAAATTCTTATTAATTTCATTTATATCCATTCCATGACCATGGCCACACAATTGATATATTGGATTATCTAGTTCAATTGCCCCATCGAAGGTCGGATTGACACAAGTTATCCGAAATTTCTTTTTTTTAATCTCTTCTTCACTTATAGGTTCTTTTTCTTTCATTTAAAATCAACCTCATTCTTAAATTTCTAATCAATTTTTATTACGTTGAAATTGATCAAGTAGAATAACTTGATAGCTTTTCGTAAATTCCATTGGAGTCTAAGATTTCGTAGACTTGCTTGTGAATCTTGAGTAAATCCAAGTATTTTTCGTGATTCTTTTTATTCGGCATGATTTTTGGAGATAGTTTGCTCATCGCATCAGATGCTTCCTGAATGTTTTTATAAAGACTGGTTCCCACGCTTGCAAGGATTGCGGCACCCAATGCCGTTGTTTCTTCTGTTAGACCCTTGATGACAGGGATTCCGTACACGTCAGCTTGGATTTGATTCCAGAGGTCACTTCGCGTGGCACCTCCAGTGATTCTCACTTCAGCAATGGAAGATGGCATGAGTTCATTAAAGACTTCAAGATTCTTCTTGATTTCCAGAGAAACGCCTTCTAAAATGGCCCTGACAATATATTTTTTATCATGACCCAGTGTCAAACCCAATATCACGCCTCGGCTGAGCGAGTTCCAATATGGCGCACCCACACCCATAAAGTGAGGAATGACGATCACGCCACCTGAGCCAACGGGAGCATCGTTTGCTTCAGCAGTTAAGATATCATACGGATCTAAACCTTTTTTCTCAGCTTCTTGTTTTTCGGCATCACCGAATGTGTCCCGACAATATCTCAAGACACTTCCCGTGGTGAACATTGATGCTTCAAGAACATATTTGCCGGGGACGGCGTGGCAAGACGTGACCACGCGACGTTTTTCATCCCTGATAAGAGAATCTAGGTGAGCAAGAATGAAGCTCCCGGTACCGGTCGTGATCTTGACGCGACCTGTATTTATGACACCAAGACCGACGGCTGCACATTGTTGATCGCCGCCTCCAGAGATGACAGGAGTTCCTGCCACGAAAGATGTTTCTTTTTCGACTTGCTTGGTGACTTCACCGATTTTTTGCGCTGATGGTACGGCTTTAGGCATTATTTCAATCGGGATTTCGAGCTTTTCGGTTAGTTGCTTGCTCCACTCGTTTTTTCCAATATCGAACAGCATCGTTCTTGATGCATTGGACCAATCCGTAATATAAACATCAGTGAGTTTCATTTCGAGATAGTCATGAACCAATAAGATCTTGTGAGTTTTTTTAAAGATCTCAGGTTTGTGTTTTTTAAGCCACATTATTTTTGAAGCCGAGAAATAAGGATCGATCGTCAATCCGGTTATTCTGTTAATGGTATCAATCCCGATTTTGTTATTTATCCACTCACATTCTTCAATGGTCCGGCGATCTTGCCATACAATTGCATTGTGAAGGGGAATTCCATTTTCATCCACGGGAACGATGGTTTCTCGTTGATTTGTCACGCAAATCGCAATGACGTGTTCGGGAGTGATATCCTTTGCCTTAAATGCTCGTGCGGAGGTTTCTTTTGTTGCTTTCCACCAATCCATTGCATCCTGTTCGACCATTACGGGCGAGGGAAACTTGCTAGAATATTCTTGATAAGCGAGTGAAATTTGATTACCGCTTGAATCGTAAATGATTGTCCTCAATCCGGTCGTGCCTGCGTCAATGACGAGCAAGTATTCTTTAGTCATTCTCTAACATCCTGCTTGTTTATTCTCTTTAAATGACATGATGAGATTTGCATTTGAAGTTCAATTTAAATTGACCAATTAAAATTTGATATTTAGTTATATTTTCAAAACAAATCATTAATTTTTTCATTAATTGAAATTAACTTAAATGAGGAGCTAATATGAACAGAAGAAACATCACCATCGTGCTTGGAGCAGTAATTCTTGGTGCTTTAATCATAACTGCGATTTTATTATGGCTTTCCATGTCATTTCTTATCGAATTATGGATAAATCAATCGATATATTTTAGTCGTTTAGGTATAGATTGGTTCCGCATCACGCTCTTGGAAGGAGTCGGCATATTTTTAGTTCCAGCAATAACAGTAATTCTTTTATGCATCGTAACTACGATTCAATTGCCATTTCGTAGTGGATTTTTAAAATTAGGGGCGGAAGCCATCACACGCATTCGAAATGAAAGGATACGGTCTCCTCCTTGGTATGTTCATGTTTTGGTCAATTATGGAATTGCGATAGTCGTTGGGTTGATAGCAGCATTTGTGATGATCGGCGAGACGACCGTTCTTTTGGGGGAAGAATGGACTATAATTACGGGAAATATTGATTTTGCATTGTATACCGTTATAAATCTTGGAATGAATCTTTCTGCAGCAGGAACGGCTTTGTTATATCCATTTTTTCCAGGAGTTGTCAATATCGATATTGTATTCATGTATGTTGAAATATGGTATCCATTGATTTCGTTGGTATTGTGGTTTTGTTTTGCTAAAATTGTTGCGTTGTTAGCATATAACGTGCTGAAAAGGTCATCTAATCCGGAAAAATTCTCATCGTTGCAAGTAACCGGTCTTGCATTTTTATTGATTTTCGTAATTCTAGCATGGGGATTTGCGTCCTTTCCTGTTGGCTATTATGACTACCTTGCAAGTTTATTTGTCATGGCAGTTTTTATTTTATCGATTCTCTTTCTCTTCGTTGGTATAGGAACGTATGTAATAGGTATTTTCAAAAAGGATGAAAGATCCAACAATCCTTCAAGAATTTTAAAATCGTGCGTTGTCTTGGGCGTGCTGGTTGGTTTTTTCACAGTTTCCCTTTTTGGCATGGTCGGATTTAATTCCCTTTTTGCCACGGCAAACTGGCATTCTTGGACGTGGAGCACGCAGATTTCAACCCAAATAGATATCACGAGGAAAGCTGCGGATATAAACGGTTTCAATGAATCAACGATGACAGACCTCATCAATAGTATGGGAAATTCCGAACAAACCCTTCGGCATATCCGTCAATATGACTACGGCGCATCTCGAAGAACAATGCAACCACAAATTGGATCAACTTGGGAAGTACTTGCCGATTCAGACATTGTCTTTTTACCGGGTCAGGGAGGAGAAGAAGAGGAATTCTGGGTTGCACCACGTGCAATTTCTCCTGCTAAGGCACAAGCAGAATGGATCGACGTGCATTATACATATTCACACTCCCGTGGATTTGTTGCAATGAGAGCGAGTTCCAGTTCTCCAATCGTGCTGACAGAGACGGAAATTGATAATTATTTTGGAGTAAATTCCACGTATCCCATATATTTCGGCGAATCGTTTGATAATGACTACTTTCTAATGGATGCGCACATATACACTGACTTTTTAGAGCAAGATAACCTGACTTACCCGGGAGAACCTGACGTGACGCTTAGCGGTCTATTGGGTTGGCTTTACATTGAAGATTGGGGTTTCAAGTCGTTTGGTCCCACGAGGCTGGTCGTCAAGAGAAACGTGAGCCTTCGCGTGGAAGACATGCTCCTGAAAAACTTGAAGGTTGGCGATGATCCCTATTTAGTTTTTAACAATAATCGAACATATTATGTTGTAGACATCATCTTAGATTATCCTAAATTCTCTTACATGGAATGCAATCTAATGCGATGGTTGGGTTTTTGCCTGATCGATGTCCAAACCGGAGAGATGAGTTTATACAAGAATCCGAATTTGGACCTCACGGGATTTAATTTTGCCCAAATTTACATGCTCAAATATCCGTGGAAAGACATTGCAGGAAGCATAGATTGGATAACGAGTCAATTAAAATATCCCGAGACGCTCTATGAAAACCAGCTTGAGGTTGACTATATTTATCACGTCCAGAACTCGTTACAATGGCGAACTGGAGAAGATTTCTTTGAACGACCTTCAGCGACCGATCTACATCACGTCATGTATAACATTGGGACGGGAATGGAATTTGTCGGAACAAACATTGTCGAACTATTAAGCTCGGTTGGTGAAAACCTTGCAGGATTATACATGATTCGATATGGAACCAAGGGACTTGATAACCTTGGCAAGTCAACATTTTATAGGGCGGCATCAGGAACTTCGATTTTTGTGGGAATCTCGACAGCAATACAATATTTCAATAATGAAGCCACTCAAAATCTCACGTTAATCCAAAATAAACGATACGGTAACTTTCTTCTTTATCCATTTGAGGGATCGTTATGGTATGTCATACCTGTTTATAGTGAAACGGGCACGACATCCACTTTACAACTTGTAGGACTCGTGGACGCGTTTACGCAAGGTCGCGTGTACTACGGGGCAACGGTCCAAGATGCATATGCACAAATTAACGTGACGACTGCAGGAAACGTAACTTTGAGTGCAACGGCACCCAGTTCAGTTGCATCAGGGTCCGAAGCTAAAATCACTTGTGAAGTTACGAATAATGATATCGTGCAATATGATGTCACTCTTAACATCAGCCTTAACTTTAATGCATCTTTCTTCAATGACTATGACTCTTTAGTGCACTTGAAGCTTAATGGTAGCGAAATTCCTTATACCAATTATAATCAAACACCGAACGTGACGTACCACATAGCCAATTGGACCCTCATACCTGACGAATTCCGTGGAATTGTTCCAAGGATAATGGTAAACCTTACAGGATCCGGATTGTCATCCTTGTCTTTCAGCTATGTCATAGAACTCTTCATCTACAATGGAACGGGACATCTCAAAGAATATGCAACCAAAACATTATTCCTGTCAGCCCATGCAAACTGAATCACGACAAATTCTTTCTTCTTTCTTTTTTTTATGATTCTTTCGTTAATTTTTTTATTTTTTTTCATCGATGCGGAATTTTGTCGTGGTATAAAAAAACAAAAAGAATGTTTTTTTCAATTTGCTCGGATTCAATATTTAACAAATATTTGTTCATCTCGATTGATTATCAAGTTTGGAAGAATCCTTTCTCCAAAAAAAAAAATTGGTCAAGGTACTTTTTGTAAGAGCTAATTCTTCTAGAGACTTTGTCATGAACAAAAGAATTTTTTGCTGTGATCACGAGTGAAAAATTTCGAGTAGTGTTATTTTCCAAAAATTCCGAAAAAATCATTATTTTTCCGACGATATTCCGAAATCTTTTTATATGGTTTGAATGTTAGATTACATGCCCTTACTTGATTAATTCACAAAAAAAGTAAAAACTGAGGGATGAAACATGGCAAAGAAAAGATTTTTCGCATGGTCTCCTTTGAGAAGCCTCATGGCTGATGCTGGTGCAAAGATTGTTTCCCGTGATGCAGTTGATTTTCTGATTAGCTGGCTTCAAGAGAAAGCCACGGACATCACTAAACGCGCTTATACTTTGGCAAAACACAGCAATCGTAAAAAGATTACCAAAGGAGATATTGATTTAGCAATTAAAGGTTTTTAAACGCGAGGAGTTATTCTCGCTTCTTTTTCTATTTTCTAAAAAGAATTTTTTAAAAGGTAACGGCTCCTTCTTTCTTGTACGACCTCAATATGCTCAAGACACGTTGTGGATTCTCGTTTAATTGATTAGCAATTTCATAAACGGAATTTTTACCATCAATCAACTTGAATAGTTTCCGGCGTTGTGTCGTCAACCGTAGTTGTTCTTCTTCGACGTGTATTTTCGGGACGAGTTGTTTCATCTCCATCATGTAGCGGGATTCTTCCAATTTCACGCGTGAAGGTGGTTTATTTGTTTGATAGAATTCGGTTAAAAGTGCTGACGTGTAATCGTCAAAGACCGGTAATGTCGTACCTGTTAGCCTGCCGTTGAAAGATTTAAAGAATGCATCCGATAATTTCCGGGAAAAATCGAGGATTTGTTCATTGGTAATGTCAAGGTCGCTATATACGATGAAGAGATGATCATCACGTTCAAAGAACGTAAACCTTGCCGTATCGGTTGCATATAGCCGCGGTACCCCGGCACCAATTTCCATTGCAAAGCTCGTGAGGGCACTCAAAAAACCCATTGTTAGGGTTTCGTCCTTTCTCAGGTTCGATTCAGGTTGTTTCTTGTGGTAAATCGGAATTCCTTCTTTCAATATGAATATGTCACGAATTTCCATCATTGGACCCCTGAAGATTGATTGATGATGTGTTTCATTTCAATGAATATTAGAATTCATAATACGTGGAGAATACGTTTCAAAATGGAAGCATTTCGAATTTTCTTTCCAAAAAGCGAGCAGTTTTAGTAGGAAATTAATAAGAAAGATGATGATCTTGATTCAAAAATAAACTTGATAATACATGTTTGCATGTATTAATTTAGAATAATGTTCATGATTGGAGTTGTTTAAATGGCTGATGACCGTGACCGAATCCACACGATGGACAGGCTCATAAAGGACATTCTACCAGAAGTCCGAACCACAAAAGGAGATGTCGAAGAATTCGATGCCAATAAAATCATAGATAGCTTGATCTTGGAAACGGGAATTCCTGTTCATGTTGCGGAACAGGTCACTCAAATGGTTTTAAAGCGAATTCTGACTTCGAACATACGTTGGTTATCGGGACCAGCAATTCGAGAAATGTGTTGTTCTGTTTTAGCCGAGATCGGGCTTTTACAAGCGAGAAAAAGATATACACGGCTCGGCATGCCTTTAATGGATTACGAAAAATTCCTAACGGCAGGAATTAAGGAGAATGCGAACCAATACAGGAATCCTGAATCGATCCATAATTGGGCAGCAGACCGCATATCCTCAGAATACGCATTGCTTCGGATCTTGAGGGAAGAACAAGCAAATGCTCATTTAAATGGCGACCTGCACGTTCACATGCTCAGATATTTTGACTTACGTCCATTCTGCCAGGAATTTGATTTAAGAATGATACTCAAGTTTGGATTACCGCCGGTGAATTGGCCGTACTCAGCCGTTTCAAAACCCGCCAAGCATCCCATTGTCGCCATGCTTCACGCTGCAAAGTGGTTAGGATTAATCACGGGTGAATTTAGCGGAGGGCTCGGATATGACAATTTCACGGTATTTTTAGCACCATACGTCAGGGGATTGCCGGAGAAAGAAATAGAACAACTAGCACAATGCTTCATTTTCGAATCTAACCAGATTTATGCATCGAGAGGAGCTCAAATTCCATTCACTTCCATCACTTGCGTTCCCACCATTCCTGATTCATTATTAGATGTTCCCGCCATAGGACCGGAAGGAAAGGTTAGTGGCATTTACGGAGACTACGTGGATGAGTGCAACAAGTTATTCCGCGCAATTGCCAAGGTGTATTACCAGGGAGATGGGAACGGGCGTCTTTTCAATTTTCCAAAGCACGAAATCAAGCTAAAAAAAGAATGGTTTGATAAGTTTGAAGACGATTACTTATTAGTCAGCAAGGAAGCAGCAAAGTTTGGAACGCCGTATTTTTTAAACTTGGCAGCTAGTTGGATGCCCGACGAAGTTCATTCGCAATGTTGCAGGATCATTCTTACTCCAGAAGGACTCCGCAAGACTTGTGATGACCCATCTTTATTCGATTGGCACACTTCTTATCTCAACTTAGGAAGCCTTCAAAGCGTGAGCTTGAACCTCCCCCGTTATGCATATCAGTCACGTGGCAACGATGACAAGCTCTTCGATTTGATCGTTCACAACATGAATCTGGCGAAGGAGATCCTGCTCATCAAGAGGGATTTAATCGGGAAACGACTTGAAAACGAACTCTTGCCTTTATGCTCCCGCAAGTTGGCGGATGCAGGCGATGCACCCCTGCTCGACCTGCGCAAGCAATCCGTTAATATCGGGTTTGTGGGACTGAATGAATGCGTCCTGTCGCACGTGGGCGAAGAGCTTCATGCATCAAAACAAGCCTTGGAGTTTGGATTGAAAATTGTCCAATTCATGGCAGATAAGTGCAAGCAGTTTAGCGATGATCACGGCATCAAGTTCTCGTTATGGGAACAACCTGCAGAAAGCGCGAGCATGCGGTTTGCCTTGTTGGACATGAAGCATTATCCAGATTTGGCAAGAGTTCAAGGTGACCTTCAATCACGGTCGATATACTATACAAACAGCGATCATTTAAGATATTCCGCCGATATTGACCTGTTCCAACGCATTTCGGACCAAGCACGCTTCCATCCCATCGTGCAAGGCGGCGTGATCACTCACATCTGGCTTGGAGAATCAAATCCAGGTCCTGAAGGATTGTGGAAGTTCACCAAGAGAATTGCAGAAGGAACCGATACCGCTTACTTCGCCTTCACGAAAGATTTTAGCTCTTGTCTAAAATGCGGAAGATTCATTTCAGGAATTTTCACGAAATGCCCACATTGCGGTGCATTGGATGATAAGATTGAGTGGTGGAGTCGAATCACGGGATATTATGCACG
>JALGVI010000010.1 GCA_029838215.1 Candidatus Helarchaeota archaeon | reverse complement strand
CACCGGCTGCCCTTGGGCGGGAGCCTGCTTCCCTCTCTAGCAGATCAATTTATGTCGAAAAGTTTAAAGGTGGTGTTGGCTAGTTCCTAAAATCAAAGGAATTGAAAAATTCTCAATGAAAATACTAATAATAAAAATGACAGAAAACGTTAGATGCGAATTGACTTTTGGCAAACTAATTGAGTTTCAATAAAAAGAAAAATCGGAATGAGAGGATGAAAAAATTCCATAATTCAAATAACCGGTGCGGTATTTTTGGTGGTTGAGGTAAATTCCCGAGAGAAAAACTGTTGCTGTGAACAAGGATCTTGCCGATCAGCTCATCATGATATTAAAAAAGAAAGGACGGACAATTTATTCATATGTAAATAACGTGATGGAATATGCTGTTAAGGCGAGAGAACTGGGTGTGAATCTACGGGATATAGTTAATGAATATCAATATTACATGTATGCGTTTCAAAACAACTTCATATTAATTCCCTTTGAAATATTCATTCACGCTTTAAAAATTAATTTAGCTGCTGATCACGACGGTATTCTTCAAGAATTCCATTCCTTCGGTAAATGGTATGCAAATTTAACAAAAATGAAATACAAAAACATCCTGAAGATGGAAAACTTTGTCGGCTTCTTTTTTGACGTGATTTTTTCTAAAGTTCTCAATATCAGCGTGCGAGCCACTATCTTAAATAATAAAAAGCAGAAAAATTCTCTAAAATCCTCGCTTTCCATTATAATTTACCCTCATTCTAATTTAATTTCAAAAGATATTCTCATTTGTTATTATCATTTCTTCCGAGGATTTTTTGAAATGCATGGATTTAAAGAAGATAGGAAAGAGATCAAGAATTCTGTAATAACGTTTGAAATATCCCGGCACATTGACATGAACGATTATCAGGAAATACAACAAGAATATTTACAAAAAAAGAAAAGATCCCGGACGAAAAAAGACCCATACGAACGAAAAATACTTGCCGTTTCAAAAGATTTGGAAGAAAAAATTTTACCACTTATCAAAGAACAAAGAATGACTCTATTTCGTTTTTTTAATGAAAATATATTGCAGAGTGCTCTTCTAGCAGAACAATATGACGTTCCATTAGGAACGATTCTTAAAGAGTATCAAGGATTTCAAACTCTAAGGGGAATGGGTTTTGCTTTCGTTCCTGCTCCAATATTTTTCTCAATAACGAAACTCGCCGCAAAAAAACCAACTTGGGAAAATACTTGGAAAAAAAGGGGTATTTCATCAGGAAAACTACTGGTCGCAAGATTGAAAAATCCCGATCTCTCTCAATTAGTCAATATATTTCAAATGATTTTCTATCGAGGGTCAAGTAACGAAATGAATCTTGAAATCGTGTCTACTCCTTCCGAAATGCACAACTATGAGCTGCGGATTTATGGGACCACGTTGTCCGAAGATTTAACAGCAGGTTTTGGCGCATTTTTTGAAGGAATCTTTGAAGTAATCGGCTATAAAACTCTAAGTAAAAAGAACAGCTATGGAATTTGCGTCTTGCATCTACAAGAAAAGCATGACCAAAACTAAATAAAACTGAGTTCTATTCGTCTAAATTAGTGACAAGTTTAACAGGTTTTTAGCATGTCCTTAGCCGATCTTATTCTTGAAAGCTCTCTCGAAAAAAAACATTTACTTCTATTTGGAGGAAAAGGCGGTGTAGGAAAAACCAGCCTGGCTTCTGCCACCGCTTTATGGGCTTCCACGCACTCCATTCCGACGCTAATAATGTCATCCGATCCAGCACATTCATTAAGCGATATTTTCGCCAAGAACCTAACTGGGGGTGAGCCGAAATACATCAATGATCATTTAGATGCCATTGAAATAAATACAAAAGATGTTGCAAAGGATTATCAGGCGTACCTCGATAAATTCCCTGAATATAAACTCATTCTTGGAGATTCTGCCGAACTTTTTCCGGGAATGAATGAAGGATTCAGCATTTTAGATATCAATCGAACTCTGGTTGGTGGCAAACAGGGAAAGCAATATGCCCTGGTCATCATTGACACGGCTCCAACCGGTCACACGTTGAATCTCTTGGACCTACCTGAATACATGAAACGAACCAGCATTCGTTTGATTCGGTTGAAAAATAAAATTGGAAACATTTTTGGCAGCTTTACGAAAGTTTTTCGACGAAGTCAGGAAAATGAAAATCCCGATATAAATGAATTTCTTGCTCTCATCGAAGACTGGGCCATACGTACGAAAACTCTCTTACAAGATCAATCCACGACACGATTCTTTGTTGTTTGCATTCCCGAACTCCTGAGCATCCTCGAAACGGACCGAATGATTAGCCAATTACAAAAAATGGACATCACCATCGGAGGACTAATCATAAATAGAATCTTACCACCTCCATCAGATTGCGAGTTTTGCAAGATAAAATTTCAAGAACAAAGTAAAAATCTTCAGATAATCAAGGAAAAGTTCTCCCAGTTTACCCCAATAGAAGTCCCTGCCCTTAGCAAGGAAGTACACGGTCAAGAAATACTAAAAAATTTGGCAAAGCAGTTTATCGAATGATTTTTTGGTTACTTAAAAATTTATATTTAAAGAAGTCCTAAATCAAAAAAGAGGTATTCTTGAGGAATTTCAATGTTTAAATAGTATTAATTTCACGAATTGGTAAAAAACTCCATGATTTCGAGTAAAATTCATGCCGATAAGGAGGTAGAGGTGGATTTCTGAAAGGAAAACTGTTGCTGTTGACAAAGAACTCGCAGAAAGAATAATGGAAATTGCAAGGAAAAAAGGAAAAACCCTCTATTCTTATATTAATTCATTAATAAAGTATGCCATAAAAGCCGAAAATCTAAACGCGCCACTATATGATCAAGTAAACATCTATCAATATTATCTTCACGCTTTTAAAAGTAACTTCATTTTGGTACCCCTCTCAATTTTTATTTATGGGCTTCGTGTAAACCTACAAAACGATCGAGAAAGAGTCTTCATAGAATGGCGAAATTTCGGAATATGGTATGCAGAATTCACGAAAATTAAATATCACAGCATTGAAGAGATGGAAAAATTTGAAACCACTTTTTTCAACATCGCTAACTCAAAAATTATTACATTAAAGATGAGCAGAATCCGCAAGAATGAAGCACTGAAGAATGACGGTGAAATAACATATCAAGCACAATTGCATTCCAAAAATCCCGAGATGCAAAGCGACTTTCTTCTATGCTACTACTATTTTTTTCAAGGATTTTTTGAGACTTATGAATTTGCCGAAGAAGAAAAATCCATTTCAGAGAATATAATCACGATTACCGTATCACGTTCCTTAAACACGCAAAAAAAAGCTAATCTGCAAGAAAGTAACATGTCAAAAATGATAAAAGAATATGCAACGGAGAGTTCTGGCGAGCGAAAGATATTTGCAGTTTCAAAAGATCTGGCTGAAAAATTGAATGATATCGCAAAAAAAAGACACGTGACGCTCTTCAAATATTTTAATGAAAATGTCTTGCAAAGTACAATTCTCGCAGAGAGCTACGGCATTCCTTTGAGAACAATACTTGAAGAACATGAGGGTTTCCGAATTCTAAACGAAATCGACATGATTTTTGTTCCTGCATCCATAGCTTTCTTTCTGGCAGAATTCGCTAGCAAGGATCCCGCTTGGGAAAATAAATGGCACGAAACGGGAACGTGGACGGGCCAATTCTTGAAAATTCGTTTTAAAGAAATGGATTTTTCGCGTCTTCTCACACTGGCTCGAATTACATTTCACCCTCACTCAAGAATTGAGATGAAAGTTGATTTAGAGAAAATTTCCAATAAAGACTATGATTTAACTTTAAAGCTCTATGGAAGAACACTACCTGAAAGTTTAATGTTGGGGATTGCTACTTATTATGAAGGTCTTTGTGAAGAACTGGGGTATCGTACTGCTGGAAAAAATGTCTCGTTTGGAATTTGTGTTTTGAATTTGAAAAAATCGTGAAAACTTTGCACTTCCCGCTCACAAACATTAAAAAGCATTACTTTGTATAGACAAAACGGGAATGGAATTTGAGACAAAATATTGTGAAGCTAAAAAAAAGGATTTCATCTGAGACGTGCTGTAGGTGTGTGACTTAAATATCTGAACGAAAAACCGTTGCAGTTGATAGAATTCTTGCTGAGCAGTTACTTGATATTGCAAAACAAAAAGGTAAGACCGTCTACGCCTATTTAAACTCTGTCGTCAAGCAAGCAATTCGAGCAGAAGAACTGGGAAAATCCTTATATGATATTCTTGATGAATTTCAATATTACCAATATGCCATCGAAACTAATTGCGTTCTTGTCCCTTTCAGTTTATTCATGTCAGCACTAGACGAATACGTGAACGTTGACATTAAAGGAGCTCGTTCAAAATTCCACGAGTTTGGAATATGGTATGCGAGCTACGCAAGGATGAAGTTTAGTAATTTCAATGAAATATTCACGTTCTTGGGAAATTCTCTCAAGGTGCTTTTCTCAAAGATAATAGATGTCGAAATCACGCCGATTCAACAAGGTGATCCCCGAGAAATCACTCACTCTGTAAAAATATTTTCAAAAAACGATGAAATAAAGCGAAATTATCTGGATTGTTTCTCGTACTTCATAAATGGCGTGTTTGAGGTTTTTGGATTTAAAGAAGAAAAAAGAATCATTAATGATAAACTTCTAGATCTGGACCTACGGCTAAATTTAGATGAAAAACTCCAAAAAAAAGTCAGCGAGCGCATTCTATACAAACGAAAAAAAATACCCCGCAAGAAAACTGCTCAGGAACGAAAGATCCTTGCCGTCTCTAAAGACCTAATGGAAAAACTTGTAGGAATAACAAAAAAATATGGTGTTACACTTTATAGTTATCTCAATACGAACGTCATGCAAAGCGCAATATTTGCTGATAAACTCAAACTGCCATTGAAGACCATTATGCGAGAGTACGAAGGATTTAAATTGGTCTCCGAATTGGATATACTCTTTTTCCCCGCTCCAATTTGGTATGCTGCATCGAAGTATGGTGTGAGAAATCTCGATTGGGAACAAAAATGGCGGGAATTTGGCACGTGGGCTGCAGATTACCTGAAGAACAGGAGGAAAAATCTCGATCTCAGGACGCTTACAGATCTGACACGCATTTCTTTCCTTCAAGATGAAAAAAAAGACGCTCGAGTTGAATTAGTTCAACTCCATGATGAAGAATATGATTTTGAATTTAAAATCTATGGCATTAGCATACCAAAGAGCGTGATGCAAGGTACTGCCGCTCTATTCGATGTCATAACTCAGAAAATTGGCTTTAAAACCACGGATTGGGAAATTACTCACGGCATTTGTATATTGCGCCTGAAGAAAATAAAATGAGAAACTGAATGAGATGTGGGGAGAACCACGAAATTAAAGATAAAGGAGAAGATCTATCAATTCCTGTTTGTTGTCCTAGTGGATGTAAAAAAGA
The DNA here is from genome assembly GCA_029838215.1 of Candidatus Helarchaeota archaeon. GTDB lineage: Archaea > Asgardarchaeota > Lokiarchaeia > Helarchaeales > RDOG01 > JALGVI01. Next base: position 42,908 of record JALGVI010000010.1, on the reverse strand, counting down.
CGATAGATTAGTAGATAAACGGATTGAGGGTGGGATAAAGGGGATCATTCAAGAAATGAAAACCATGAGGCCATTAAAGCTAAAAAAGACGTGAAATCCTTGAATGTAACACTGTCTGCTTGGTATGAAACAGGAAAGCTATCTCGCCATTAATCATTTACGATAAATTTCCCCTAAACATAGCTTTTATTTACGACACTAGAAGCTCCAATCATTATATACAAATGTATATAGCCATCTACAAATTTCCCATTTCTTTTACGGAAAAAATAAATACTCACAATTCCATTAATGTAGTAGATTGGTAACGATCAATAGAAATACTTGTAAGTTGTCCATAGTATTTCGTGAAGGCGTGAATTATTCACGACCTGTCGCAAGACAGTAATATGGGAAGGTTTTTATTCCAACCCGAAAAATATCTCATAAGCTTTGGAGGCGGTTTCCAGAACACCAATGATTTCAACGCATTGGAACGCTTGGAGGCAGTGAAAAAGAAGTAAGTAAAAAAACTTTCATGAAAACAAGGAAATGATAGATCCCTGCAAAGAAGAACCATTCCAAGGGGTGATGAAAAATCCTGTCTTTACTTGTTTTAAAAGAATACCTCCCCTTTTATTAAATCCCCTCAAATCCCCTCCCTCCTCACTTGACAGGATTCATTAAAATCCCATGGATGGTTCTATTGCAGGTATAAGCTCTAAACTTCTGTTTCTAATATTTGTCCGTTTCTTCAAAAAAAGGGAATTTATATTGTTTTTTTTAAAAATGATATTAAGAATTGGAAAAACGGAATGATTTTTATTTCAATATCTCATTTATGAACTTGGAGTGATATTTCGCCGTAATACGGACTTGGAGTTTCTGACTATTGAATGAAGAGGATCATTAATGCATTGAAACGAAAGGTTTTGGTAGGACCTACTTTTGAATTTCTCCCTTAGGATTAAATTATTCCCTCCCTCTTCACTATTTCCTTGCCAAAACCCGTTAAATCCTTGCATATCTTCTCATTCAAAAATTCTCTTCTAAACTCTAAAAGGAAAAATTTTTTTGAAGCAATTCGCTTTTCTTTATCGAGATTTCATGTAAATTTTAAATCAGGTAAAGAAATCTCTAAAAAAATCATCCTGCACGCAAAGATGAGGTTACTAAATGAAATATTCTATTGATCCAACGATAGAATTCGCTCAGAAAATCATTAAGAACCAGATTTATTGGTATGCAATTCCAAAAATCTTCTCAGAGTTCTTTAAATACGTGCAGGAGTTTGATAATCCTGACCTTAATCTTGCTTTTATAAATTCTCGAATCTCCGTTGATAAACCTCACGTGATTTTTACTCAATCAAAAGACCGGACAATTTCCACATATCAAATTGGCTACTTCAATTTCCACAAATTTTGCGTGGGCGATTGCAAGGTCCTGCAGGTATTCAACACCGAACTGGTCATTCTGAGATTTGAAACCAAGATCATTTTTCGGGCGGAAATCGAAACGATCACTCCTTATGAAGTCCTCAAGTACACGAATGTCAAGCTTGTTGAAGTTCCTGAAAAAATGATTCATGAAATGGTGGCCGAAGCCAAAAAGAAAGGTTTCTCTCGAATAATTGATGGAACATCCCGATAAAAACTGAAAGATTGCACGCAAGTTCAAGTCGCAAATTCCTTTTTTATCAATGTTCGAATAATAACGTGAAGTATCCGTTCAACGTGCCAATACTTTAAACATGGCGGATTTATAAATCTCAAATGATTCCAAGATCTCTTCATGATTCCATTCAATCAATAGATCCTTGGCTTCGTGTTTAAACAAACTAAGCTCGCGATCTTTTTCTGCATGTTCAATAAATTCTAAAATTTCTCGTTGGGAATTCTCTAAAAATGTCCTGATCTCTGCTTCGAGATCATTCCATGCCCTATCACGCATCTCATCAGTCATTCGCTTGGACACCATTTTCTCACATTTTTGAAGAAATTTTCTAAATTCAACACGGAAATCCGCAATCTTCTTGCTCAAATCTTTAAATAATGCCTTTTCGAATGAGATCCTGAGCCGGGTTTTCGCTTGTTTTTCAAAAACCAACACATTTTCTCGTAATGACTTGATTTGGTTGCCAAATTCCCTCAAGAGATCTGAAACGCAATTCTTGAACTCGGAATATTTTTTCTCGAGTAAGTCTCCTTGTATTAGAAGCTTTGCGTTCATTTCCTCGATATCTAATTGTAATTTCTTAAATGATGCAAGATACTTTTCTGCCTGTTGCTCCGAAACGATTTTATCTATTGGTTTGATTTTTTCAATTTGTTTTGAAAATCGCAGTAAATTCTGTCTAATCTTGGTTGAATATTCCCGACGTTCGATCAAGAGCCCTCTTATTCTTTCCAACTCATCTTCAATAGGTGTTATTCTTTCCGAGAATGCCGAAACCAATTTCGAGTTATGCGGTGTTCTTGAGATCTCGCGATACTCTCCCTCTATTTTCCTGAACATTCCGTTTATAAATTCGATTTGCTTATCTATTCGTAGTGTTAGAAAATCATCATTGTTGCTGATTTGTCCATTCTGGAGAATTCCCTTAAAGAGCTTCATGAAATGATCATGATTTCGCAAGACTTCATTCTCAACCGTGGATATCAATTCCTCAAGTTCTAATTGTTTTTTCATGTCGTCATTCAATACAACGAACCTATCTGTTTTTAGATATAATATCTTTAATCGTTGTTTATCTTCAAGTACTTCCAAAATTTGCTTGACTTGCCTTGAATTTATTCCTAAAACTTTTCCAATTTCCTCTAATGAAAGTCGCCCTCCCTTTTCTTCGAGGTCTGTCATCCGTTCAATTAAATTGGAAATAATTTTTTCCAGGAGCTGGGTTCGTTTCTGCCTGTTTGTATTTTCAAGCACTTTATAGAAACGGCGCCAATTTTGGAATGCAACCACGCTCGAACTTACAAAAGATGGAAATTTGCGTTCCATTTCTCGAATATTCTTGTTAATTTGCTCGTTTTTTTGGCGTATTTCTTTTCTTAATGATTCCAATTTTGATTCAAACGATTTTTGAAAATTGGTTGAGGAATAAAGCCAATCAATCCGCTCCAGCTCTGAAAACTGTTCTATCCTTGACCTGAACTCTTTGAGCCACTTATTTATTATTGTTTCCAGCTCATTTTTCTTTAATTTCAATTTTTCATTTAAAATCGACTTTTCAATCGTCGCTTTGATTTTCTTCAAATCTTTTTGAACCGATTTTTTATACTGAGACCATTCGTGTGGAACGTCAAGCGCCACGTCAGGAAAGATCTCTAAGATCTTGGACGTGTCAAAAATAAAATCGTTTATAAATTCCTCTGTATCTGAAATCGTCTCAGTAATTCTCAAGACTTTTTGATAAATATCCTCCGATTTCTCTAATTTGTGAATTGCTTCAAAATGAGAATTGATCTCTATACGTTTTTTATTTACGTGTTCTCTTAATTGATCTCTTTTATAGAGACTGGCTTGCAAGTCGGAAATGATCTTGATAAATTGGTGTCGCTTGAAATCCCATTGATCTTTGAACCAGGCTTCAAAAGGTTTCTTTTCCGTGAGTTGCGGTGCGGTGATCAAGTTCTTGCGGTCTACAACTCGGTCAAAAATCAATAAATCACGGAAATTCTCGAACTTTTTTGTTAATTTTTCAAATTTTTTATTCTTCAACATTATGTCATCAGCAATGTTCTTAAAGGAGTCTTCCATTTCCCGCAATTTCTCAAGAAACTCATCTCTTTTCTGATCTGTAAGTTCGTGTCGTTTACACGTCTTGAAAAAAAGAATCACGAATGAATCCAATTCCTTCTGCATTCGTGATATCGTGGCATTTACATAATCCACGAATTCTATCAATTCATCATATGATATGTTTAGTTCTTTCTGTTTCTTTATATCGCCTGTTAGGTCTCTTGCAATTTCTGATAATGCTTTTTTAACCGTGCGGATGAGTTCGCGAAGTTTTTCCCACCCGATTAGATCTCTTTCATCAAAATAAGTCAAGGATTTTATTCGCTTTTCCAAATCAAGGACGCAATGATCGAGCAAAAGGTTGTAATTACCATAATTCTTTTTTAATTTCGATTCAGCAAGCTCCAGCTCATTGTTGTTTATCATTATCATGATGCTCTCCTTGAAATCCGTTGGAAACGTGCTGAAATCGTGCATTTTTTCTTGAATCACGCGATTTACGTGCAAGACCGTGCTCTTGTCTTCAATCAATTTCTCAAATCGTATCTTTCGTTTTAAGATCAAATACCATTCGGGTATTTTTTGAATGATGAGTTCATGACGTGGCTTTTTTCCCGATGAAGTCTCCTTGATTGAGCCAGAAACTAAATTCATGTCCAAAAAATTTAAAATTATTCGAACGACATCCTCTTTTTTACACTTAACTTTTTTACAAATTACCCTGATATCAAGCACGTCTGATTTTCTTGCCCTGATCTGATCGAAGATCTGCCCTGCAAGCCGTTGATCGGTCTTTTTTATGTTTTTGAAATAAACTCTCGCAAGGTCCTGAGAACGAACTTTCTTCACGTTGAACCAATCATGACGTTGAGATAAATAATCTATCAGTCCCATTAACACTTTTTCAGGCAATCCGTACTGTTCTAAAAGATGTTCAGTAGTAAGAACATTGTGCCTGGAAAATTCCTGATAAATGCTAATTTCTAATTGTTCTTCTAATTCTGAGAAGATAAAAATACCGAGCAAGATTCGCATTGATAATTTTTTCAATAACGTAAATGAAAAGCTCTTCTTTAAGACGGTAGAACTCTCGTTCAGAATGGAAAAAAAATACGAATTAAAAACCTCTATCATTTCATGCTCGGATAAGATATTCGAACCCATTAAAATCAAAATACCCCAAAAAAAATGCTCCTCGCCGTGTAGAAGTTCCATGCTAAAATGATGAATCTTTCGATAAGTCTGCTCGGCATTGAATAATTTTAGGATAAGATGTGCTGGTACCCGATTTTCAACCGAACTTTGAAGCTCAAATCTTTTAAAAAAGATCTTTTCGTCAACTTCATGAAACGAATCTAAAAGAACCAACGATCCGAGAGCATAGAACGTGTCTTGGTCTAATAAATCTTCTTTCCCCTCTAAAAAAGTCTTGAGAAAATCAACGGTTTGTTCTTTAAAATCTTCTTCAAGTTGTTCATTTAATATATAAAGACCGAGCAAGGCAAAAAAAGTCATCTTGACGTCCGGATGCTCTCTCTTTTTAAAATAAAATCCACCGCGAGACCTGAAAGAAAGGAAATAACGGACGATCCTTGACGAGGATTGATGTTTTAAAACATCAATTTCGGCTTGGACGATTAACGGCCAAAATAAATCTTCGACGTTTTTCGCTTTCTTAAGAAGTTCCGATAAATTCACCCTATTTAAGTAAGTATCCTGAAGATGCTCTTTAAATAGGGCACGAAACATTTGCTTTTTAGTCTCAGAGATCTCCAAGATACCTATTCTCTTCAACCAATGCTCTTTATAACTTTTAAATTCTTTCATATCCTGCTAGGCTTCCCAAAAATTATATTTATGAGACCGCTCGATTTACGTCTTAATTTTTTTAACCGGAGCGTCATTCCTTTCTCTTTAGGTTGTATTTTAATATGATCGCAGGTGAAATTATACTTGTTCATGTATCCCTGTATGAATTCTTGAACGATTTGCAAATTGCGCGGATCTTCGAGATTGAAATCCTTGCGATAAAAATATAACTTAACCGTTCGATTCAGCTTGCTAATGAATTCAGACTTCGTTAAAAATTTGACCATTTGTAATCAGGAAATTAATTTTTCATTATAATCGAATAGAATCTGTGTTCTGTTAATTTCTTTATTTCAGATTGAATTTTCGAACTTGTTCTCACTCGCTTGCAAAATTCCGCAACATTCTCTGGGGTGATTTCGGAAAACTCATCTCCTCTAATACTCAAGATTTCTTCTAATAGATTTGATGCTGTTGATTCCTTAAAATATAATTCGAATATCAAATTATTCAGAATATCATTTTCAATGCAATTTAGATGTCCATTAAAGAACGTGTTTTGTTTTCCAACTTCGGAATAATTCATTAGAAATCTTGCACAAGCACTAAAAAACCCTGATTGCGAACTTGCTCGAATTGGTAAAAAGTACCTTTTAAGTTTATCTGGTTCATACTTCATTGATTTTCCACCATGATAAGGAAAACCAAAATTTTCATACCAATATGATGCCAACTTGCTATTCATTATTCCCAACACGTAAAAAATGTCAAGTTGCTTTGGAATGATGATGCTGTTGGTCCCTCTTAGCACTCGGTGTTGGTCATCAACGGCAAATGAATTTTGCCGTGCAACTCGTGGCGAAATGATTTTTAACTTGCTTTTTTCTATCAAATCAAGATTACGCACGTTTGGAAATTCCCACCATTTATCTTGCGTGTTATTGACCTTTTGACTAAGGATCGAGTAAAGTTTTGGGCAAACTTCCTTAAATTCATCTTCAGATGCAAATTTTTTATTCGTCACTATCCAATAAATTTCAGTACCCGCGAGCTCATATTTACCGATCTCCCTTGCCTTGATTACTGCTGGAAAAACGTATTTTCTTTCACTTTCAGGGAGGTCTCGAAATTCACGTGTGTTCAAACAAAAAGCATTCATGACGTAATCAACTGGTGGTTGGAAGCCCCCTTTAATCAAGAACTCTTTTGAATCATTTAGATGGATCAAATCCGGTATTTTTAATATCTCATTCTTTATGGTTAATTCATCTTCATCTAGAAAAATCCATTTTTCATTACGAAAATTTTCAAAATTAATCTCACGTATTCGTATCAAAGAAGCGTCCAGCCCTTTTGATGAAAAATTCATTAGACCTTCCACGACTCTATTGGGTGGAAGCTTTCTGAAATCAAAAACTCTCGAGTTTTTTAATAAATCTAAAGGATGATGCTTGTAACAGAATAATATTAACGAATTTGTCCCGATCACGCGGTCATCCACGCGAAAAATCTTGAAATCGTGATCAAAAAGGAGCAATTCATGTCTCATTTGCGTGCAAATCAGGAAATCACGGAACCCCCTTGTTGAAACGTGAAATAACCATTCTTGAGGTAAAATATATGCTAAGATACCGCGCTCCGACAGCAGATTAAGCCCACGTAACAAAAAAAATAGATATAAATTGGGCTGAGCATCGGGATGATTTGGCCTTACTTTATAAGTGCAACCTAAATACGTGCCATCTTCGAATATCTCTTGAAATTTTATGTTTCTCCACGCAATATATGGAGGATTACTTACCACCAAATCGAAGAACTTGGGTTCTAAGAAAGGAATGTCATCAAAAAAAGGATTACCTACTACTAAATTGACATTTCTATCCAAGAACAAGTTAAACTCTTCTATAGCATCGCTGAAAAATGATTCTTTAATCCTTTTTTTACACGATGCAATTGCTTCACCTGAAATATCGACACCATATAGATTTTTCTCCAATATTTCCCGTTTCCTCTTTGAAAGACTCTGATCTGTAATGCCCTCATTAAAAAGAAACTCATGGATGTCTAAAAGCACCTGAAAAATCTCGATTAGAAAATTACCCTGACCAACAGCTGGTTCCAACACCCGAACCTTTTCTAAAACGTTCCTGATTTGACTCAAGATGGAATTATCTTCCAGTTCAAAAATTGAATCAAAAAATTGAATATTCAGACCAATATAATGGTTTAAGTAATCTACAATGGCTTTCTTACAAATAAAAGAGGCAATGAGCTGGGGTGTATAAACCACACCAAGTTCTTTTCGCTCATCGTAGGTGAACTTGCGATCATTTTTGTTGAATTTTTTTCTTGGCAGCATGTTTAATCATTAACTCAGTGATGGCGAGAAACATCTCCTCAACATGATCTCCCGTCTTTGCGCTTGTTTCATAAAAAGGTTGTCCTTCTGCTTGTTTTTTAAGGTCATCTTTCGTTACCCTGCGATCCAAATCATTCTTATTACCAACAACCACGTAAGGTGTTTCTGGACCTGCTGTTTTATGCACGTGTTCTCTCCAACGGGAGATCGCCTCGACGGTTGGTGGTCTTGTTAAATCCGAGACAATAATTGCCCCACTAGAACCCTTTAAAAAGACGGGCAGTTTCCTTTCCCAAATATCTTGTCCTCCTATGTCCCAAATGACTAATTTTATGTTCGTATCCTTTATTTTCAGGTCCTTCGTTAAAAAATCTACTCCTAAAGTGGTCGTATAATCCGCATTAAACTTATTCTTGATAAACCGGAGGATCAAAGAAGTCTTTCCAGTACCTTGATTTCCAAGCAAAACGCACTTAAAAGCCATCGTGAGATTTGACATCTTTTTAGACTCCATTTTTTAGGTATAATTTGTACTCATTTTCTATTTTTAATATTCTCTCTATGAAGAGAATTAAAACCTGATATGCCAAGATTAAATCCTAATAAAAATTTGACTTTTTGAAACCAAGAAAGAAATCCTAAGTATGTAGAAATGATAAAGGTGAAAAAACAGATTGAAACCAAAAAAACATGGGTGTTTCATATCAGTCCTTGAGCTCGCCCTTTCTAATCTTGCGATCATACTCAAAATTCCAGTCTACATAGAGAATTAGATCAAATTCCTTTTCAAACGCATCAAAAAGCTGCGTGTCCACGAATCTATCTATCTTATCTTGATAGCGTTCAAGGAATTTTTCTCGAACTTCTTTCATCTTCCTGCGGATTTCCGTATCATTATCACTTACATCAACAGAAATTGCCAAGATTATCTGTGGACCGATCTCATAAAGGATTTTTGTATCTCCCATCGTGAATGAATCAATGCTTTTAGCTGAAATGGTTTCTGCAAATTTTTCGATGGCAGAGAGAAAGCCGCCAAAAAGAACTTTATCAATTTCCTTGTCCGTGTAATTACGCTGGGCAAGGCAAATTCCACTCTTATTGAGAACCCAAATGCAATGAATCATCTAAATTCTCCTCCCCTTATTCTGCGTCTGGAATGTTCAAATCATCCATTATTCCCGCAAGCTTGTCTTGGAGTTGCCTGCGCATCTTTTCTTTTTGTGCTTTTTCTTTAAGTACTTCCAATGCAAGCCTCGTGAACATGTCATTAATGCCCGATCCTGTCTTTGCACTCGTTTCAAAAACATATTTTCCTTGTTCTTTCCCGTACTCTGATAACTCGGCAGTCTTTACCTCTCTCAATTCGAATTCTTCCTTGCAGAGGTCTAGTTTATTTCCTACAAGCACGAATGGCGTGAGATCATCACCGGCATATGTTTCTAAATCCATCACCCAACGAGGTAACTGGCGAAACGTCGATTTTTTCGTTAAATCACAAACTACTATGGCTCCGTCAGCTCCTTGCAGGTAAACCGGTCGGAGCGTTTCCCATCTTGACTGTCCGCCTATATCCCAAATGCAGAGTTTAATTTTCGTGTCAAATTGTTCCAGAACTAGCTCCTTGATGAGAAAATCCGCTCCCAAAGTTGTTAAATAGTCATTTTTAAAATAATTCTTAACATAACGGAGAACCAAAGAAGTTTTACCTACACCAGGGGGCCCTAATAAGCAGATCTTAAAGACGAACCTCATCATGGCATGGAAACTCCAAAATTTTCAACGGTCTCGTTTTAATTACGTTTCATCACGTTAATTCATATTTTAGTTAAATCCAAGTTTTTCTTTCCTTTAATCTCGTTTTTTTCATCTTTTGGACTGGGGATTGGGATGTCCCTAATATTTTTCAAGACACGTCGGTCTGTGTTAACGTCTCGTTCCCAGATCAGCCTCTTCTTTAAAGTTGGATGCGTTTCGAGCAACATTTCCCTAGCTTGGTCCGTCAATTCTTGATTGTTCAAAGACTCAAATCTTTTTCTCAGGTGGTCTTTTATTGGAAGAACTTGGGACGTCTGAGGAGAAGCTCGAATGTTTGAGTCTACTTCTGGGATTGTTGCTGGGACTTCTCTTTCAAGTAACAAATCTTGAGCACCTTGAAGCCTCCCCCTAATTTCTATGGCAGGACGGAAGAAACTCTTTGAGGTAATTAATGCTCCAGAATCTGAATTGAAAAACGACTCTCTATTCATTACAACGTTCGTGTTAAAGCAATTTAGACAGGTAGTCCCAATCAAAATTGAACCACATGACTCACAGATACGGAACCTCATATAAGTAACCACTAAAAACGCTTTTAATATTCTTTCTATTTAACAATCTTATACTTATCTTATTAATTAATAATTCTTTATCAATATTGAAGAATTAAGTTTTTAAGGTTAGCTGGTTTTTATCTTTAATTGAAGAATTCGCTCATAGTTCAGATGAGAAATATTTAAGATCAAGTGATTCCGTTAATGGAACACTGCGGAAATATTTCAATTCACCGTGTAATTCTTCATTAATACCTGAACTCTTAAAATACGTGATTTATCTTACAAATTCATCCATATTTTATGAGTTACTGGTGGTGATTTTCAGTATTTCGATTAAAATAAGAAAATAACTATCATTGGTTAATTCGCTTTTGGATTTCAATTGATGAATCATGAATCAACACCGACCGCCTTGATCTGCCGTGCGAAGGACCAACGCTCTATCATGGAGTTCTTTCAAAAGTGAATGATTTGTGGTGAATGCCATGGGTAAATTCAAACGCATTAGGACGACACGCAACAAGCGAAAAGTTAAATGTCTTAATTGCAATGCCGTTTTTTACGAACGGTATCACTTTGACACAAAAACTGAAATTTATTATTGTCCCAATTGTAAGGAAAACGGGAAGATCGAAGAGAAATTCATTCTCATCGCTTCACATTAATTTCCTTTCTTTTTTTCTTTTTTTTTCAGAAATTAAATCACTTGTATGAAAAGCGAAAGCAGGCTCATGGATTGCCATTGAAAGAAAATCTCAAAGAAAACAACAATGCTTAAACCAAGAAGCAAGTACTTGTTATTTAATTTATCATGAATTTCCGAGATATCCCAAAGCGCGTCATTCCACTTCTCCTTTTTGGTCTTCAAATATCCATAATAAATGACCGTTCCTATAACAACTCCAATGATGGATGTCAATAGAAAAGGAATCAGCAAAATGTAGTTGATGTATCGAACGTATTGTCCGACCAAGTTTTCGACTCCGACAAATGCAAGAATTAATCCCATGACGAATCCAATGCTTGCAATTGCCGTTCCTAAACCAAGTGCCAACAAGTAATTCTTAGTTGGTGCTTTAAAAGAGTCCATGAGAAAGATGGGAATCACGACAATGAATAAAATGAGTGGAACTATCTCTAAATAATCAATCACGTGAACTGCAACGAATACTTGAACCAAGGTAAAAAAACCATTTATTAATACCAAAATACAACCGAGTCCGAAGATGAAATTCCAAACTTTTGCAATTCGGTGCTGGATGAGTTCCGTGTCTTGAAAATAATCCAATCGATCCACGAATTTAATGATGAGAAACAGAAATACACCGATGAGAAAATATCCCAGGTTTATAACGCTTAAACTCAAGTCAAATCCTCCTAATTCCTCGTGCTAACTAAATGTAATTCATCGAATACAAAGCCATCTGGACGAATCGCTTGCATGTATAAATTTTTGCCATCAACGTCAAATAACATGTAATGAAAGAAGAGAACTTTATATTGGCTCCAAGCTCGGGATAAATCCCAACTCATGTAAAAATCCAGAGGCGCACCACCACCACCCGTGACAAAAAAATACGTATCATCTATGTACATGCGTTCATAATGATGATCGTGCCCCGCTAGAACAATATCAACCTTGTATGTCCGAAATATTTCCGCATAATCGTCAATGATGTGTTGATTGATGCCGTGTCCACCATTGCTATACATGGGAATGTGAAAATAGACGATTATCCAATCTATATCCGTGCTTGCATTGGCTTGAGCAAGTTCATTTATTAACCACGCCCGCTCCGTAGTAGTAATCCTATGCTCATCAACCGATATATTCAAGCTCAAAAAACAAACATTGCTGTAATTAAAAGCATAATACATCTCTTCATCAGGATACGTGAAAAGCGCGCGGTAGTAACGACCATAATCTGGAGTCGTGCCCTCCATGAGTTCGTGATTCCCAACGGATATCATGTACGGTTTTCGAGATGCCAAATCCCGTAATTCATAGAAAAGTCGATCCCAGTTTACCAGGTCCGCTGGTTCAACGACTATATCACCCGTATTGATAACAAAATCAACATCGTTTGTCAAGATGCGGTTCACGACAGCTTGATGCTGGGACTGTTCCCATCTTCCCGGGCGATTATCTCCATATACGGCAAAACGAAATGCTGCTGGGTGTGTCTGATTCAAGCCCGTCTTAAACGTGAAAATCTTGTTCATGTAATAACAAGTGAAATCCGAAGAAACGATTTCATAATAATACAACGTGTTTGGCTCGAGACCCGTGAGAGTGATTGTATGGATTTGCTGGTTTGTCGTGCCCTTCACGTTTACCATGCTGGCATTCTTGCCGTAATATAGCGTGGTGGAGATATTAAACGGCGTTTCATAACTAATCGTCATGGTCGTTGACGGATCTGCTGACCATGTCAAATACGGACCCTTCTGAAATGGAACCAAAAGCCACGGACCAAGCTGATTTGGCAGTAGCGGAATGGTAAAAAACGTCACGAGAATGCCAATAAAAATACCTAACCTGAGCAATTCCTTCTTTAACTTAGTTCGGCTCTTTGCCATTATGGTTCAATTCTCCTCATCTACGAATTCATCTATTATTTATAAAATCGCTTATACGATGATAGATATTCTCCTAATTAAACCTAGCTGACCGATGTCCTTACACGAAAAATATTTTTTAAACAATGCAAAAAACAATACAAATAATATAATAATCGTTATTGAGATTTTGAAGTGCTTTTACAAATGGATTGAAAAAAAAACGTTTTAAAAGGCACGAATTTCCAAAAGAATTAATTAGGAATGAATTAGAGGGAAAAAAGTTGAAAATCGGAATAGTCGACGTGGAAACCACGGCCATTAAGCCTCAAATCGGTCTTATTGTTGAAGTTGGAATCGTAAAGCTAGATTCCGAAACTGGAGAGATCGAAGTCATTTTTGATTCGATCGTAAAAGAAGAATCGTTTGGGGGACAACATCGAAATGCGTGGATATTTTCAAATTCTGACTTGACATTTGAAGATGTCATTAACGCAGAACTCCTTTCAAATGTCTCACATTCCATTCAGGATGCTTTGAATGCGTACCCGATGACATCTTTTAATAAAGATTTTGATTTCGGATTTTTAAAGCATAAGGGTTTCACGATACCAAACGAGTTGCCCTGCATAATGTTAACTGCAACAGACTATTGCAAGATTCCCCATAAGAATCAAAATTACAGAAGAATTCCTGAACTGGTTCAAAAATTCAAGTGGCCATCCGTGGAAGAAGCATGGCGATTTTATTTTCCTGGTGTGAGATACGTGGAAAAACATCGAGCGGCTGATGATGCCGTACATGAAGCCAAAATCTTACACGAAATGATTAAATTAGGACATTTTAAGATTCATGATGCGTGAAATTGGGCGAGGGATCTTGGAAATGAGATCATGAATGAAAATGAGATGAATAAGGCAATAGAATATCTATTGGCTAAGTTTGAATCCGATTTAATCGCAGTTTATGGGATCGGTTCTGTTTTCAATACTAAATTTCCCATTACTTCGGACATTGATCTAGTTGTTCTTCTTTCGACTACCGAAAATTGTCCGAGAAAGGATTGGACGACCAGTTTGTTTGAGAAAAAAACGTTTGCCGGGCACGAATTTTGGTTTCTTTATGCAACCCTTGAGGATTATAAATACAAGGAAACGTTCCAAAAAGTTAGTTTTGCCAATTGGGAGTGGGCAGTTCGGTCCTTGAAGTACGGTTCGCGATTATTGTGGGGCAAGGACATCCGGAATGACCTTCCCTCTCCTCCCTATGATCTTGATGATATCTTCATTCGTGTGGCTTACCATCTCGAGCCAACGCCCTTATTTAAACTATTGAAAGCAGAATCTCAGAAAAATCCTTTAGATGAGGAGATGAGATTTTCTAAAGCCATTTTTAAACTAGGTTTTTTATTGACTGCCACGTATTTCCCTGAAGCCAACGAGTTTGACAAGCACGAAATCTTTAAACTCTTGAATAAAGCGTTTCGAGAGAAGCGAATCGGAAAAGAAATGTTGCAATTCTATGGAATGGCACTCAAATACCGCCAAGGTCAGAAGTTCGAAGACTTCAAGGAAAAAAGACATCAATTTTTTCAGGTTTTCATTAGAGAAGTAATTCGCAGTAGAAACGTGAGTTGGAACGAATTAAAACCACTATTAGAATATGGTTTCGGAAATAAAGGATTTCCGGTAATAATTCAATACATTGAACAAAATGGATGGGGATAAATAGAAAATTGTTTAAAAAAGTAAAAAAAATTAGTGAGATGTCGACTCCACGGGCTTGCCGAAATCGGAATCTTGTTCCGTTAGGATAAAGCTTGCCAACTCGGGGAATCTTTTACCATTGAATGCAAAATAAATTGCATCTCCTATATCCCATACGGGCATTGAGCCATTTTCTCGTAAGTATATCTCGGATGATTCTTCTTCATTCAATCCTTCTATCGCAGCGATCTCATCTTTCGTGAGGAGATCCCTCGATTGGAAGAAGTCCGGACGAGATTCCACTTCTCGAACGGGGTTTAGAATCAAATCCAATTTCTGGGTTAATTCTGGTTCTAATGCAACTCCCGAATATCTCTTTACGGGTAGCGTTTCCAAATTATCTTTTAAAAAGTCATCCGGGAGATGAATTTGTGATAAATGAAAAGTTGTTTTCTTGATCCTTGTCATTTCAAGTGTTAAAAGCCCTGGAAAGAAAGCAGCTTCTTTTTCTCGAATAATGTAATCTAGGGCTTTTCTATCCCGCGCTATCGCATAAAAAGCAACATGCTCCTTACCACGACGATCCACCACGTAAACCTTTGCTACTTGATATAAATCCTTACAATTTTCCGTGTCTGGTTCTGGATTTTCTACAAATATTTTCATCTTTCATTCAACCTCCTTTCACTCAATGATCGGGTGCACATTTTTGCCCGTCTCAACATCGTAGTAACGACTCGCACTACGTGGTTCCAACTTTAACCCCCAAACAAGACCTGACTTGAATTCATGGAGTTTGGCTGCAACATTATTCGTTGTCCGACCCGTTACGGAGTATAAAATTTCTTTTTTTGATAATAGATTTCTACTCTGGACGAAATCCCAGATCTCATCATCTGTTTTTTCAAAATCCATGAGAGGTAATAACGTGAATTCAACGGGAATCAAGAGCTTCGGAGGCACGCTTGACTGTATCTCCTGCTTGAGCCCCGTTGCAACATTAATCAAAAAGTTCTGGTTTAATTCTAATTCGGCAAGATTAAACTCGCGAACGAGCTTGATCCACGTTCCTTTTAATTCCAGAAGATTTACAAAATGATCCCTTGCAAGTGCTTCTATTTTCTCATGCACCTCTTCCAGGGTTCTGCCAACGGCATAAAAGGCCACCAAATTCCCGTGACCGACTTTCGCCATCCAATACAAATCGCTCGTTTTCACCATTTTCGTTGGCATGTAAATCTTCATTTTTTATTCATTCCTTTTTCATGTTTTTTGTCTAGACGTGGTCTAGACGGTAAGTCCGAAATCGGTAAAGATCGTTTCCGATTTACCATCAAATAATCTAAAGTAATGACCGAATTAAAACTTATTCCATACTTTTTTCGGCATTTTCTTGGAATTTGTCGCGGAATACATTGGAAATTAAATTCCGAAATTAGTGTTTTTGAGAAAAAAACATGTAAATTCAGGATCATTTTCGGATCGTGGAAGTAAAAAAATCTGCACGACTGCATGCAGATGATTACAAGGAATCCAAATTTTGCGTGTTTTAGGTTCAATTCAAAAATCTAGTCTGCTTGCCGATACCTAAAGAAATGATGCGTGACTTGTCTATTTTCTCCTCGACTTTTGTTTCATGATCGATGTCAAGAAAGACACCCTCCGTAAATTCATCTCTAGATATTCCCAGATTGTCGAGGTCAATCCATTCACTTGGTGGATATTGATATTCAAATCGAACGTCAGGATCTTTTTTGTTTTTAATGTTCGGCATTTGGCACTCCAAGGTTTGGATCGGAAAAGGAACGCCTTTATCCAATTTTTCCCTCACGTACCACTCAAAAACGTGAGGCATCTGCTCCACGATCATTTCTTTATTCTCTTTTTCAAACGTGCTTATGTAAAACTTCCCTTCTGAACACATTCCTGTTAATTTTTTCGTGAATTCCTTCCGTCCTTGGTAAAGAAACGTGTTTATCATCGTCGGCCATGGATATAATGCAAAAGCATAGTCAGGTAATTTATAGAGTTCCTTTGCAGCCCAGCCATCAAATCCCTGGCAGCTGTTTTCGTATGAGCTCGGTTCGTACAGCAAGTTCAAGGCAAAAGTTTCATAGGCATTGATGACAGAATAATTTGCCGTGGACCACTCCGGCGTCCGTTCGTTTCGGATGTCCTTGAAAATATCAATGAGACGAGCACTCGACTTTCGCATGTCCTTAATTTTTTTCGGAATATCTTTTATCTTGTATCCAAGCTTTAGATGACGACGTTCGAGAAGCTCGTCATCTGGAGGAATAAACCAATAATCCACGGGTAAACCTTCTTCCAAATGTCCGTTCAATAGCCCAAACACTTCTTGTGTATCGTATTTCAAGATAATATAAGTGATATCGACGGAATCACCTAAAAATAATCGCTGAACTCCCTGCATGAGATCACTTCGCATGACGACATTCGGTAGAACGAGAACATAAGAGAGCGTTTTTTCAGGATGTTGCAAGGAATCGGACATGATTCTTCTCGTGGTATCAATGCATTCGTTGAATCGAGTTTCAAAAAAAGAATAACAACCATCTCGGGAGTTCAAGCAGAAATCGTGAAATCTCTCCATTCCAAACGTTTGAAAAATCTTCCAAGCATTTGGATACAAAGGCATGTAAGGTTTAAACCTGATATTATCTGGAATTTCACCAAATGAATGAAAAACCATTCAAAAATCCCCTAAAGAAAATCTTGTTTTAGAATTTTTTCTTACTGGTTTTTCAATCTTTCTGACTGATAAGTGATATTTCATGTCTTTTCTTTTTTAAAGAAAGAGATTACTTGGGAGATCTTTTAAAATATGAGCGGATTCGAGAAATAAATCCCCTTTTGCCTTTTTTAAAAGCATTCAATATTTTACTGGTATTTCCACTATTGGGACATCCATCGCACTCGGGACGACCGCCACAATTCTTCTGAGCAAGCTTCATTTCTATCAAAATGTCGCCGAAATTCTCGAATATTTCTACATCTCCCTTGAAATTCTCGATATGATCCGCGTATTGCTCGATGAAAATACTCGCTATCTTCTCCAATTTATATTGAATTAGGTCTTGTTTCTCATTAAGGTCCGTTACAAGAACGACAAGCAATTCGACATTCTTTGAATGCTTATAAAAATGAAGTTTTAATTCCCCAAACTCGATAGATTTCATTGATTGATTGGCGACTTCACTTGCAAAAGTATCTATTGCTCCTAAAAAACCCGAAATTAGTTGGGGATCATTACCAAGTGATTGACATTGACCAAAATTCCGATTTACCATGCAGATATGATTCATGATGATGAAAACGTTTCTAATCATGATGCTTCTTTCCATTTTCGCCTTTTTTCTTGAAAACGAACCTTAAAATTTTATTAAGAATTTGGCAATATATTTTTTGACTAATGACGAATTTATTTCCATCTCGATCAAGAATTACCATTCTACGTTAAATAGTGTTCTTATGAACGTGAATTTTCTGAAAAATGAGCGTTTTTTAAGGTATTTAAGTGGTATAAATTACGATGCTCAAGATCTGCACTTACACGTGATGTTTAGAAGCCATGAATAACTTTAGATCAATGAAGCGTGTTTTTTTTCAAGAATTGCCTCACAAAAGATTTTTAAATTTTGAAGTTCAAAAAACAGTTCAATGACGATCTCAGTAAAGAGTCGTCCGATTCCCGTAATTAAAAAGGGGTTTAAATTACGCAAACCGCAAGAAAGAATTTAATATACATTCTTAATTCGGAAATTAAAATTCAAGAAAGTATTACAAAATGATGCTTGAATGACTCAGCTCAGGATTTAACTTTCATGTTCAATTTTGAGTCTGGGTATTTCTAGTGGAAGGTAAGTTACCATGAGTGAAGATTCAACGAAATCAAGCAAGATCTTAGTGATTGGCGGCGGCGTGGCAGGTATTACTGCAGCACTAGATCTCGGCGATCAAGGATTTGATACTTACTTGGTTGAGAGTTCTCCTTCAATAGGAGGTAGAATGGCTCAATTGGACAAGACCTTCCCCACGCTAGATTGTTCCATTTGCATTTTAGCGCCAAAGATGGTAGAAGCAGCTCGACATGAAAATATCAACTTGCTCACTTATTCTGAGGTTCGCGAGGTAACCAAGTTACCAAATGGCAATTTCAAGGTCAAGATCGAGCAAAAACCCAGATACGTGGACACTTCTAAATGCACCGGATGTGGTGTATGTACCGAAAAATGTCCGAGCAAGAAGATTCCTCACGAGTTCGAAGCAAATCTCATAAACAGGACTGCAGTCTACATTCCTTTTCCACAAGCAGTTCCTCGTAAGGCAACAATTGATGCTGAACATTGCCTATTCTTTCAGAAGGGAATTTGCAGGGTTTGTGAGAAGTTTTGTACTGCTGGTGCCATCGATTTTGAGCAGAAACCCACGTTTATTGAAGAAGAATTTGCATCCATCGTGGTTGCAACAGGGTTTGATCTTATCAATCCCGCAGATGTCTCGCCTCGGTGGGGATACGGTGAATATCAAAACGTGGTTGATTCCTTGCAATACGAGCGGATCTTAAGTGCATCTGGACCATTTGGTGGGGAAATTTCACGACCATCTGATAAAAAACATCCTCATAAGATCGCTTTCATCTTGTGCGTCGGTAGTCGCAATTGCCAAGATGAAAATGCCGTCCCATATTGTTCCAAATTCTGTTGCTTGTATTCGACCAAGAGTTCCATCATCACGAGAGAACATGCTCCTGACATTGACGTGACCATTTTCTATAATGACTTGCGAACCATTGGGAAAGGTCATGAAGAATTCTTCGTGAGGGCAGAGAACGAATACGGCATTCGATACATAAAAGGCTTGCCAAGCGCAATCGAAGAAGATCCAAAGACGAATAACTTAATCCTCAGGTATGCTGACTTGAAAAATCTTGAGACTAATGAAGAAGAATTTGAATTAGCAGTTTTATGTCCTGCAGTGACACCTAGAGCAAATGCAATGGAGCTTTCGAAGATACTAGGGATTGATGCTGATGAATTTGGCTTTTTCAAGACTCCTGATTCAACAAACATACTCGATTCATCTGTAGAAGGCATATATGTCGTTGGCTGTTGCCAAAGTCCTGAAGACATATCTCACTCCGTAGCAAAAGCACTAGGTGCTTCAGCAAAGGCTGCCACGCACGGAATTCCTCTCCCACCAAAAGAGAAAGTGTATGAGCATCCCGAAAGGATCGTCAGTCCAAACGAAGAACCTAGGATTGGAGTATTCGTATGTCATTGCGGCATCAATATTGGTGGAGTCGTGGACGTTCCCGCAGTCGTGGAATACGCCAAGGGTCTGAAAAATGTCGTGTTCGCAATGCCGAACCTGTACACGTGTTCTGAAGATTCCCAACAAATTATCAAGGAGAAAATCTTAGAACACGATTTGAATCGCGTGATAGTGGCAGCATGCACGCCTCGAACACACGAACCACTCTTTCAAGAGACCATTCGTGAAGCAGGATTGAACCCATATCTCTTTACATTTTCAAGCATTCGAGAACTGGATTCTTGGGTGCACATGAAAGAACCCGAAAAAGCTACTGAAAAAGCCAAGGACTTAGTACGAATGAGCGTGGGTCGAGCCCGGTACTTAAGACCTCAACAAACATTCGAAGCAGACGTGGTACCTGCTGCTCTAATCATTGGAGGTGGCGTTGCAGGGCTAACAAGTGCTTTAAACATCGCAGGTCGGGGATTTCAAGTTTATCTCGTTGAAAAAGAGCCAGATCTCGGCGGATTACTTAACAACTTGGAAGAAATAAATTTCGATCGAATCAATGCCAAAAAACTCATCACTCATCTGAAAGAGGAAGTCAAATCAACGACTAACATCAAGGTATTTACTTCTTCAGAAGTTGTAAATGTCTATGGTTCTATTGGAGATTTTGCCATTGATGTTGAAACGCCCTCGGGTAAAGAGTCTTTCAAAGTTGGTGTCGTGCTCGTTACGGTCGGAGGAAAGGTCCTGAAACCAGACGGCTTGTACGCATATGGACAACACCCAAACGTTTATACAAATCTCGAATTCGTGGACGTTTTGAAAAGCGATAAAATAAAGGATGGAGATGTTATTGCTCTAATTAACTGCGTTGGCTCAAGAGATCCTGATGGAATTACTTACTGTGCAAGTACTTGTTGCAGCACGAACTTACAATATGTCCTGAAAATCCATGAAAAATACCCAAATTCACGAATATTTGTCTTGTATAGGGACATTCGCGTGGACCCTGAAGGTGAAATTCATTATTGGAAGGCTCGTAAAGTTGCCCGATTCATTCGTTATTCTGGAAATGAAAAACCACAAGTTACCGTGCAGGATTCGAAACTTCTGATTAACGTGATGGACTCCAGCACCGCAATTGAGTATGATCTTGAAGTAGATCACGTGGTTCTTGGAACTCCTATAATTCCATTTGAAGATAATAAAAAGATTTCAGAACTCTTGAAAATACCTCTTGATTCTTCTAAATTCTTTCTCGAAGCTCATCCAAAACTTCGCCCTGTTGATTTTGCCACTGATGGCGTCTTCGTGGCTGGTGTTGCTCAACAACCCAAACGCGTGAATGATTCTATCAGTCAAGCCTTGGGTGCATCCTGTCGAGCTCTGAAATATCTGGTCACGGGCAAGGTAGAAAGCGAAGGCATAACGGCAGAAGTCGATCAAAGTATTTGCATAGGATGTCAAGTGTGTCAGCCATTGTGCCCATATGGTGCCATTGGCATCCACGTGGACGAAGGCAAGACGGTCTCCGAAGTCAATCCATTACTCTGTAAGGGTTGTGGTTGTTGTGCTGTTGCTTGTCCTGCCGGTGCCATTACAATGCGACATTACACCGATCCTGACATTTCGGCAATGGTAGATGAAGCATTGGCAATCCAGACTACCGGATCTGAACCAAAAATGGTCGGATTTCTATGCAATTGGTGTTGTTACGCAGGTGCAGACAACGCTGGTGTCAGCCGTTTTCAATATCCTCCAAATATCCGCATAATTCGAGTCATGTGTAGCGCTCGTATTGACCCACTATTCATTCTCCAAGCATTCCTAGATGGTGCTGATGGCGTGTTTGTTGGAGGATGTCATATTGGTGACTGCCATTACATCAGTGGAAATGAAAAAACATTGAAACGAATTAACAAGCTTCACAAAAAATTGGAAGAAATGGGCATCAATCCCAAGCGATTACGATTAGAATGGGTTTCCGCCAGTGAAGGAAAAATCTTCCAAGAAGTCGTCACGGAATTTACTAAAGAACTCGAAGAATTGGGAAATTTACAACTCAAACCCTTGGAGGTAAAGAAATGACCGTGGATAACATTCGAATAAAAGTTACAATGAAAGACATGGATCCTGAATTCTTGAAAGAAGTAATTGAGAAATGTCGTGAGGACAACATCTTGAATTGTTACCAATGTGGCATTTGCTCTTCGGGGTGTACAATCTCGAAAGATATAATCTCCCCTCCTCATCGACTGATAGCAATGACTCTCATGGGTCTTCGGGACCAAGTGCTCTCCGATCCCTCGATCTGGATTTGCAGTTATTGTCATACGTGTACTGAAAGATGCCCGAAAAATGTAAACTTTTCTCATATACTGGCATTTTTACGAAACATTTCTGCCGAATACGGATATACTTCAAAAGAAGAATTACCTTGGAAAACATATAAAGGTGCAATTGATATGAACTACGATTTTGGTGCAGGAATCGCCTTGATAACATCCCAACTAGCAAAGACTAACCGTGTCCGAACAAAATTGGGTCTACCTCCCATTCCAAAAATCGATATGGATGAAATTCACAAAATAATGGACTTTTTAAAGTCAAGAGAACGTGTATCAAAAAAGTTGGAGGAGAAAAAATAATGCCTGAATACGCTTTATTTCTAGGATGCTTGATCCCTTATCAGTTTCCCCAGATGGAAGTTGCTGCTCGAAAGCTTTATGATCGTTTCGGTTTTACATTAAAGGACATTGAAGGCGCAGGTTGTTGCCCTGATCCCGTAACTGTACAATCTGCTGATCACTTAACATGGGTAACCCTCGCAGCACGTAACATATCGTTAGCTGAAGAAATGGGGCTTGACATCTTGTCCTTGTGTTCCGGTTGTTTTGAGACACTTCAAACCGTAAATCTCCTGTTAAAAGAGAACGACGATTTGAAACAAAAAGTCAATGAAGCCCTAAAAGAAATCGACCGGGAATATAAAGGTTCTATTGAAGTCAAGCACTCATTCCACGTGATTTATCGCGAAATCGGGGTTGAAAAAATCAAAGAAGCCGTTGTCAGTCCATTAAATGGGTTGCGTGTCGGGTTGCATTATGGTTGTCATTTAGTTCGCCCGCACGAAATCGTTCGATTCGATGATCCCGAAACACCAAAATCAATGCACGAGGTTCTGGAAGTCATTGGTGCAGTTAATGTCGATTATCCCAACTCCATGAACTGTTGTGGTTCTTGCATAACAAAAACTGATCAAATGGTCGGATACCGATTAGGTAAGGAAAAGTTGATGACTGTAAAAGAGCAGGGTGTAGATTGCATGTCTCTCGTCTGCCCCTGTTGTTATCAACAATTCGATGGGAGACAACCAATTATCAAACGTCATTTTTCAGAACTTGATTTTAACATGCCAATTCTCTCTCTTGAAGAGCTAATTTGCTTAGCCATAGGAATCACCCCCGATGAATTGGGATTCAAGTTCCACCGAGTCAAAGTTGATTCAGTATTAGAAAAAATTAAAGGAAAAGAACAAGTTGAAACTTAAAAAAAGGAGATTTTTTTATGATTGTAACACGCGAAAAGCCATTGGACGAAATCTCGCAGTCATTAGATACCGTGAATGCTAAAAAAATCCTCGTGGTCGGATGTGATGGTTGTTGTCAGCCACCACGATCTTTGAAAGAAGCGAAAACCATGGGCATGATGCTCGAATTAAAATACCGAAAAGATGGTAAAGATTTCGAATTCGAAGCAATTACTTGCTTGAGACAGTGCGACGAAAGCATTGCCGCAACCACGCTCCGCCCATGGATAGAAAAAGGACATAACGTCATTTTATCAATGGCCTGCGGGATTGGCGTGCAAATGCTTGCCGAAATTTTTCCTGAAGTAGCCGTATTTCCTGCCCAGAATACTCTATTCATGGGTGGCAAGAAAATTGAGGGACACGTGGAAAAATGCGCAGCCTGCGGTGATTGCCTTCTCGGCTACACGGGTGGCGTGTGTCCTGTTGCAAACTGCGCAAAAAGCCTAATGAATGGACCCTGTGGCGGTCAGGTCGAAGGAAAGTGCGAAGTCGGAAATTACAAGCACCCATGTGCGTGGATTGAAATATGGAAAAAATTAAAGGACCGACCTGGTGGTCTGGATATCTACCGGCGATATCGACCACCTCGGGATTATCGGCTGCAGACGGGTCCGAGATTCGATATTGAGGAGGAAATAACCAATGAGTAATCAACGACCCGCGTTTAGTAACTTGATGAAAGCAATCCGTGCCGGAAAATTCGTATTCTCTGGAGAACTAGAACCCGAAAAAGAAACAAATATAGATACATTGATAAAATCCGCAAATGCAATGAAAAAATGGGTTATAGCTGCAAACGTTACCGATGGTCCTCAATCAATGGCATATGCCTGTTCTCTAGCATGTTCTCACCTTGTCCAGCAACAGACAGGACTGGAAGTAGTCTATCAGATGACTGTTCGGGATCGTAATCGCATCGGTCTGGTCGCAGACGTTTTGGGTGCGGCTGTCTTGGGAATCAAAAACATCTTGGCATTAGCAGGAGATCACTCCGCCCTGGGTGATCACGGTGGTGCAAAACCTGTCTTTGACTTGGACTCCGCCCAATTCGTTCACTTGCTTTCAAACATGATTGATAAAGGAACGGATTTTAGCGGTCGGGAAATTCACGGGAAAGTAGAAATCAACGTTGCCGTTGCTGCCAACCCTAATGCTGTTCCAAGAGAACCCGAAATAATAAAAGTCGAACGCAAGGTAAAATGCGGCGCTGATTTCATCCAAACTCAAACAGCTTTCGACATTGATGAAGCAAAGTCCTTTCTGAAAGATCTGGAATATCTAAATTGTCCTGTTTTATTGGGCATCTTTCCTCTGAAGAGCTATGGAATTGCCAAATACTTCAACGATTACATCCCTGGAGTCTCAGTCCCTAAGGAAATCCTTGCAAAAATGAAAGCCACTAAACAAATCTCTAATAAAGAAGAGAAAAAAGCAAAAATTGATCAAATAAACGTAGACTTTTTTGAACCATTCATAGCCGAAATCAAGAAGACAACAAAAGCAGCTGGAGTACACTGCATGGCAGTATTGTACGAACGACTATTTGAACCTCTTCTAAGCAAGTTTATTTAAACCTTTAAAAATTCAATTTTTTTTTCTTATTTTTATTTATTTTTCAATAACGACTCGGAATCATTTTTTAATTCAGTAATACTTCTCTTTAGTTAATCATCACTCGGGGATATAACAATGCAATACCACGAAAATCAATCCCATTTTCATGCCTTGGTAAAAAAAACGGTCCAAACTTCCAAGTAATTATTTTATGGATTGAAAATAAAGGTTTAAAAACAAATAATGAGTTAATTAAAAAAATTAAAAGAACTTCGGCAAAAATTGAAAAAGTTAAGAATCTTAATAAGTTTGGGATTCTGTTTTATTAAGACTTTTTCAATTAGCTCCGTTGATTCAATATTATTTGAAGGGTTGAAATAAAACCTCCGCTAAAACAATATGAATGTGGGATACAGGAACACGCTAAATTTTTGTTCAAAGAATATTTATCATGACGAACTCAAACAATGGCAAGAAATCTGCAACCTTTCAAGTAAATAGAAAATAACAATTTAAAAGTGAGAAATATGTCTGATCAAAAGGCAATTACAGAACTCAAGGTTCTTCGTAAAACTGGTAGTATCTGTCATTTCTGTTTAAAAGAAAAAGGAAAAATAAATCCCGTTCCGGCGGAAATTGTTGAAATTGACGGCAAGGCCTATATTCGGAAAAATTGCCCCGAACACGGTGAATTTAAGGAAATTTATTGGAGCAGCTCTGAACTATACAAGAAATTCATTAAATGGTTTAATACTGGAAAAGGCGTTTATAATCCTTCGATAACGAAAGAAAATCCCATTTGTCCAATGAGCTGTGGACTTTGTTCTAATCACAACTCAAATACATTGCTTGCTAATATCGACGTTACGAACCGTTGCAACTTGCACTGTTGGTATTGTTTCGCCAATGCCTCTTCTGCAGGTTTTGTGTACGAACCCACCATGAAGCAATTCAAGCAAATGGTAAAAGACCTAAGGGAACAAAAGCCTGCTCCTGTTGAAGCCGTTCAATTTTCCGGTGGTGAACCAACCGTTCGTGCTGAACTACCCGAAATGGCTGCCGAATGCTATCGAGCTGGATTCAACCAAATTCAATTAGCCACGAATGGTGTCTTGATTGGTAAAGACTATGATTTAACCGAAGAACTCATAGAAGGTGGCATCAACACGATATATCTAAAATTTAACGGTGTATCGCGTCAAACGAATCCCGAAAACTGGCATTTAATTGAAGATATCTTGAATAACTTGCGACGTGCGGGGATACAAGAAAACCGTCATGGTGGCGTAGTATTTGTCATGTTTACAATGGCAGGACATAATACTCAGGATATTTATCCCGTTATTAAATTCGCAGAGAAAAACATTGATATCGTCCGTGCCACGATTACGCAGCCAATCTCCTTTGTAGGACGATTTGCCGATCCAAATGCAAAACCATTACCCGAAGATGAACGCCTGAAATCAAGAATTACCCTCCCGACATACTTAAAATATCTCGAAGATCAAAGCAATGGAAAACTCGCAATCTCAGATTTTCGCCCAATACCCGTCGTTCTTCCAATCTCTCATATCTTAGAAACTTTGCAAGGTAAGGACCTCATCGAATTCACGGCTCATCCTGCTTGCGGTATTGCCACGTATGTTTTCGAAGTTGAAGGCGAAATGGTCCCCATCACTCGATTCTTTGATGTAGATAGGATGATGGAAGGAATGGAAGAAATGTCACAAGGCATCCAAAATGGTACGATGCGCCCTGGAAAAGCAATAACACGCCTTCTGAAACTACTCGACGAAACTGTTGATAAGGAAAAGGCTCCAAGTAAATTCAACGTGCAAAAATTAATGTTCGACATCATCCAAAAAGGATCATTCGAGGCATTGGCTGATTTTCATTATCGAAGCTTACTGTTATCCGGAATGCATTTTCAAGATCCATATAACATGGATCTAGAACGCTTGAGTCGATGTGTGATTCACATGGCGATTCCTGGCGATGAAGAGACAAAAGGAAAAACCCGATTGGTTCCCTTCTGCTCGTATAACAGCTTTCCAATGTACCGTGCTCAACTCGAACATAAGTTTGGCATGAGTATTGAAGAATGGAAAGAAGCTCATCCCGGAAAAGCTCTTTACGAAATAGCCTGATTCTTTCCTTTTTTTTAAAGTCTTTTTTATTTTTTTCTTTCCATTTATCTGATCTTTGATCATTAAAAAAAGCATTTTAAATCCTAATTCTGATATTCTTTTTCTGGAGAATCTCTTAAATTCATCAACTTCTTTCATGACTCGTCCGAATATCGAAACAAGCATTTAATTTACCAAAAACAAACTTAATTCGAGAAGGTATTGGAAAATGGAAAATTCTTGGAAAGATCTTTTTGAAGCGGCAGGTCCCGTTCCAAATCAATGGATCAATGAATGGAAAAAAACCAGAAAGGTTATTGGATTTTTCTGTTCATATATCCCTGAAGAAATTATTATCGCTGCAGATATCCTACCGGTAAGAATGAATGCAAGAGGGCATCATGACACTTCTGATTCTGATGGTCTTCTGTCCAATCTAAACTGCACGTTTTGTCGGTACACGCTCGATAAGGGGCTAAAACATCAGTACGACTTTCTTGATGGCATGATTTCTTATAACAGTTGCGATCACGTGCGCAGGACATATGACAACTGGAAATATAAGTTGAAAATGCCTTTCATGCATTTCCTTTCCATTCCTCATCACGTAAGTGATCGTGCATTGAAATGGTTCATAAAAGAACTGAACTCACTCAAAAATGCAATAGAAAATCACTTCAACATTCAAATTACGGATGAAAAATTAAATCAAGCCATAAAAACAATGAATCAACTTCGCAAGGTTCTTCAAGATGCATCCGATTTAAGGAAAGAAGAAGTGCCTAAGATAACGGGAACCGAAGCCGAAGTTTTAAGCATAGCAGCTTCCGCAATGCCCAAAAAAACCTGCATTCAAATGGTTCAAAAAGCTGTTGATGAATGCAAGCAAAGACCAGGAATTGAGAACAAGCCACGCATAATGGTGTTGGGCAGCATAATTGATGATTATAAATACATTCAAACAATCGAAGATATGGGAGCAATCGTTGTCACGGATTATAATTGCTTTGGTACAAAATATTATACGAATTTAGTCAAAGAAAATGGTTCACCTATCGAACAATTGGCAGAACGCTACTTGAGGAATCTTCCTTGCCCGAGAATGATATGTCCTGATAGTGACCATTCCGTGAGACTTGAAAAAATCAAAAAATTTATCAAGGAATATTATGTCGATGGCGTAGTTCTCGAAAGCCTGAAATTCTGCGACCTATGGTCTGGTGAAATTTACATGCTCATTAAGGACCTTAAAGCCCTGGGCGTCCCTACACTTGAAGTGGAACGTGAATATGTCTTTACAGGTCTAGGACAATTAAAAACCCGAGTTCAAGCATTTATAGAACGATTATAAAAAATAAGAAGGTGTTTTTATGACTGTTACCGAATTTAAACGAGATTATGAACTTTGGGACACTTTAATCCAATTCTTCACGCTTGGAAAAGAAATGGCCGATGCAATGGCTGATTCACCTGGTAGCCAAACATTCAACACGTTATTTATCGAAGTAATGATAGAATACCTGAATAACATGTATAAGGCTATCGACACCAACACTCCGATCGCCATGTATAATTTCTGCGTTCCTCCCGAGCTTTTTTATGCAGCGGGAATCTATCCCATGTGCCAAGAAATCGGATCCGTGGCTCTTGCCATCGCCAATACAAAGGTTCACATGGACTATATCGATACCGCAGAACAGAGTGGTTTGGCTCGAGAACAATGCAACGCACAAAAAATTTGGATCGGAGCTTCGCTACAGCACAAGACTCCTGATCCGGACCTCATCGTTTATGCCTCTCAGCCCTGTGATAGCACGAATATTTTATATCAAGTAATGCAACACATTTATAACGTCCCGACCTTTACAATGGACATTCCAACTTGGCATTACGATGATAAAAACGAGTTTTATGACGAACAAGTCATTCCATATTGTGCCTCACAGCTAAAGGACATGATAGATTATATCGAAAAAAGCACGAAACGAAAAATCACGTTCGAGGCACTACAAGAAACCTTTAAAAATTCTAATATTGCTCGAGGATACATCCTTGAAGTCATGGAGCTATTAAAAAATAAACCCTGTCCCGTTACCTCAATGACACCATTCACGCTTTACATGACATTGATGAGCAGTGCAGGATTGTCGGGAAAAGTCATCGAATATTCGAAGTGGGTTCGGGATACTGCAAAAGAATTCGTCAAGCAAAAAAGAAGCCCAATGGAAGAGTATCTACGAAAGGGAAAAACAGAAAAATATCGATGCTTCTGGGTTTACATTCCCATCTTCTTCGATCCCCTGATCTTCGGCTGGATGGAAGAAAAGTTTCAAATTTCAACCGTGATGGACATGATGGGATATCAAATGGCTCAACCCGTGAACATCGAGAGCGAAGAAACAATGCTCGAAGATCTCGCAAAAACCGTCCTAGAAATGCCAATGGCTCGACAAAGCCGTGGTCCAATGGAATTCTATCTTGATGACTGCGTGAATATCGTTAAAGAGTATGACATCGACTTCTGCATATGGGGTGGACACATGGGTTGCAAGCACAGTTGGGCCATCGCAAATCTGATGAAAGAACGAATCAAGGAAGAAACAGGTGCTCCAACACTACTTTTCCAAGTCGATACCATGGATAGCCGCGTCATCGGCTCAAGAAGCGTCCGAAAACGCATCCGAGAATTCGTTAAAGAAGTCATTGAATAATTTTTTTCAAACCATTCATCATTTTTTCATTCTTTTTTATCTTGAATTTAATTAACCAATTTTTCGTATAATCTAAGTGCACTATCTGCTGCTAATTCCCCACCGATTCCGTGCAAACCCGTATCCGCACAGCAACAATATAGATTTTTGATGGGAAGTTCCTGTTTTGGTCTATTTTTTCCGACTTGATTAATCGTTTGGGCGATGCCTATGACGTTTCCGTCTTCTCCAACAAGCTTTTCAATATCATTAGGACTGGCTACATCAATCCACATGACGTGGTCTTCAATCTCGGGTAGGACTTTTTTAACGCTTCTTAAGATCGCCTCTTTCATTTGCGAATCATGTTTTGCGGGATCAAAACCCTGTGCCACGTTTGGACAGCTGGCACCTGCGATGATGATTTGCTTTCCATCTGGACATAACGATGGATCTAAATTTGAAACCATGGGCATGAAGACATAGTCTCCAGGAATCATTATCATCTTTTCATCCGTTATTTTTTCATCCAAGGCAATCTTGATTTGATACGTGGAAAGGGAATACATGTATTGATTGACACGTTCCACGAATTCTTCCGCAAAGTAATCCTTTCCCACCAGTTCCAAGACCGTATGTTTAAGCCCTGCATTAGAAATCACGATATCTGCAGAATAAATCGTTCCATCTTTCAGCTTCACGCCTCTTGCTTCATTATTCTCCACCAAAATTCTTTCTACTGGTGCCTTTAATTCAACTTTCCCACCATCTTCTTCAAT
This sequence comes from Candidatus Helarchaeota archaeon, assembly GCA_029838215.1. Classification (GTDB taxonomy): domain Archaea; phylum Asgardarchaeota; class Lokiarchaeia; order Helarchaeales; family RDOG01; genus JALGVI01. Next base: position 12,410 of record JALGVI010000010.1, on the reverse strand, counting down.
ACTCCTGCAATATGCCGTTGGGATGGCACCACTTCCTCCTACAGGATATCCAATTTTGTCATTTCTGGCCATCGTTCCGTGACATCGTATCCATTCAGAAGCGGCTGCAAAATTATCGGGCACGACAAGCTCCATGCCAACGTAGAAAAAGAAGAAAGGAAATACCTTCCGATTTTTCGTGTAACGTGCTAAAAACGTGCCTACGTCTACTTGTTCTTCTTCTAATTTTTGCAATTTTTCCTCTGGGTAATGCATGATTTCATTCATTAAAGATTGAAGCCTCGATGCTTCGTCTTCACTAATATCTAACTGAGAAAAATCAACGGGAAATTTGATTCTTTTTCCTTTATGGTGAAATATCGGTGCTGGATTTTTGGCAATAGACCATTGCACGGCTTTTGGTCTCCCAATTTTTTTCAGAACCGTGCCCATCGTCCCATTATCACAATTTGCAATCATGTGGCATCCAATATCTAGTTTATAAGTTCCATCGTCCTTTTTTTTTTCGTATGTTGCGTAACGTCCACCTATCAGTTTATTTTTTTCAAAAATGGTCACGTCAAAATTGCCATGATGCTGGAGTAATGCACCGATTGCGCTTCCACCAACACCCGATCCGATAATGATTACTCTTTTTTTCATCGTTAATGCTCCCTTAATCGAATAATTAAAATAAAGATCAAATTAATTTATTATATAGTCGCAGTGCACTATCCACTGCCAATTCTCCACCGATTCCGTGCAAGCCCGTGTCCGCACAGCAACAATAAAGATTTTTGATGGGAAGCTCCTGTTTTGGCCTATTCTTTCCGACTTGATTAATCGTTTGGGCGATGCCTATGACAGTTCCGCTTTCTCCGGCGAACTTCTCGATATCATGCGGACTTGATGAGTCAATCCATAGCAAATGATCTTCAATCTTAGGAAGGACGTTTTTAATGCCATTCAAAATCGAGTTTTGCACTTTCTCATGGTGCTTTTTTGGATCGAAACCTTGTGCAGCTGTCGGGCATCCTGCACCCGCAAAAATCAATTGTTTTCCCTCCGGACACAAAGAAGGATCCATGTTGGATACGATTGGAGCAAAAACTATCGGAAATTCCTCGGGATATTCTCCACGTGCAAGCATTTCTGAAATGGCTTGCCGATCGAAACTATCCACGTCAATTTCTTCACCTATATACATGATCATCTTTTCGTCCGTGATTTTTTCGTCCAAGGCAATTTTAATTTGAAAGGTCGCAAGCGAATACTCGTAGCTCTCAACTTTTTGAGTGAACTCTTCTGAAAAATGATCTTTTCCTACCAGATCTAAGACCGTGTGCTTGAAACCCGCATTAGAAATCACGATGTCCGCAGGATGGACTGTCCCGTCCTCTAATTTGACTCCTGTCGCCTCGTTGTTTTCTATCAATATCTCTTTCACGGGTGCTTGTAATATTAATTTTCCACCATTCTCCTCAATGTTATTGCAATAAGCTCTCGGAACGGACCCACATCCTCCAATCGGATATCCTGACGATTTGTTGGTGGACATTTGCCGTTGGCAGACAATCCATTCCGAAGCGGCTGTTAAATAATCCGGGATGACAAACTCCATCCCTGCAAAAAATGAGAATAAAGATAATGCTTTTGGATCGGAAGTATATCGTTTTAAGAAGGTTCTCATGTCAACCTGTTCATCATCAAGTTTTTTCAAGTCTTCTTCCGTGAACTGAGTGACATCCCGCATCAAGTTCAATAAATTGAAAAGATCTTCATTTGGAATGCCGAGCTTATTTACTTCCTTTGGGAAATCGATGCGCTCCCCTAAAAAATAAAACGCCGGTTTTGGTCTTCGTGCATATGACCATTGAACTGAATCGTTTTTTCCAATTCTTTTTAGAACTTCACCCATCGTCCCATTGTTACAATTTGCAATCAAATGACAGCCAACGTCAAGCTTAAAAATCCCCTCATCGGTCTTTTTCTCATACGTGGCATATCGTCCACCTATAAGGTTGTTTTTTTCTAAAAGCGTGACATCGAAGCGTCCCTGATGTTGGAGGAGTGCTCCGATTGCGGCTCCACCCAATCCCGATCCGATTACAACTACTTTTTTTTTCATTGCGCATTCATTTCCTGTTTCCATGGATTTCTTAATGGACCAACCTACGTGCATAGTCAAAAATTGACAAGTTATCTATATCTCCCGTAAAACAAACAAGCGTTTCTTCTTCGGCTTTCTTATCAAACTGTTCAAAGGCATCCCTTAATGAGATGATTCGTACATTCTTTTCCGTTTTTAACCTCTTTATTAGTGCTTCAACCACATTTATAAACCGAGCCTGTCCCATTCGTATCGGGTGTAAGTCATATACTATTATTCCAGTTCGTCCTTGGTCAAAGGCATTATAAAATCTTTTGACGAGAAGCCTGTTGTCAAAAATGCCTTCGTTATCAATCAAACCGTCATCAGCGACCCCGATTAAAGGAATCGTGATGACTCCACAGTCGTGCTTGATGGGTTTTAAAGGATTTTCCCAAGGCGGTGGTCCAACATTTATGGATGAATCACGCAGGATTCCGTTTTTCTTTTCAAATTCAAAAAAAAGATTAGGATCATTTTCAATTATATGCCTGGCATAAGGTGCCCTGTAAACCCAAGGATCGAATCCATGCGTTTTGAATACACGTACTGCCTCTTTTATTTCATTCCATGCAGCTCGCCGCCCTGCTTGAGCTACATTAACATGATAATGACCATGAGGTCCAAAATCATGAGATTCAAAAGCCGAACATATTGAAGGTCTTTGTTCAACCAAAAACGTTGAGATGAAATACGTCATTTTTACATCGTGCCTGTCGAACACGGCATTCATGCGTTTGATCAGATTCGACATGTCTTCTGAATGAAAGCTCAAGTAATTCGTGATTTTTTTAAAGAGTAATCTAACGTTCTTTCGATATCCCAAGATACGTTTAAACAAGAAGCATCTGTCCTTTTTTCTTTTAATCCTAATTCAGATCGTATCAAAATAAAATTTCTTTATTTTCTTTTCGGGCATTAAATCTTGGGCTTCCTTTTTTATTGGATAGACCATGAATAATCTTCCTTTTTGATCGCCATGAAATTCTGCCTTCTTCAGGATCTTTTCGATGTGTTGTCCTACCGGCATTTTTAAAGCGATCACGTCTTTTTCGTGACTTCTTGCAAGATTTAGCATTTGTCCAAAGAATTTAATAGATTCTTCAATGGGTAATTCTTCTTTGATTCCAACCTGCCGAAGAAAAAGCGTAAAACCCTCTCCATTTGCCCAATGAATTGAGTGCACCGTTGTGATTCCTGTCGCCACGATCTTTCCATCTTTTTCCCATACCCACGACGTGCCATCATAGTAACCTGAAAGTTTCAAAAACTTTTTATACGTTTCTTCTGTCCACATGCGCTTGATTGTAGCAGGACACTCGTTCAATAATTCAACGATCGCAGGATAATCTGCATCCGTTGCCTTCCGAAATCCTTCTGAGATACCGGGAACTTTCTTTTGATCTTTAGCCCATTTTCCAGCAACAGTTCGTTCTACAACGTTAAAATCTTTATATTCTGCTAGCTTGTCGAATTGCGCAAAGGCTATCTTGGATTCAAATTTTGCTTGTGGTCTCCAACCGAGCTTCTCAAGAACTTTATGTCCGTTTCCCGACCTCTCAGGGCTGGCTACCATGAGTCCAAAGCCTGATTTTTCGGCAAATTCTAAAAGCATTTTCATCAATGTCGTAGCAATCTTCTTGCGACGAAATGGTTCAAGAACAAAGAGAAACATGGGCACCAACCCCTTGAATTTCGTGTTCGCTAAACTGAGTTCTTGTGGAAAACCCGTAACCAATCCTACTAACTCGTTCCCATCACGTGCCTCAATGACAACCTGATTCTCAAAATTTGTAAAGAGGTTCTCGAGATCGCTTGCCGTGAAATCCATGGTTCCATTTGAACCCTTCTCTTGAGGAAACCATGATTTGTGAAAGAAATCCTCCAGCTGGGCAAAGTCCCATTCCTCTCTCATTAATAACTTGTAATCTACCATCTTATCAACATCCACAAAATATTCATTTTAAAATTTTAAAAATAAAAATCAAATACCTCTCGAATTATATCATCGGCAGATTCAAAAACATCCAAGCAACCATCAAAATCATATAAATAATTCTCAAATCTCTGTTCAAACTTCGTAACGACTTCCCGTAATAAACTTCGAGCAAGTGCACTATCTTGATTTAGCAAGAGAACTCCAATTAAATTCCATTTAGGATAATGTTGGTCTGTTTCCTTCGCAAGATCCAATTTCCCATATTCAAAAATCAGTTCTTTTTCTTTAATATCGATTGAATCGAGTCTCTGTTTGCTCCTCGTGATCTCCCGAATCAACGAATCAATGGCATTTAATGCACTTGTGACAATTTGGACATCTCCAATCGAAATCGGTTCCAGATTGTAGGAGTAAAGACAACAACCATCAGGGTGAATTAGAAATATATTGTGAATGTGCAGTTCTTTTTCTTCTTCGATATTTTCCTCGATTATTGTTTCTATTTTCCGCTTCCTTTTTGCAGGAAGATGTTTTAAAAGAATGCCGATTAAATTACTTTTCGTTCTATTCTCCACACCTATAATGCCGAGTTCATTGCAAATTTTTCTTAATTCATCTTCCGTGTACAAGATGTTTGTTGCTTCATCAAGACCCAGCACTGATTCATACATGATCTTTTCAATAATGCTCGCTCTGGATTCTTCAAGCTTGAATGAAACATTTGAGAGAACCATTAGATGATTTAACCGATCTTCACTCGTATGTTTTGAAGCAAGTAAATCATCGAAATATCTTATTTTCCTAAATGTTTTCTTTTTCTTTCCCTTAGCCTTCTGTTTAGTACCTCTCTTCGATGACTTCTTAACTTTCTTCTTCTTGCTTGCTGGCATCACCAATTCTCTCTCGGGAAATCGTTCAAGATTAAAAACACCGCGATCTGTCTAAATACTAGTTAAGTATTTTCTAAGATCCTTCTTATAAATTTATGTCATTAAAATGAATTTGTGAGAAAAAAAAGAATGATTTAGGATTTTAGTTCTCTATAGAGCTCTCTTTGAACCAAATATCGCATGATGTCCGTCGTGCCCGCAGAAATTTGAGAGATCTTGCTATCACGCAAGTAACGTTCTACGGGAAATTCTTTTGTATAGCCAATTCCCCCACAGATTTGACACGCATCAAGTACTATATCCATTTGATTATCAGCACACGTGAACTTGGCGGCGGCTACCTCCTTCGTTGCTTTTAAACCCGCATCGAGCATGCGTGCTGCCCGAAGCATCATTAGACGACCTGCCTCCAACTTCGCGTACATGCTTGAGATGCGAAAACTTATTCCTTCAAATTCCCTGATGAATTTCTTAAATTGATATCTTAAATTCGCATATTTGAAGGCGACTTCAAATGCAGACCGAGCTACGCCAACATATTGTGAGCTGGTGAAACATCTTTCACCGTCTAAACCATACATCATGATTTGGACTCCTTTATTTTCCATTTCCAGTCCACCGACAAGGTTTTCTGCAGGGATCTCCATGTCGTTAAACCGCAGATGTGAATTTATTGAACCTCGTCGCCCGCAAAGCTCAAAATCTTTCACGCGTTCAAATCCTGGTGTATCCGTTTCGACAATGAATGCACTTACACCCTTGTGCTTGGCGGGTGCATCAGGGTTGGTTAAAGCATATAAAAGAAGGAAATCTGCCCTACTGCCGTTCGTGATGAATCGTTTTTCTCCATTTATCACGTAATGATCTCCTTTCTTGATGGCAGTCGTTTGCATTCCTCCAACAGCATCACTCCCTGCGGTTGGCTCCGTTATTGCAATTCCGCCAAGTTTCTCTCCTGAAAAGATAGGTGGCAAGTACTTTTTCTTCTGTTCATCAGTTCCAAAATGAATGATCGGAGCACTAAATAAATTAGCTGATGCACCGTAAGTCACCACGACTGCACTATTAATGGCAGCCAATTCCTCTCCAAAAATCGTTCTCATGACATATCCATGGCCTCCTCCTCCTAGCTCCTTAGGGAATGCTAATCCAAGCAAACTTTTCCTTGCCATTATTCTTATAATCTCTCGGCAGGTATCAAAACTTGCTTCCCTTTCGATTTTTTCGTCTAGAGGCCAAATCTCATCGCGTGCAAATGCTTGAATTTCTTTTCTAAACTCACGTTCTTCAGACGTGTACAATAATAAGGATCCTTCTGCTAAGCTCTCACCCGGCGTCCAATTTAAATCTTCGAATTTGATTTCTCCTTCTTTCATTATCATCGACCATCATGTTTTCCTTATCAACTCATGTTGCTTATCTAAGGATTGAATCGTTTGTTTTTATAATAATTACTTACTAATCCACGACATACTTCAAGATCCGTTGCAGGAAGATAAATTCGATTATTAATATTTGAACCGATAAAGTACTTCACGGAAAATTTTGGCTTGAGATGAATCTCATGACGTGGAAGGATAACGTGATAAAGTGGAAAGAAAACGCAAGCGGTCATTATGAAGTTTGGTTTCTGATTTTCCACGAGCCTAAAACAAAGGATGGTTTTTGGATACGTTATACCTTGATGAAACCGAATGATATTACTTCGTTAGCAACCGGTGCCTTGTGGTTTTCCTATTTTAATTCGAAAGACCATGCAAAAAACATCGCCCAAAAAGTTACCTATCCCCGTGAAAAAATCAATTGCAGGAAAGAAGAATTTTACATTGAAATTGGAAAGGGATTTTTCGATTCCGAACGAGCAATGGGCGAGGTCAAGGCAAACGGACACAGGATACTATGGGACCTGACGTTCCCTGAAACCGCTCGCAAAACACATCAGCACATTCCTGCCTTGATTCGTAAGTTTAAATTGGCAAGCACGACATATTGCTCGCCAAACCTTGCATTTTATCTAAATGGAAAGATAAAAATTGATGATACTATAATAAACCTGAAAAACGCGCCAGGTACGCAAGCACACGTATACGGAAGTAAATATGGTGCAGGTTGGGCATGGGGGCATTGCAACTTCTTTGAAGATAATCGCCGAGCTGTCCTCGAACTCCTTTCTTCAAAATTGAAACCTGATGGTCGGCAATTAAGCACGTTTTATCTTAAAACGGAAAATCAGGAATTCAAGTTGAACTCGATTATTAAGTTGCTGAAAAATCAAGGCAATTACGACCTGACGAAATGGAATTTTACAGGAATTGCAGGAAAATTCAAGATCAACGGCGTTCTCAACGTCAATAAAAAAGATTTAATAGGCGTCGAATACCTCGGTCCAACTGGTAAGCGAATGTTCTGCTATAATAGTGAATTGGCTTCCTGTGAAATTGAAATTCTACGAAAGGAAAAGAATGAATGGAAATCTGTAGATAAACTAATTTCAAAAGGAACAACCGCCTTTGAAACGTGTTATCCCGAAAAGAAGAAAGACATCCCTATCTCAATTCCTTGGTGACTTTGAACGTTTTTTCTGTTTCAAAACCCCTTTTTTCTCTTTAATAACTTGTGGATTTTGACGTCTTTTTGATGACATGAAATCTACCAGAATCAAAAAGTTAAAAAAATCGTATTTATTAGATATATATCGGATTCATTTTCAATTCTTCAATATTTCACGAAAAAGGGTTTTTCTCATGGCTAAAAAGCAACTCATCTTCATTTTTTTATTCATGTTTGCTTCAAGTCTATTTTTCAGTTCTTTCTACTCGATGTTATTCATGTCTAATGCTTCTAATCAACCTATTATTAATTCAAATGTGGTTGATTTGGATTTAACGAGCATTGATTTTAATCCGGATCAACGATTCATTCTCGTTCTCGATAACATGATATCACTTGAAGATCAAATAACTAGAATAGAGACAAGTCTCGGTCAGGCACCCCCTATTTATCATGTTTTCTCGTCTTTCAAAGGACTGTGCTTATCCCTTACCAGGGATCAGGCAGGAATCGTTGCAACCTTACCGTTCATTAGAAGCATGATCGTTGATGAAAAAATTCACGTTATTGATCCCTCCGACTTTCAACTTCAAGCAAAGGACACGCCTATCGATTTAGGGGATGTTCGCGCACTCATTGATACCCCTGCTACATATGATGGGAGCGGCATAAAAATAGCCGTTTTAGATTCTGGAATCTATAAATATCATGTTGATCTTCTAGGAAAGGTCGCTCAGGAAAAAAGCTTTGTATCCGCTACATATGGATGGGATGAAGATGACGAAGAATCAACCACGGATTTACTGGGACACGGCACGCATGTTGCGGGCATAGCATTGGGTAGCGGCATTGGTTCCGTTTACGGATATGATTTTAAAGGCGTTGCTTCGGGTGCACGATTAATCAATGCCAAGTGTCTTGATAGATCCGGAGATGGGTCACTATCCGCAATTATCGCGGCTCTCGAATGGGCTGTTGATACCGCTGGTGCAGATATTGTATCTATGAGTCTGGGATTTTACGGAGATCCCGACCCTGATCATCCAATATCTCTTGCTGTTGATGCAGCTGTCCAGAAAGGCGTGATTGTCGTTGCAGGAGTTGGAAATGAAGGACCCTCCTTCCTTTCTTCCCGTGCTCCCGGAAGCGCCCGCCGCGTGATTTCTGTTGGAGCATCTGATTCCAACAATGAAATTGCAAGCTTTAGTAGCCGTGGACCAACAACCTTGAACTATTTCAGACCAAACGTGATTGCACCCGGTGTGGAAATTTATTCGGCTCTGGCAAGGGGAACCTATTTTGAAGCCCTGTTTAAGTATCAAAGCATCGGCTTATTCGACCTATACGTGCCGCTAAGTGGAACCAGCATGGCAACTCCAGTCGTTTCCGGAGCAATTGCCATCCTTAAAGAAGCATTTCCCGGTTTGACTCCTGAAGCCGCAAAAATCGCGTTGATGGAAACTGCTTCAAATCTGACAGGAAATCCCGGTCCAAACATTCAAGGAGCGGGACTCATAAACGTCACGGCGGCCTTTAATTTTCTCAACCAAAATCCCGCGTGGAATACCACGAACTGTTTTAACGTGTCGACTGTATTTCCAAAAAACATTCCATCCGAGCCGTTCAATATCATTTCTTATCCAGGGAATGTCGAAGAATTGAGGGTCGAAGTGGTAAAATCCTATCCTGATGTCTTCACGATGACAATTCCGACCACATTAAGTCCGTATTTGTCATTCAAGAGCCTATCGGGGAATGAGATTCTCATTAATTCAACGGATTTGATAATTAATGATGCTGCAAATTATTCTGATATTGGAATCATCCTTAACATTCCCGTAAATACAACTCCAAATAACCATTTTGGAATAATACAAGTTAGGCAAAACGGCACGGGAACTCTTCTTCACGAGATATACGTGAATCTGACCGTTCGGTTTCCGACTGGACGCGTGTATTTTGATGGATATCACAATGCGGATGCTACCGACACGTACCTATCAAATTATAATGATGTCATTGAAGACTTAAATGGTCGTGGGTACGATGTCGTTCTTTTTAAAGACTTGATAACGACTGAAAACCTCGATAATTTTGACATCTTGATGTTGCCCGACGTTGAGATCATGTTCTCACCTGATGAGCTTAATGCCATCACGTCTTTTTATCAAAATGGCGGTTCTATCCTAATCCTTGGTGCTGAATATCCCAACTTCGCAAGAGAACCACTAAATGACTTGCTCTTGTCGCTTGATTCAGGCATCAGTTTTTCATCCACCAAAATATGCCAGGAACATGATTATGGCATAAGTCGAGATGTCTGGACGATTTCCATTCGAGATATTGAAGAGCATCCAATCACGCATGAAATTTCTTCATATACTTGGCTCGTGGGACACGCTCTAAACGTGAATGCGGCAAAGGCGACCGTTCTAGCTAGATATTCTTCTCTCCCCGTTCTTGCGGTCTCCACAAATACAAATAACAGCAAATTGGTTGTATATGGCGGAGAACGTCACTTTTACGATGATCTCTATTATAGAGAATCAAATACTCAGTTAATTAATCAAACATTTCAATGGCTTTTGGAAAATCGTAGCCGATCAAGCCAAATCAATGCTTCGTTGCAAGTAATTCCAAATGCAACACTCGTAAAGCTAACGGAACCGGGCAGTACTTCCATTCCCATTGGTCTATATGCTTGGAGTCTCGAGAATGACACTTATCTTGATAACTTGAGCCTGGGAATAAATGCCACGGCAATCCTTTCCTGCTGGAACTCATCTTACGGCATTTGGGAAGACGTGGATTCCATCGAACAGTCCAACTTCTCATTCGTTGAAAATGGCAGTTATTATATCAATGTCACGGTAAATTCCTCAGGCTATTATCGCCTGAATATTACCACGAGCTCTTCAGATGAAGGTTTTTGTTTTTTCAAGGTCGTCAACCAAAGCATTCGCGTGCAATCATTTAACTTGAGTCGAACTCAGAACAAGGCTGGTGGCTCATATTCTCAGGCGGAAATTGATCTATACAGAACCCTCGACCAGCTTTACATTAATGCAACAATTGAGAGCGACCTTTCTCTTGAGAACTCCAGCATTATTATCAACGCGTACATAAGTTCGATGGGAAGTGGTGAACACTCGAACGTGTACGAATCGGTTTCTCTCGTAAACACCACCAACGTGGAAGGATGTGCCGTCAATTTCAGTACCGTGACGAGTTTTTCAGATTCTTATCCTGCCGGTAATTACGGCATTTTCATTCAAGTCAAGATCAATTCAAGCTTTATCTTCGGGAGCGAGATGAATGGTTTTTTCATTAACAATGAAGCCCCTGAATTAAACGAGAATTCTGCAATGCTCAACGGACTTCCACTAAGCATGTGGTCTTTGATGGGAATTTACGTAAATTATGGAAGCACGCTTTATTTCTCAATTCGAAGCAGTGATGCAGAAGATTCTACTTCTGATCTACACGTATGGGTTTTATTGCTGACCTTGGTAGTTGATTCACGTAATATGGCATACGGTTATGAAGTCGTAATGGCTCAAGAACTAACAAATGCTGGCAACGGACTCTTCTCCGGGTCTTTAACCATTCCACTGACAGGTATCACTGATTTTTCTGAGCAAATCATTCCATTGACGGATTCTAAATATGGGCTTCTCCTTGTCGCCATTGATGAAGATGGTGAATATGGTGATGACGGACAAGTGATGAAACTACTAAACATGAATCCCGTGCCAATCACGATGGTCTATGCAGGGATCATCATTCTCGTGATAACGATTGTTGGAAGTATCGCTTTAATTGTCGTGTATCTATTTTACGACCGAAAGCATCGCCGAGAAATCGCCCCTAAAAAAATTTCAAGCAAGTCCTCTGTCATTACATGTCCCAAGTGCGGAAGAGTCTATCCTAAAGGACCCGATCGCATCTTTTGCATGAACTGCGGGTATCGCCTCCAAAAGGAAAGTATTCCTCAGATACTTTGCTCTGAATGTGGACAGTTGACTCCAATAAGTCCGTCTCATTTTTATTGCATTCACTGTGGAACCAGAATTCAAAAAAATTCACCTCAAAAATTAGCAGATCCAAAAGATAATACCATTACTTCTGCAAAAGATAAATATAATGACGAGAAATTCTAACTAAACTGAAAGGACTTTTCAAGCACGAAGAATGGATTGATCAAGATGTTACGCCAAGTCCTCATCTTTCGAGGTAATTATAAGATCTTTGAAATGGTATATGGAGATAGCCTTGATGTCACGAGTCTTGTTTCCTTCTTGAAACAAATAAAGAAGGATGTCATACAATTCATCGACATCGTGGATTATAAGATCGGTTTCTCCACAAATGCTGATTACGACCTGATTTTTATCTTCATCAACGATTCCGTGGACGATGATGAAACCATCTACAACGAACTTTTAGACCTATCTGAAGAATTCCTAAAGCGCTATCCTCCTGAGACGCTAAAATCAGGATCTCTTGAAGAATTCTTGGAATTTGACGAATACACTGACGAAGTATTCGAACGCATTCGCAATAAAATCACTGTCATCGGATTTTCTGGTGTCGGAAAGACAACATTGATGCGCCTGCTCGAGAAAAAAGAAATTCCACGCCGACACATTCCCACGATCACGGGTGAAGAGGTCACGATTCCGATCACGCCGCGTACGAATTTGTACTTCTGGGATAGTGCGGGACAGGAAAAGTATGCTCCATTATGGAAGCGCTTCGTCAAAGGTGCAGACCTTGTATTAGTCGTGGTGGATTCCGCTTCATCAAAAAACATCAATGATTCGCGCCTTTTCATAAATTTAATTAAGCGGGAAGAACCGCTCGCCCGCATCGCCGTCATTGCAAATAAGCAGGACCTCCCTGG
>JALGVI010000137.1 GCA_029838215.1 Candidatus Helarchaeota archaeon | reverse complement strand
GGCAAATATTCAATGGACATGAAAATGACTGCCGCTCGAAATATCGAAAACCCGATTGGATGCATTTCGATTCCTGTAGGAATTTCCAGTAAATTAAAGGTTCAAGGCGAATTTGCGCAAGGAGAATTTCATGTCCCACTTTGTACTACAGAAGGAGCATTGGTCGCTTCCGTGAGCCGTGGATGTTCGATCATTACTAAATCTGGAGGTGCTCAGGTAAAGATCATTAAGAATTTAATGACAAGGGCACCCGTGCTGAAAATAATGCAATCACCTTATACAGAAAATGCTCAAAAATTAGTTTCATGGGTTCAAGAACATATTGATGAAATTAAAAAGGTCTTTCTTAATGTCGATCCCTTTGCAGATTTGCGTGAAATTCAGACATGGATTTTAGGGAGAAACGTGTTTTTACGGTTTTTGGTGTTTCCAGCAGATGCGATGGGCATGAACATGATCACCACAGGAAGTGAACGCGCGAGTCTTTATATCATGGACAAATGCCCTGTTAAATGCCAACTTGTCGCCACGTCTGGAAACATGTGTGTTGATAAAAAGCCCAGTGCCGTGAATTACATACTGGGTCGAGGAAAAACCGTTCAAGCAGAGGTCATTTTAAAAGAAGAACTGGTAAGAGATCTCTTAAAAACAACACCTGAAAGAATGGTAGAAGTTGTATATCGAAAGTTATACTTGGGAACGGGACAAGCAGCGGCGTACGGATTAAACGCTCACGTGGCAAATATCGTTGCCGCCATTTTCCTTGCAACAGGTCAAGACCCTGCGCAAGTCGTTGAAGGTTCAATGGGTATCGTCACTGCAGAATTACTTGAGAATGGTGATCTTTATTTTTCATTACTTTTACCTTCTCTAGAAATAGGAACTACAGGGGGAGGCACGCATCTACCTACTCAATCCGAAGCACTTTCAATCATGGGATGCAAGGGTTTTTATAAAGACAAGCCACCGGGAACCAAAGCTGGAAAATTTGCAGAAATAATCGTGGCAGCAGCGTTAGCGGGAGAGATAAGCCTTTGTGCTGCTTTGGCGGCAGGTCATTTGGCGACTGCACACGAACGTTTAGGACGCGGAAAGAAGTAAGGTTGCGAATTGCATGTCCGAAAAAACCCGAAATCGAAAGTGGGAACACATTCAAGCCTGCATTAAAAAAGACGTTAACTTCCGATCCAAAAAAACCGGTTTTGAAGATGTCGAGCTAATTCATAGAGCCATTCCAAGATTCAATTTTAATGAAATCGATATCTCCGTTGATTTTGCAGGAAAAACCCTGAAGGCTCCTCTCATGATTAATGCAATCACAGGCGGTCATGAAAAAGCATTAAAAATTAATGAGATTCTCGGTGAAACTGCCGAAAAACACGGCATTGCAATGCAAGTCGGGAGCCAACGCGCGGCTTTAGAAGATCCCAGTCTCGTGTCGACTTATTCCATTGCTAGAGAAAAGGCTCCAACGACCGTGCTTGTTGGAAATCTGGGTGGCGCACAATTTGCCATGGAATATGGAATTGAAGAGGCAAAAAACGCCATAAAAATGATAAAGGCTGATGCCCTGGCGATTCATCTCAATTATTTACAAGAATGCGTTCAAGAAGAAGGGAATAAGGTTAGCAAGGGTTTATATGACAAACTAAAAACTCTAAAAAGTGCTTTGTCAACACCTTTAATCGTTAAAGAAACCGGTTGTGGCATTAGTGTGGAAGAAGCAGGAGACTTGAATGACATTGGTATCGATTACATCGATGTGAGTGGAGCAGGTGGCACGAGTTGGGCAGCTGTTGAATTCCATAGGGCACTTGATAAAAAACAACCATTGCTAGCAAATCTTGCGAAAACCTACTGGGACTGGGGCATTCCCACGGCAATATCCATTGTTGAATGTTCAGGAGGTCCTGCACGAATCATTGCTTCTGGTGGAATTCGAACGGGTTTAGAGGTTGCAAAAGCCATATCGTTAGGCGCAGATCTCGTTGGAATTTCTCTTCCATTCTTAAATCTGGTACAGGATAAGGATCCCAACAAGATTCACCAATATGTCGAAACTCTCATTATAGAACTCAAAACTGCCATGTTCTTAATAAATTCTAAGAATTTGGAAGAATTGAAATCTGCAAATCTCATCATACGCGGCAATACAGCAGAATGGTTATCATTCAGGGGATTTGAAGTCAAAAAATTTGCACATAGACAGAGAATTGCACTACCAGAAGAAAAAAATAAAAAATAATTGAAATGAATGCTCGAATTCCTGCAAATTTTCAGCAAAATTCCAGAGAAAAAGTCCTCGAGTATCACCACGGCTCCTTTTTCAATTTCATTCTAAAAGCAAGTATGTTCGCGATTCGATGAAGAATCCACGTGATTATAATAGCAAATGCAATGAGCGGCCAAATCGCAAGTAGATTGTATGTTGGATAGAAAAGTATTGTCCAAAAATCTAGACCTGAAAATAATATAGCTCCAATTATGAAATCCAATTGATCAATTAAAGGAAATTTGGCTCCGCGCTCTTTTTTAAACCGTCTTTTCACAAATGAACCTACCGCATCTCCAACCAAAGCTCCTAAAGACATTAAAAAACCACGAAGTGGATTCATCCCGTAAAAAATGGGCGTTATCATGTAATCTATCATTCCAAAAGATACAACAATCGTGAATATTGGAATGATAAAGACAATGAGCCACATGACAAAACCGCCAATGGAACCCAATAAGATCCCTCCCAGAAATCCGCCCCAAGTCTTGCCGTCTCCCAAAATGCGTTGTTCATCCGAAAGAGATTTTCCAAAGTCCATTGGCGTTTTTAGAAAGTATTTTCCCATGAGGACGGCTCCGCCATTTGCGAAATATGCAGGTAGAATGTAAAAAAATCCGATAGGAATGATCCATAGAAGATCAAGAAATCCAAAATTTAAAGGAATGAATAGAGACAAGTCTTCACACCATCATTTCTTATATATTATGAATGTGTTTCCTCGAGTTTCATACAAGGTGGAATTAGTCTTGCTTGTAATTTTTTCAGCCAACGCGACCCGATCACTCTCGGGATTTTCTAAAATTGATTTATGAATCTTTATCTTGATGAGTTTATTCTTTTTCAATTGAATTTTTATTTCTTTTATTAGACCTTCGTTAATTCCATTTTTACCGATCGAGAGAATTGCAGGACCAGTTTTAACGGATTTAATTTTTTCCTTCGTGAAAGGGATTTTCTTTTGTGACATTTCCCGTAACCTTCTTGTATTTTAAATTCTTTCGCATGAATTTCCTACAATTCTTACAAAATATTGCAACGTGAGGTGTTGGCTTACTTCGAATTCTCACTCTACAATTAATTCCAGGTCTTAATAATTGCTTGCAATGGATGCAAATTCGTTTTGAATAGCGCTCGGGAATCTTGACATTCATTCGAAGGGCAATATTTCGAGCTAGAGTAGCATATTTCTGGGCTAATACAGGGTCTGAGTTCATTTGTTCATCGGCGAGTTGGTAGAGGTTCTCGATCCTCCTTCCTGCAATCTCTTTTATGTACGCTTTTCGTTGCGGATATTTTTTTTTGACCACGCTAACCGCCATTTTCACGAAATAAAGAAAAAATAAAATTTTTTCGGAAAGCTTGCACTAACTGAATTTCTTCAATTTTTTAAGTGCCTTATCTCTTTCTTTCTGGAATTTCTTTGCCTTTTTCTCATTTCCTGCTTCTTTCATTAGTTCCACAGATTTTGAGTAAAGCTTGACAGCACGAGCGAAATCATCGTTTTTATACGCATGGTCTCCTTTTTCATTAATTTCTTCCGCCCATTTTTCGTGTGTCTTGCCGAGTTCTCTTGTGAAATTGTCAACCAATTTTTCTTTTTTACTTCTTTTTGCAAGCCGAACCGATTTTTTGTAAATATTGGATGCCGCTTCCCAATTCTTGTTTTTATATTCCCGGTCTCCTTCTTCATTTACCTGTTTTGCATATGCTTCGAGAGTTTTATCCAATTCTGCTTGAAAGTTAGAGATGAGCTTCTTTTTTCCGCTTTTTTTTGCCAAATCGATGCTATCAGCATATAATCTGATGGCTTCCTCATACTTTTTCTCCTTGTAAGCCTTATCTCCTTGTTTATTGATCTTTTCCGAAACGTCTTCAAAGAAATCTTCTAGTTTCTTCTTCAATTTTTTGAGTTTAGACTCATTTCCCGAGCGTTCTAGGGCGATAAGAGCATCTTCATATAATTCAACGCTCTTTTGAATGTCGTCCTTGTATTTTTTCGCTTCTTCAGCTAATTCTTCACCAACCTTTTCATATGTTTTCATCAATTCCTTCGTAGATTCTTTTATTATCGAATTTTTCTCGCTTTTCTTGGCATATCTCAGAGATTCTTCGTATAACTTAAGTGCGGTTTCGTATTCTTTTTTCTTATATGCTTGGTCCCCTTTTTTGTTGATTTCTTTTCCGATTTTTTCGCACGTGGCTTGAAATTCCTTTACAAATTTTTTTCTCTTTCCTTCTTCATCAGTTTTCGATATCAATTCGATGGATTGCTTATAATAATCAAGAGCTTCTTCGTACTTGCTTTTTTTATATAATTCATCACCAAGCTTGTTAACAATCTCCGCCTGTTTTTCATAACATTTCTCCAATTTTTTT
>JALGVI010000136.1 GCA_029838215.1 Candidatus Helarchaeota archaeon | reverse complement strand
TTCTTTTTCTTGGTAGTCATAAACGCGTTCCTTATCGGGTGGCTTGACTACGGTTGGATCTCCTCGTGGAATGGTCAGCACTCGAATGGCTTCTGCAACTTCATCTTCGATGGGAATTGACTCTGGAGAGTGTTGGAATAGGACCACTCGATTTAGTATGGATGAATCACGTGCTTTAATAATGCTATTAATGGCAGCCTTGCGAAGTCCCACGTCGTCTTCATGGAGTGCTTTCAGCAAGATGGCACCGACACCTTCGATGGCAAGTTTTCCTAGCCCTTCTAATATTTGCATCTTGACATGATATTCCGTTTCGTCTTCATAGGCTTCTTCCAAATAGGAAAGTACCAGTGGGTCCTTGATCTTTATCAGTTGGTGAATTGTTCGAAGACGGACGTGTTGGTCCGTGCTCCAGATTCCTTGTGCTATCTCATCTATTTCCTCTTTATTCAAGATTCATCCCTTTATGACATTGACGTTACGGCACTAACCGATGATTAACCTCTAAAATTTAAATAGAACGTTGTGAAAATAAATTTAACTCGATTTTTGGGGGAATTCGATGGAAAAAAAAGGCGGACTAGTTAGAAAAATCGTATTCGGTTTTAGTAGCATTCCGGACCAATTAACTTACCAAGCTTTTACTTATTTAGTGTTTACTTTTTATTACACGATAATTAGGTTGAACATCCTTGAAATGTTGATTGGTTATACAATTTGGGCAATTTGGAATGCCGTGAATGACCCACTTCTAGGGAGTCTTAGCGATCGCACGAAGACTTCCTTTGGTCGACGTCGATTGTACATCAGCATTGCAATCGTACCCTTGTGCTTGATGATGGTTCTTCTCTTCACGGTACCTATCTTTCTGGGTTCTCAGTTGATAAATTTCGTCTATTTCATGGTAATTATCATGGTTTTTGAGTTCATATACACGATGTACTCAGTCAACGTAAATGCACTTTTTCCGGAGATGTTTCCTAATGAAAAGGAACGAGCCACCACGAATCTCTTCGTGAAGGGGTTGACAATTTTTGCTCTTTGCTTTGCTTTTGCCGTGCCGAATTTAATCATAACGCCACTGGTTCCCGACATCACGACATCACCAGCAGTCGTTGCATCACTCCCGTTTCAATATGCGGCTTTCGGATTCATTGCAATGATCGTTACGGGCGTGGCGGCGGCTCCATTTGTCCTGTTTGGGATAAAAGAAAAGAAGACTGGAGTTAAGGAGATCGAGAAGGGTCCTTCTTTCTGGCAATCCATGAAGATCACGATGAAAAATAAGACATTTGTCATCTTTGTTTGTGCAAACATGCTCATTTGGTATCTTTTTGGCATGTTTCCGACCATACTTCCACTTTTCGGAACATATGTCTTGGGCATCACGAAAAACGATCAATTCCTGATTGTCGGACTGCCTCTCATCATCGCCTTGCTCTTTGCGGCAGCATGTTTTCCCTTGCACCGATACATTGGCAGGAAATTTGGCATGCGCAATGGATTAATCCTGACAAGCATCGTGTGGGCGATCACGCTCATTCCGTTTGCTCTGGTTTATGTTGATCCGCTCGGCATCATGAGACTTATTTTCATTCCTGTCATAATCATTCAGGGTTTCGGTCTTTCTGGAGCAATGTATTACGTGGACATAATTATATCCGACATCATCGATGAAGATGAAGTTAAAACAACAGGAGTCAGGCGTGAAGGAAGTTATTATGGAATGAATGCGTTCATACACCGCATTTCGATCATTCTGCGCATTTTGTCCATATTCTTGGTCTTTTCTGGAATGGGATGGGGCGATTACAACCCGCACGTCAACAATCCATTTCTCCTTCATATTGGATTAAAACTACTGATGGTCGTTTTTCCGATAATTGCACTCACGGGGGCCGTCCTCTTATTATTGGTTTTCCCATTGCATGGAAAGAAGCTTGAGGAAGTTCAAAAAGAAGTTGCAAAGATTCGTGCACAAAAAACCGAATGAAATTGAAATCTTCATGTTCGTTGAATGAGTGAAGCACGAAGCTTCACGATTTTTTTTCTATCGTTTTGGTTAAAAATGTTAGAATAAATGTATTAATTCGAGTGGCTCCTTTATTTTTCCCCGTGGATAATAAAGCTTTGATTTGTTTGAATCTCGAAGAGAATTCCTGCATTTCAAATTGATGAAAAGATTTTTTAATCAAAAGGGCAATGTTATCCAAAAGCGATATCGGAGTTCGATATCATCATGGAACAAAAGTTTTTCTTGCCCTTCATAAAAATTCACATGCTTTATCACGCAAGCAAGGAAAAAATCTATGGCAGTTGGATGAAGGAAGAACTGGAACGACACGGTTACAATATTAGCTATGGAACGTTATATCCCACGTTACACAGGTTGTTTAATGAGGGATACCTGAGTTGTGAAAAGAAAATCATTGAAGGTAAGGCGAGAAAATACTACTTCATTACTGAAAAAGGAAAAAAACTCTTAACCACACTCCGAGAAAAAATTCTTGAATTAACAAATGAAATAATGGTGTAAAAAATGTCTGATGAAGGACTTTCCTTTCAGGAAAAACAATTTCTTGGCGTGAGCATAAACGTCATTTTATTTGGTTTTGTCAGTTTATTCACGGACTTTAGTTCCGATTTGGTCACGTCGGTTCTCCCTCTCTTTCTCTTATCCATCGGTGCGAACGCCACGATTCTCGGTTTGATTTCGGGTGTTTCGGAGGCAACGGGTAATATTTTAAAAGGTGTTTCAGGATATCTTTCGGACAAGATAAGAAATCGAAAAGCCCTGGTATTTGCCGGATATGGCATTTCAAACATTGCAAAACCCATGATAGGCCTATTTCCTAACTGGCTGACTACCTTGGGATTAAAGTTTACCGATCGCATAGGTAAAGGATTACGAACATCACCGAGAGATGCAATCATTGCTGATTCCGGTGGTAAAACAGGTGGTTCTTTTGGATTACATAGAGCAATGGACACGACTGGTGCGGTCTTGGGACCACTTGTCGCATTCTTCCTGATTTTCTATTTCTTCTTTCTCACGCGAAATCTCACGCTCACTTATGCCGGCGTGATTATTTTCTCCATCATACCCGGCTTGATTGCCTTGGTCTTCATCCTTGTTGCACGGGACCCAAAACGCGAAAAGGAACGATTTAAACCCGAAGAACAGGCGCCGATTAAAAAAGAACTGATATATTTAATCGTGGTCATGGCAATCGCCGAATTTGCATCCATCGACTTGGCTTTTTTCATCGTTCGTGCGCAGGATTTCATCATGGCACCATTCATACCTTTAATTGTTGCGCTATCAAACCTCGTTTACGTCTTCTTTGCGATATTTGCGGGACGGCTTTCTGACAAGATCGGTCGGAAACCAACCATTCTCATGGGACTGGGTATATTATTGCTAACGTCTATTGGCATGGCCATTCCGTATCCGCCAATGCTTTTCACGGTTCCGTTAATCGTGATATTCTTCGTGTTTTTTGGCATGTATCATGGATTTGTTGATCCCGTTGCAAGGGCTTTCGTGTCTGATATAATGGGAAAGAACAAAAAAGGTCGGGGCTATGGCTTGTATTATTTGGTAATTGGTCTGGTGACATTGCCTGAATCAATAATTTTTGGTTTCATTTATGACCATGCATTTCCTCCGTTTGGATACGTGTTCGCATTCGGATATGCTTCCGTGATCCTCTCCATTTGCATTGTTATCTTTGCAATCAAGAAATTTAATTAAATTTCTTTTTTTTGTACGTCGTCAGGATTCTCGTAAGAAGGATAATCTCTAATTCTATCTTATTTTCATGTCCCGGAGTTGAAGGATGTTGGAACGATACGGACAAATAAAAATCATCGATGGAAAATTCAATTCAAAGTTTCCATATTGCCGGACCGTGTTCATTGATGATGGAAATAAAGCCGTGATCGATCCTGGAGCAGGTCGTGCAAAGCTAATACCACTCATTAAAGAAAATCGGATAAAATTCGTGTTTAACACGCACTACCATTACGACCACATCCATTACAACTATTTATTCTATCGATCGAAGATCTTCATGAATCCCATTGAAGCCAAGTGCTTCGTTGATCGCACGAATATCTTGAAAAAGGTCGGAATTTTTGAGATCTTGGGGCAAGATGCCATTGACGAGTGGCTTTTTTTTACGAAACAAGTCAATTCTAAAAGGACGCCGTATTCGCCATCAAGAAATCACGCGTGGTATCTTTCAACGTGCCGACTCGATGGTATTTATAACTACGGGGAAATGTGGGAATTGGGACGAACGGAGTTTAAATTCATTCACGCACCAGGTCATTCTGCGGGATTCTCTTGCGTGGTGTTTCCCCAGCACGAAGCCATCTTCACGGGTGATATCGACCTTACTCCTTTTGGTCCATGGTATGGTGGCTCTGATTCGGACATTGATGAATTCATCGATTCTGCTTGGAAAATCGCAAGCCTCGATCTAAAATACTACATCACGGCTCATGAGATCGGCACCGTTTCTCATGAAGAGTTTGTAACGCGTCTCGAACCATACCTTGCCTTGATTGATGAAAGAGATCAAAAAATACTTGAAATTCTTGAAAAACGGGGTGCTCAGACACTAGATGACATCACTTCGGTCGGCTTGATTTA
>JALGVI010000009.1 GCA_029838215.1 Candidatus Helarchaeota archaeon | reverse complement strand
GGCTCGTTTCGGGCGATTCTTGATAAAGCCTATTTTTGTGGTAGAAACCGGCAACTTCGAGCTTAAAATAGGTGCCCATGTCGCTTCCTTCGAAGTATAATTCTGTTCCACTTTTTATTTGACCCCTGAATAATCTGATTTTTGCGATCTGCTTGTCCTTGTAATAAGTGATGACTCGTCCAATTTCTGTCTTGCGAGTGGTTGCCAAATTTCCTGTTGTCTGACGATTCACGTCATCTGCAGTTGGTCGTCCAAAATAGAAACCCGTGCTGAAGCCTCTATTATATGCCTTTTCCAACTCTTTTTTCCATTCAAGTGCTCGTTCTTTTGTGAATGTTCCGCCAAGATGAGCATCGATTGCCTCACGGTATACTCTTGCCACGATTTCCACATAACGGGGTGGTCTCATCCTGCCTTCTATCTTGAACGCATGAATCCCGGCATTCATCAGTTCGGGAATGTATTCGATCATGCAGAGATCCTTGGCATTGATGAAGTAATAACCATCGTAGTCAAGTTCGTGCCCATCTTGATGGACGACACGCCACTGATCTCTGCAAGGCTGGAGACACTTACCTCGATTCGCCGAAAAAAAAGCATCTTCATTCAGAGCTTGACTGAAGTAACAACGTCCCGAAATCGAGGTGCACATTGCACCGTGGATGAAAGTTTCGACTTTTGTCTTTTTTAATTTTTGAATGATTTCCGAGATCTGGGAAAGTGTCAATTCCCGTGCCAAATTTATGCGGGTCGCACCCAATGATTCGTAGAATCTTGCAGCAAGTGAATTCGAAATGCTTACTTGCGTGCTCACGTGAAAAGGCATTTCATGCTCTTTCACCATCTGAATTGTCGCCATGTCATGAACGATGAATGCATCGACTTCAGCAGCCGAAGCATCTTCGATCAGGCTTCGTAATAGCCCGAGTTCGCCTTCATAAATGATGATATTTGTGGTGAGATATGCCTTGAGACCGTGTTCGTGGCAAAAATTAATGATTTTTTTCATATCTGCTTGCTTGACGTTCCTTGCATGCATTCGCATGTTGAAAGTCTCTACTCCAAAATAGATCGCATCCGCCTTTCCAATTGCGGCTTGAACTGACTTCTTATTTTGTGCAGGAATTAAAAGTTCGACCATTCTACTTGTATAATGGATGCTTGGGCTAAAAAATCCTTTGACTTTCATGTATTATTCGGTAAATTTTGACATGAATTAACGAATAACTTGAAATAAAGGGAATGATCTTTTTTTCTAAGAAATAAATCACGTGAGTGATCACGAATCCAATCTACATGGCTTAATGGCGAACTGAAATGGACTCACTTGACAAAAAGATCGTGTTGGAATTAATGCATGATTGCCGCAAGACTCATGCTGAAATAGCTGCAAGGGTGGGTGGATCTGTTTCTCAAGTGAGAGCTCGCTTGAAAAAACTGGAACAAAAACGCATTATCGAGAATTATGTTACCGAATTGGCTGCGAACGTGTTTAGAGAAGGTTTTATTTTTTCATACGTGCGTATCGTCAAGACGAAAGGGCGTGATGCAAGGCAATTTCTCACGAATAATGTTTCAGGCTTTTTGTATTATATCGAAGATTTGGGTGGCGATTATGCTCTTTTCTTTGATTATGAAGATATGAATGATTTAAAGAAAAAAACGGCACTTCTCAATTCTCAATCTTTTATTTCAACGATATCTCATTTCGTGTTTCCTTTCAAAAAGAGAAGTGATGTCATCACTAGGTTGGAAAAAATAGATTGGTTGCTCATCAAAGCACTTCGTAGAAATTCTAAATTGACTTACAAACAGCTGGGAAAGGATCTCCATATTAGTCCTAAATTGGTCGGTAAAAAGATCCGTTTCTTGAAGGAGCAGGGTTTGGTAAACTTCACGATCAACTTCAACCCACTAAATGTTAAAAATCATGCAGTCTCTTTTCTTCTCGTGGAATTAGATGAAAACACGAAAAACAATTTAACAAGGCTTCTTGAAACATGCGAGCCATATTCCTTTTTCCCCGTTTGGTTTGAACTCCCTCCTGCCTTCCTAATCACGTTAGTCACGCCTTCAATGAACGAAGTGCAAGAAATTTCAAATCGGTTAAATGCCTTCGAAGGCGTGTTGTCCGTGCGCCCGATCGTATGGAAGGAATTCACGAGAGGTCCTGGATGGATGGACCAAGTGATTGAATCGTACATGCAATTATATTCATCATGAATCAGGAAGCATGAAGTAAAATGGTAACTGATAGACTAGATACGAAGATGAATCTTTCAGATCAAGGCTCAAATATTTCCGAGCATCCATTTAACCGACTATTTTCTCCACGTAATATCACCATCGTGGGGGCATCCAAAAATCCCAATTTCGGAAGCGGCTTTTTTATTTCTGCATTGACCAAAAGCCAATATCCGCCCGAGCAAATTTATTTAATTAACCCGAAACATGCCGGAACCAAGATTAAAGATTTACCAATACATGCCTCTTTGGAGGATCTACCCGATGATCTTGATCTGGTGATATCAGCAATTAGGGCAAAATATGTCCCTGATTTATTGCGAACGTGTGTAAAGAAACGCGTCAAATTTGTTTTGGTTTTTACTTCTGGTTTTTCGGAAACTCTTTCAGATAAAGGAAGAACTCTTGAAAAAGAATTGCTGGACATAATAAAAGGAACTTCGACCCGAATAATTGGCCCTAACTGCTTGGGACCGTTAGATCCTGAAGCTCGGGTCAGTTATAATCCCAAGGCACTCATGAAAGTTGGAAATATTTCATTTGCGTCACAATCTGGTGGACATGCAAGTACTTTGGTTCAGATTCAAGAAAATCGCATGCTATATTATCGAAGAGGTCTTTCTTTCGGCAACCAAATAGATATCAACTGCTTGGAAATACTCAATTATTACGCTCAAGATCCATTGACAAAAGTCATTGGTTTTTATTTAGAATCACTTGGGAAAGCGCACGGAAGAGATTTTATCATTCGGCTTCGTGAAGTAACGAAGAAAAAGCCCGTCATCATATGGAAAGGTGGTCAAACACGACAAGGCATGCGTGCCACGCAATCTCATACTGGAGCTCTTGCAGGATCGCTCCAAGTCTGGCAGTCTGCCATTCAACAAGCTGGTGGGATCTTTGTCCGCACCAGTTCGGAATTTTGGGATTGTCTCCACTTGTTTTCGCATGTCGATCGAACTCGTTTTCCGAAGGGGAATCGCATCGGTATTCTGGTACCGGGTGGTGGAAATAGCGTCGAGATGGCCGATACTTTTAGTAATTATGGTATTGACATACCCGTGCTGACAGAAAAGAGCCAAGCTGAAATCGGGGAGATTTTTCCCGACGTGAACACGTCATTTCGAAATCCCATTGATACTGGCGCATCAGGCGTGCTGGCTGAACTTCTGTTCAGGACCATGAAAATTCTGGATGCCGATCCTAACATTGACATGATTGGTTTATACCTGCCCGTTAGCTGGATTTCACAACTTGAACGAATGGGTGTGAAAAATTTCGTTTCATCGGTTGCTCGGTCTTTTGGTCGGATCAATAAGAAAATCTCAAAATTCTTCTTCATGATCAATCCCGTCTTGGAAATTAGCGAGTTTGACACGCGTGTCGGGCAGGAATTTAAGAAGGTTCTTCATAAAAAGAACTTGCCATTCTTCGACACGACGATGAATGCTGCGATCGCCTGCCGTCATTTGGTTGATTATCAAGATTACTTGACAAAGAATTGTAGTTAACTGTTGATTTTTTCCGTTTCTTATATTTTTTTTAAACTTGAGGGGAAAAATGGTGCAGGAAATCTCATTAGAAACATTAAATAGAAAAATAAAGGACGGTGTGGGTCAAATACGTCCCAAAAAGGTAAAAGTCCGTCAGAAAACAATTAAGAAATTCTGTGAAATTATAAATGAAACAAATCCGATATTTTTCGACTTGGAGGCGGCACGAAAGGCGGGGCACGACAAAATACCGCTCCCAGAATCCTATCTCTTGACTTTGATTGCTCCAATTTCTCAAGATTTCTTCACGACGGGTATCGGACACTTGTTGAACAACGTGATTAAAGGAATCATCCACGTCCAGTCTGAAATTGAATTTCATGCTCAATTATATTCTGAAACTCCTTACATGTTGAAAATCAGGGTTTCCGATTTGATACCAAAGACTGGAAAAATGGGCGAATATTTTGTCTTGAATTGTCCTCATGAAGTCGTCGATGAGAGTGACAATCTTTTAGTCCTCGATAATCATGTATTTTTCTTAAAGACTAAGATCTAGTCGTGATGTAAGATGAATCCTATCAACTATGACCAAATAAACGAACAAGAGGAGATTCCTGCCTTGACCATTACGTTTTCTGCAGATAAGAATAAGCGCTATTGTCGTTTGGAACACGAGATCAATCCACTTCACTTCGATGCCGAATATGCTAGAAAACTCGGTTACAAGGATATAGTAATTGCAGGGATATTTACTGCTTCGTTCTTTCCCAAGATTATCACTGATTGGTTGGGCAACATCGTGAGCATAGAACGCGTTTCTGTCAAATTCATTAATCCCGCCTATCTAAATGATGTAGTTACCTACAAGGGAAAGGTGTTGCGGAAATTCACGGAAAAAGGTATGAAAAAAATAGATTGCAACACTTGGTCTGAGAATTCCGGTCACGAAAAGCTTGCAGAAGCTCGGGTGATTGCGGCATTCAAATAACTGGAATCAAATGTCAATTATTTGGTGTTTAAGAAGATCTTCAAGAGTCTCTCTTTCTCGAACCAGAATGGGTTTTCCTTGACGAATCAAGACCTCTGCAGGTCGTAACCTTGCATTGTAATGAGATGCCATCGTGAATCCATATGCCCCTGCATCAAGAATAGCCAATAAATCGTCTTCTTCCAGGGTGGGAAGTTTTTGGTCTCGCGTGAATACGTCCCCCGATTCACAAATGGGTCCGCCGATCTGGTATTCTCGTGTTTCCTTCTCGTCCATCTTATTAGCCGCCAAGATATGGTGATAGCTTCCGTACATTGCCGGTCGAATGAGCGCGTTTAGACCCGTATCAATGCCGACCCAAACCTTGTCTTTCACGGGCTTGATCGTGGTCACGGTGGAGAGTAGCACGCACGCTTCTGCCACGAGAAACCTTCCGGGTTCTATTGCAAGAATTGGCGGGTTCCATCCCAATTTCTCAGATAATTCCTTGAGTTTCGTGGAATAATTCTTTGCGTATGCATCTAAATCAAGCGGTTTTTCTGTAGGACGATAAGGAATGCCAATTCCTCCCCCAAAATCCACGAATTCAAATGTGATGCCTAATCTTGTTGCGATAAGTTCAATTATTTCGAGAAATTTCGTTGATGCGATTTCGAATGTTTCTAAATCGAGAATGCCCGATCCAATGTGCATGTGGATGCCAAACTTTGCAAAACCCGCGTCTTTTGCATTCTTGTAGGCATCAATAATGTCATCTTCGAATATGCCAAATTTAACGTCGGGACCTGCGGTAATGGCATGCATGTGATGCCCTCCACCAAATTCTGGATTCACTCGATAACAAATGAGAAGGTTTGGATTCGCCCCTTCAACGGTATCTAACAACCTCACGAGTCGATTTAATTGGGAAGGTGCATCTAGGTTGATCATTACTCCTGTCTTAACGGCGTAAATGAGATCATCCTGAGAATAGTTATTCCCCGTGTAGAGTATTCTATCGGGAGAGAATCCTGCTTTTTGTGCCAAGAATATTTCTCCGGGAGATACGACATCAAGACTTATTCCTATTCGATTCATTATCTTTAGAACTTGTAAATTTGAATTTGCTTTTACCGCATAATGAATGCGTATATTCTCATAATATGGCGTAAATGCTTTTTTTAACGCTTCAATTCTTTGTTTTATAGTCTCCTCATTAATGACATAAAGAGGCGTTTCATACTTCTTTGCCAAATCAACGGTTGACACTCCGCCAATAAGAAGTTCATTCCCTTTTGCGGACAGATTCTTGCGTTTTAGAAATTCCGTTAATTCCATTTTTCATCACTTGAGGAGATCCGACATTTGATAAAGTCCAGGACCGTGTTGCGTCATGTATTTTATTGCAAGAATTGTACCGGCGGCAAAACACTGACGGGAATGTGCTTGATGCTTGAGTTCAATGCGTTCGCCGTTACCTGCGAAAAGAACGGTATGATCGCCTACGATATCTCCAGCTCGAATGGCGTGAATCCCGATTTCTTCTGCCCCTATCTTCCGAGGGCTAAATCCACTTCTTCCGTATTTTGCAATGTTCTCCAAATTCTTGTGAAGCTTGGCAGCAATGAGTTGTGCCACTTTTTTTGCAGTCCCGCTTGGGCTGTCTCGCTTGCGATGATGATGTGCTTCGATTATTTCAATATCATAATTTGGAAGGAGCTCAGTAAGGATTTCTGCTACTTTAAAGAAAATGTTCACGCCCAAAGACATGTTCGGAGATATCATTCCTGCGACCTTATTTTCCTTGACAAGTCGTGCAAATTCGTCCTTAAACGTCTCGGATAACCCCGTCGTGCCAATAATACAATTGATGCCATTTTTTAATACAATGGGAATGTTCTTTTCTGCCGCTTCCGTAATGGTATAATCCACGAACATGTCAACGTTGTTTTTAAGAATTTCGCCCAAATTTACAATGCTGGTCATGGGCACGTTTATTTTATCTAATCCTAAAAAAGTGCCAATATCCTTTCCCTCGTTGGGAGAATCCACCATGGTCAAGGCGCCAACTAATTCAAGGTCGGGGTCTTGAATGACGTTTTTTGCAACAAGACCTCCCATGTTACCATCTGCACCATTAATACAAACTCTAATCATGGTTAACACCAAATTAAATGAAAAAATAAGAAAAAATGAGTTTTATAATAACTGAAGGCTTTTTAGTACCTTTTTGATTTCTTCTAGATGCTCAGGCGTTGGATCAATTAATGGAGGTCGAAGATACCAATTATAAATGCCTCCTAAATTCATGAGCCGAGCTGCAGCTTTTGAAGGAATGGGATTGGTCTCTATGAAAATCACCTTGAACAGTTTGAGAAGCTTGAAATGGAGTTCTCTTGCACCAAGAGTGTCCTTGTCAATGATTTTTTGCCCGAATTCACCCATTAAGCCTGGTGCAATATTGGAAGCCACGCTAATGACACCAGTTCCACCAAGCATTACAATAGAATAAGTCAAGCTATCATCTCCTGACAAAACACAAAAGTCCGGATTATCACGGGTGCCGGCGATGATTTGTTGAATTTGACTTATGCTACCACTCGCTTCCTTGACTGCTACGATGTTTTTGATTTTCGAGAGCTTGATGGTCGTTTCGGGTAGCATATTTACGCCTGTCCGTCCAGGAACGTTGTATAGGACCAGAGGCAAAGATACGGCTTCGGCAATTTTTTCGAAATGGTAAATGAGACCTCGTTGCGTGGGCTTGTTGTAATATGGCGTGATAAGTAGAGCCGCGTCAGCCCCTGCACTCTCCGCGTGTTTTGTCAAGTCAATTGCCTCTTTGGTCGAATTGCTTCCCGATCCCGCTACAACCGGGACACGTCCTTTTGCTTGATTCACTACAATGTCAATCACGTGTTTATGCTCTGCATGAGACATGGTTGCAGATTCACCTGTCGTGCCGCAAGGGACAATCCCTTGAACACCCTGTTCAATTTGAAAATCCACGAATTTCTTTAGATCTTCATCATGAATATCCAAATTGGCTTGCATGGGTGTTATTATTGCTGTTAGAACGCCTTCTAATTTAATCAACGTCCAAAACTCTCCAATTATCTAATTTATTAACTTATTATCTGTTTAAATTTTCTTTAAATAAAATCTTGAGTTCCTTGAGTGATATATTGTGTTGTTTTCGAAGTTAATAAAATCTGCGATGATGAATTCAAGTCAAGTTAATTTTTTCATGCAATGGGGACAAAAAGGGCTTTTTTCTTTCCATTCCTTGATGCACTCAACGTGAAAGAACGAGTGACAGTGTTCACACTCTTGATAGGAAGATCCATCGTTTAAATCAATTCTTTTACCACAAATTAGGCATTTCGGAGATGGTTTTCCGCAATTGGTGCATACTTCTGAATTCTTTGGATAAAATTCATTGCAATATGGACATAAGACCTGTTCTGTTGCAAGAACATTTGTAAATACAACGTCATCTTCATACATGGTTTCGTTGATCTCTTGAATGGCTCTCGTCGTTAATTGAATGATCACGGGATATTCTGTATCATTTTGAATGATTTCCGTAAAGAACGGAATGATTTGCTTGACGTGAGTCTTATCAAATTTTTTTGCAATTTCCTTAAGTGCTAAAATTGAATTAATGCGTATGTTTTTATTAAGACTCTTTAGACCGTTTTTTTTCAGATAGTCCAAGACCTTATCAGGAAGGAGCAACCCTATCTTGCCCAAACCAATTACTGCATTAAACTGATTATCCGGATCTTCATCATTCTCCGTTCTATCCTTTAAAATGGCAATTATTTCATCTGCATATTCAAGGTTCGTAACCAATTCGTTTGGAAAGGCATCGATCATTTCACCAAGAGCTACTATTAGTTGTTGTCGTTGATGCCAAGCCAATTTCTGGTTCATTGCAGAACCAATCGTGATGATTAATTCTTTTGGTAAAAGCCAATTATTGTCCTTGATGAGTTTGAGAAATTCTTGAATCGCTTGGATTGCCACGTTTACGTCATTCTCTTTCGGTTTCTTTGCTAACAGAACTTTATCGAATTGATCGAGCAGTCCTGCAACGTCTTCCTTCTTGAATAATTTCTCAAATTTCTTCTCCATCATCAATCACGTCAATTACTTGCTTGTTCAGGAACCTGATTGCATCTCACGAAGAATCATTCCTTCGTAGGGTTTGAGATTAAGTGTTGCATCAGTCTTCCAAGCATCAGTCTCGCCAGCCTTAATGTCCGTGGAAAATATCAATTCGAGTCTAGGGGATGCCAAAGAAATGAAATTTCTCTTTTTCTTGAAGTTTAATGCCACGATGATGACTTGTTCCGGGTGCGTCCTTTTATAGACCAAAGCTCCACTTGATTCATGTAGGAATTCGAAGGAACCCGCTTGTAGTGCTATGTTTTCCCTTCTTACTTGCAGCAGAGTACGATACGTGTTTAGTAAGGAGTTGGGATTCTTGTCTTGGATGGCGACATTAACTTTTTTGTATTTAGGACCGATTCTCAACCATGTTTTTACCTCTTCATCTGGCGAAAAACCGGCATTTGGTTCACTGTTCCATTGCATTGGAGTTCGACAACCATCCCTGCTAAAGGCAAATGCAAAATACTTTGATTGCTTGATGGGAGACCACCAAAATTTTCGTCCAATTGGATCTTCGCTTGTCTTGAGCTTGACTTTAACTTGAGACATGCCTATTTCATCTCCGTAATATATGAAGGGCACGCCCCTCAAGGTTAGCTGAAGCGTTGCAAGAACCTTCATCTTGTCCCAATTTTCTGAAACACGCGTAAAAATGCGCAT
The DNA here is from genome assembly GCA_029838215.1 of Candidatus Helarchaeota archaeon. Taxonomy (GTDB): domain Archaea; phylum Asgardarchaeota; class Lokiarchaeia; order Helarchaeales; family RDOG01; genus JALGVI01. The sequence goes on along the minus strand of JALGVI010000009.1, from coordinate 39,471 downwards.
CAAATCGTGATTAGAGTAAACGTAAGTTGGAAGAGCAGGATGCATGAAAACGCGCTCATTGTGCTTGATTTGTCTTGCAAGTTGTCTTGCATTGAACCTGCACCTTAAAAAGTTAAATTGGAATGTTAAATGCAATCCATCATTTGCTGCTCCACCCATGTATTTATGGCATATTTCGGGCGTGGCAGTAATTTCACCCACCATGAACCGTGGCGGGTCGTATTCATCAAGGATTTTACGAAGATTGCGGGCTAACTCAAATGTTTCTGGCAGATGTAGGTCATTTACGTGGTTCTGAAACAAGGATGCCGTGCTATTCTCTGATGGAAGAACCCGAAAGGAGAATGGGTTATTTTTAAAATTCTTATCTTGATAAACGGCATGGAATATGTCAAGACGGAACCCATCAACGCCTTTATCTAACCAATATCTTACGGTATCATACATTTCTTTCTGGACATTGGGATTCCACCAGTTTAGATCGGGTTGAAATGGTAAGAAATGAAAATAATACCATTGTTCCGTTCCCGGATCATACCTCCACGCAGGACCACCGGGCATGGCTTTCCAGTTGTTTGGAGGTGCTTTACCTCCCGGTTTCCTACCATCACGCCATATATACCAATCTCTCTTCGGATTATCACGGCTCGATTTGGATTCAATGAACCAAGGATGTTTGTCCGAAGAATGATTCAAGACCATGTCAAGAACGATCCTCAGCCCGAGGTCGTGTGCTTTCTTCAACATCCTGTCAAAATCTGCCATCGTCCCATATTCTGGATTGATATTCCTGTAATCAGAAATATCATAACCATGATCCTCCTGCGGAGATGGATATATGGGGCTTAACCAAATTGTTTCTATGCCCAACTCTGCCAAATAATCTAATTTCTCGATGATCCCCGGCAGATCTCCAATACCATTTCCCGTGCTATCCTTATACGATCTCGGGTAAATTTGATATACCGTGGTTCGACGCCACCATTCATCATGCGACATAATAATAATCACTTCGTTTCTTTAAGATAAAGATTTGAATGCAGGAAAAAGAAATTATTTCTCTCTTGTATTTCGTTTAAATGATTTGGAATTTTAAACTTTTTTTCTCAAATCTTCATCCGACAAAATTCATGACGAATCCTGCCAAAATAAAAAAGAAATGGAATGATAGTCTTGCTTTTAGATCTAGATCACGATTATTTATTATTAATCAAGTAATATTTGCATCTTGTAAGTCGGTTTTCGAGGAAGTACTTTTTGAAATACAAAAGGCAAGTTCATTTAGAAATGCACGAATATTAACGTAAATGCAAGGAAATCAAGCAAAACAGGTTTGATATGCTTGTTAAATATTGGAGATCTCAAGTTAAACAGGGTATATTGCATGGATTGCATAGAAGGAATGAAAAAAATCACCGAATGTTCCATAGATTTGGTCATTACTTCCCCTCCATATGACTCGATTCGAACATATGAAGGATTCTCTGTTGACCTGCACGCCACGGGAGAAGCAGTCCATCGGGTTCTTAAAGAGGGTGGAATTGCAGTCATGGTTCTTCAAGACCAGACCAAAAATTTCGCCAAGACATTGACTTCCTTTAAAACAATTATTGATTGGTGTGATAATATCGGATTCAAGTTATTCGAATGCGTGATCTATCGCAAGCACGGTCCTGAAGGGGCGTGGTGGAAAACGCGTTTTCGAGTGGATCATGAGTACATGCCCATATTTCTCAAGGGAGAACGCCCTCAGTACTTCGACAAGGAACCCTTAAAAATTCCATCGAAACACGGTGGAAAAGTAATGACGGGAAGCGGGAATCGGCGAACTGATGGCAGGGTGAATCCCACGATTCGGCGGAAAATCAATCCTACAAAGTGTAGGGGAACGATATGGAACTATTTGATGGCTGGCGATAAGAATCCCTTGAAACGAAAGCACCCTGCCCCATTTCCCGATCAGATTCCTAAAGATTTCATTCAGTGTTTTTGCCCTCCCAACGGAATCGTTCTTGACCCGTTCATTGGCTCCGGCTCGAGTGCGGTTGCGGCGAAAAGTCTGGGGCGTAACTTCATTGGGTTTGATATTTCCGAAAAATACTGTGAAATCGCTCGAAAACGCATAAAACAAGTTACATCTCCTTTGGATTCCTTCATGAAGACTTGATGGTGATGAAAATGGGTAAGATTGTATTCATAAGCAAGGAAACTCCATATCAACATGAAAAAACAAGCACGTTAATTAACATGGCAACGGCTGCTCTACAAGAAGGTCATGAAGTCAGCATTTTCATGTACATGGATGGTGTATACGGACCTTTTCGAGAACAACACTTGGAAAAAGGAAAGACTTTCTCTCAATTGTTTGCAGAATTAATTAAAAATGGTGCAGTGATATCTCTTTGCAGTGAATGCGTGAAAACACGCGGATTATCTAAGGATGACTTGATTGAAGGTGTAAAAATTGGCGGTATTTATTCGGGTCTTGCCCTACCTCTTGAAGAGGCTGACCGAATCATTAGCTTGTGAAGTGTTTAAATGACGAGTAAGTCAATAATCTTTTTGATAACATCCCCACCTCATGGTGATGTGTATTCCTACGAAGGCATCCGAGCCGCTGCGGGCTTGACTGTCAGCGACCTCAAAATTGAAATAATATTCGCACGAAAAGGCATTCTAAACTTGTTGAAGGATTGCGAAAAAAGCAAGTTTGAAAGTTATTTCGAATTATTCGATGAAATGGACGTAAAAAGATACGTTTGCATTGAAGATGTTAACGAAATGGAACTACAAAAAAGCGATTTTATTGAGAACTTGGTTTTTTTAGAAAGACAGGATTTAGCAAGAAAATGCCATGAAGCTGACTTTTCTATCAGGTTTTAAGGGTGAAAACATGACAAAGATACTAGTAATGATTGATGATAATGGTTTCAAGGAATTGGCTTATAAATGCATAGAAACCATGGAGCATGATGAGCCTGGGATTCTTTTCATTCATAACGGTGCCTATCTTCCACTGCTATCTCCTGATAAAGACAAAATCTCGGAATTCCAAGAGAAAAAAATTCCAATGTTCGGTATTTTTAGAGATTTCGTTTTGAGAGGCATCGAAGAAGCATTTGGAGACAAAATTGAGCTAGTGGACTACAACGAATTTATTAATTTAATTATGGATGATTATGATAAAGTCGTATCGTTTGTTTAAAATCGCATGATTTCCTGAATTTTTAAATGAGAGAAAATTGATCTGATGATTTTTAAGATTTACTTGAAGTGATTAAGATGAACTCGAAAGAGCGCGTTCTCACGACAATGAACCACGAAGAGCCTGATCGCGTGCCGATATTCACGTCACAAATAGATAGCCTTGATGTCCTTAAGGGCTATGATCAGGAATCTGCGGGTTCGTTAGGAGACCTCGTGACCATTTTAAGACTTGCCCGTTTTGTTCCGTTTTACTCAAAATGGATTAAATTCCTTGCTAACCGAAGGGGGACTTTCAGGTTGAGTTCAAAACGGATTATCAAGCTTTTCCAAACAATTGGAACCGATTTGTTGGCTATGCCCACCTGCATGCTTCCTCTAGGTAAAAGTGCGGGATTTGGGATGTCCCGACCCGGCCTGAACACGCCAAAATGGTCAAACATGGTTGATGAATTCGGCAGGATGTTCAGTTTTTGGGAATCTAAAGACTCGGATTTGCGGTTGATGAATTACGTTGGCGGCATTTTTGAATCAGAAACAGGCGATTTAGAAGAAGTGATGGCAAAATATGAGAAATGGGCTCCGTTAGATCCCGATATTAAAGCAAGATACTATGCATATGAAGAAGCCGTGAAACTCGCAGGTGATAAAGGACCGTACGTCATCCCCGGTTTAACCGGTTTCATGGAAGTCTCGTGGCAATCAATCGGGTTTGAGAATTATGCAAGGCTTCTTTTTGAACATCCCGATTTCATCGAAGAAGTAACAAGAAAAAATGGCGAATTCTCGAAAGGCATCATCGAAAATCTTGTAGCTCGATATGACGTGGAATTACTAATGGTTTGGGATGACCAGGGTTATAAAACCGGCACTTTCATAAGTCCGAAACAATATTCAAGGTTGATTTATCCAAAAATGAAAGACCTCGTCAATTTTTGCCACAAGAATGGAATAAAGGTCATCCACCATACTTGTGGAAACATAAATAAAATCCTGGATAAAGTCGTGGACACGGGAATTGATGGTCTAAATCCTCTAGAACCTGCTGCTTTCATGGATCCTTTTCAAGTAAAGAAAGATTACGGAGACAAAATCACGATAATTGGAAACGTGGATCCAATCCATCTCTTGGCAAAGGGAACTCCTGAGAAAGTCGAGGCATATGTAAAGAGATTGATAAAAGAGTGCGCTCCTGGCGGAGGATTGATCGTTGCATCCGGGCATTCAATCAATCCTTCCGTTTCATATGTCAATTATCGTGCAATGATTGAAACGACACGCAAATATGGAACGTATCCAATTAATATTGGTGAATAATCCTTTATTTTTTTGATGCGAAATTGAAATGACGAAGAATAAAGCAAAAATAAGTTATCCAAGTATTGAGTTTGCTCGTTTCATACATGCGGCTAAACAAGGCAAGATTAAAGCGTTAATGGAAGCCGCTTTTTTGTATGACATGAGCTTCCAGCACCAACAATACAAGACACTGACAGTTCTTGATGTTCTTGAAAGATTGAAGACTGATGATGAAAAAGTCATTGAAAACGGCTTATATTTCATTTTAGGAATTAAGGAATTTCAGCCGGATTTGCTCATTTACGAAGTCCCGTTGTTCAGCAATTTTCTCCAGCATAAAAAGAAAAAGATACGATTTCGAGCTGCACGTGTGATTGAATACTTGGCGGGCATTAATGTTAAAGCTGTAGCACGAGTCGTGCCTGCTCTCATGCCGTTATTGGATGAGAGTGATGATGAAGTGCGAATGGTCGTTTTATCTGCACTCAAGAAATTATCGAAGTCATTCCGACCAAAAGAAGATGAGATCGAGAAATTTGTAAATTTTTTATCCGAGAAAAATCGGCAACTTCAGCTTGAAGCCGTGGAATTCCTCGTTCGCAAGTCCGAAGAAAGCCAGAAATATCTGAGCGATATCATCACCAGCCTCATAAATTTACTTTCTATCCGACCGTTACAACCTAAAATCACCGAATTGATGCACGTATTGATTCAAAAACAACAGGATAAACTAGTAATTGAATTGTCAAAACATTTGAAAAGGACCAATCCTCCCGTCAGACACTTTCTTTGGTTATTTCTGCTTGAATACTCCGAATCAAAAACTCATTACTTGCTCCCCATTATCAAGCCATTAATATCGATCTTGCAACGAGAAAAACAACCTGATGAACTGGCAATAGCAATCCTCGTGCGTCTAAGTGAAACCGAAGGTAATTCTCTTGTGGTTCAACAAGAAGACATAATTCAAATATTTAAAAATAGCAAAAAAATCAACAGGATTCCCATCGCTCTGGTCCTAATTAATATCTGCCGCTTCATGAAAGAAACAAAACCGGTTATTGATGTCGTTAAAGACATGGTGAAAGTCTGGAAAAAACGATTTCCAACAAAAGTCCTACTCGCCAAACAAATAACAGAGTTTCTAGTTCGCTTTTCTGAGTTATCAACGCGCTATATTGAAGCTGAAGAAACATGCAAGCGGTTCTGGCAAAAATTTCCATTTATCGAAGATTCAAGGATCCAATATCTAATGGGTGAATTGCTATTTTTCCAAAATAGGTTTTCTCAGTCTCGTATCCACCTCGATAGAGCGTTAAAATCCAACGATGCATTTATTAAAGGACACGCACTTCTCTTAAAAACTCTAAGTCTTCTGTATGAATATCAAATAAAAGAAGCAAATGATTTCTTTAAGCAAAAAGGATTAATGTTATTGAAAGATGGAGAAAATAAACTCCCTCCTCAGCAAAAATTAATATTGGAGAAACTTCGAAGTGTCGCTGCAAGCTTGATTTCTCTCAAGTATGACGATGCCAAGAATTTTTTAATGGAATATCATGAAGTATCTGGCTTTCTATCTCCTTGGGACCGAAAACGGAACGCGTGGGAACTCAAGCAATTGAACATCTTTCGATCTCACTTTGAAGCACTAGAAAGCTTGTAATATCAATTCTTTGACAGATCTGAACGAAAGTTTCTTAAAAGAAGTTGTCTTTTAGATTTTAAAACCGATTTTTGAGTTAGGAATTGAGGTCGATGAGAAAAAAGATAAAACTCGTGTTCATTTTAGGAGGTATAATGGTCGGCATGTTATTCACGACGGTTATTGCCTTGCAGCTTGCACTAGAAGTGACGGATAATTTACACGTGATGGGCGTGACGCGTCTTGACAATGGCAACACGTTGCTTTGTTATTCCAAGACTTCTTTTATTGCAAAATATCAGAAGGGACTTATTGAAAATCGAAGTCAGCCCATCTTACTTGGTGAACATGCCGTAATTGAAGTGACTCCACAAGGTCAAATTGTTTGGAGCTTCTCGGATGTCGTTTTTCCGCATGAAGCCATCAAGATCCCAAATGGTAATATTTGGATTGCAGATACGATAAATGATCGCATGATTGAGGTAAATCCACAGACAAACCAGATAGAATGGGAATGGAATCCTCATGATGTTAATTGGACCGAAATCAATCCCGAGTGGGACGAGAATTCTTGGTACATGAATCCAACACCGTGGGATTGGAGCCATTTAAACGATGTGGATTATAAAAAGTATAATTCATCATTTGAAGCGTGCTTGATCTCGCTTCGGAACTTTGACACCATCGTTGAAATCAATTATACAGCAGAAATTGCTGCCGGTCAAGGAAATTGGGGGAATGCTTCGAATATTGTCTGGCTTTATGGCGAACGTGATAACTACACGTTATTGAACCACCAGCATAATCCCGACTATCTGGATAGCGGTAATATTGTCGTGAGTGATTCTGAAAATGCACGTCTTCTTGAATTGGACTATTCATCTGGAACTCCTCTTTCACCGTATAAACAAATCGTATGGTCATATTCTGGAGGATTACGGTGGCCAAGAGATATAAATGAAGTTGACGGTGGGCAGGCATTTATCGTGACTGATTCCCTAAATGGTCGTATCTTTAAGGTTACTCGTGCAAAACAAATAATTTGGCAATTCACGTATGATCTAATTTCTCCTTATGAAACCAAAATACTTGATAATGGTAATATCTTGATCGGGAATGCCTTCAATGGAATGGCAATGGAGATCACGCCTTTCGGGGCAAGTGCTATCGTTACGTGGTCTTATGGTATCCCTGCAGCAAAGGCGATGCAATACTACATTTATTCCTATCTCATTGGGTGTTGTGTCGGGATAATTGTCATTTTAAAGCTATTATTCGAAAAGAAATTCCTGAGTTATTGGATGATTCCTTCTATCGTGGGAATAATATTGTGCGTGCTTTTAATGTGTTTTTATACCGTTACCACGTCTGCAACAATAATTTTCTTCCGCGATCTAACTCATGCACTCGGGATTGATGTTTAAAGGAGTAATTACCTAAATTGAAAAAAACTCTGAAAGTTTTTATCGGTATCATCATCGGCACGTTCATCGTAAATCTCATGATCGTTCTGATTAACCTCATTTTTTTTCATAAATGGTTTTTATATCAAATTGATGCCGATCATTACTTGTCGATTGCTAAAACTCTCTATCTCGATCCTAGTGTATGGGATGATTTCTCCTTTGGATACTTTGGGCATTTTTTCCCATATCCATTTTTAGTTCGTTTATTATTTCCCTTCAACCTTGAATTAGGAATGATAATTATTTCTTTTGTTTTTTACTCTCTGAGCCTCTACGTGTTCCTAAAAATTGGAAAACTCAAGGAAATTTCTGAAAACGTACTTTCTCTACTGATTCTCATCTTTGCAGGTGTTTATAACATATATGTTATTTTTGGGAGCTCAAATGGTGGCATTTCGATGCTACTTTTCCTATCCTTGCTGGGTTACTTCTTCTACTCACGCGAGCAATACTTGTATTCAAGCATTTTTTTCGGTCTAATGGCAATGACGCATGTAATTGGTGCGATGTTCTGTCCGTTGTTTTGGTTGCTGATGTTGTGGAAAAAGAAATACTGGCAATCGCTTTATTATCTTTGTTTCATTCCCCTTTTCTTGAGTGTTAATTTCTTTTATTTCCTTTGGGCAATAACAGTCGTGACGGGTGCATTCAATCCCTTGTATTTCTTGGCGTTTTTTTTCAGTTCTGACATAACTGTACGCCGATTTTTCCCATTTGGTTTTTTCTTGGGTTATCCATTCATGCCGATTTTTGCAGATGTTTATCCATTTGTTCCCCCATTTCGATTTCAACTTCCGGATTACATTTTCTATAGCACGGTTTTCCTCATTATCTTTTGCTACTCTGTTTACGTCGCAGTAAAGCAAAAGCAGGACCTTGACTTCACATTCGTTACCTTGGGATTTTTTGCGTTTTTAGTACATTGGACGTGGACACAGAGTGCAATTCGCCTACTTTCCATTCCAATGAGCGTGCTTTTATTAAACTTGAACCAAGATTTACAATCATTATTCGATTCAAAAAATAAACTTAAACTTGGGTTATTGATTGGATTTTGTGTCGGACTCTGCATCCAACAATATATTTCATATTCTTATACAATCGTTGCATTAAATCTATTGGATTTCTTGAATATAATTTGAGAAAATAAGGCGATGTCGTTTTGAAATTAAATAAGATAGATTGGCTTGTATACTTTTCCTTGATCATTCTAATAATGATCACGAACATCGTCCTCATCTTGATCAATCACCTTATTTTTATGAGACCATTATTGTACAGTTTTGACATTACTCATTACATATCAATTGCAACGACTCTATATCTGGATCCTGCCGTTTGGTCTTCTTTTCAGTACGGTTACTTCACCCACTTGATTTTTTTTCCTCTCGTCATGCGAGTTGTTTTCCCACCAAATATGGTAGTTAGTTCATACATAACGAGCATGCTTTGTTGGGCTGCATCAGGTGCAGTATTCCTCAAGATCTGCGAATTAGAGGGTATCAATGAAAAATTTCGCCCCATATTATTCATTGGCTTCATGGGTGCATTTAATGTATTTGTTCTGTTTGGTTCCACGAACGGACTAATTTCATTAATGGTCTTATTGACCACCGCAGGTTACTATTGTTATCGTCGAGACTTTCACCATGTGGCTGGGCTATTAATCGGATTGACGGCAATAACCCACGTTATAGGGATCATTTTTCCCGTTGCATATGCCCTGATCATGCTTGCAAGAAGACGCTGGGTTCAATGGCTTTGGTACATCCAAGGAGGCATTTTTCTAGTCATTCACTATGCTTATTTTGCCTTTCTCACGGGTGATTTCTTCATTACTCTCACTCAACAAGGAATAAACATGCGGGAAATGGTTGTCGGCGGATATTTTATTGGTCTTCTGTTTGGTTCACGCTTCATCATCGATGGGATCGCTTTATGGACATTTACCATTTTTTTCTTTTTTCTAATTGGCTTTTCATTGTACTATCGAAAAAACCAAGATTTGGCGTTTATCGGAATCTTAAATTTCATCCTCATTTTTAATTGGCTAAACGCGTTAAATGCCATTCGCATAATGAGTCTCGGGACGACCTTGATCATCTTGAACTTAAAAGTCTTTCAGGTTGCAATTGAACCGGAAGCAGAGGTGTCAAGTCCGAACGAAAAGAAGATTTTTAAGATTAGCCCTCCCAAGGATCTCTTGACATATTGTGCTCTTTTATTTGGAACAATTACTCTTTTTATCTCAAATTATTTTCTATACGGTGGTATAATCCTCGGAATGCAAATCTTTGGCGTTAACATGTAATTATGAATGGAATTTTCTAAGGAATTATAGCGTCATGAATTATTTTTTTAATCATTATTGTCATTGTTTTCATCTTTAATGACATCTCTTACCGCTTCCTTCATGCCCTCCTTGACTTTCTCCTTCACGACTTCTTTTACTTCATCTTGGAGTTCTTCCTTGACAACTTCTTTCAATTCGTGCTTCAATTCTTCCTTCATTTCCTTTTTCACGCGCTCTGTCATGTCACGTTTAAGTTCTTCTTCGATTTCTTTTTTAATTTCTTCCTTTGTGATTTTTCGCCGTGCAGGAAGTTTTTTGATGCCCTTTTGCCGTCCTTCTCCCCTAAGCCGTCTCCAGAAGCCTCCAAAAACGCCTTGTGGTTCCTCTATGATTTCCGGTTGGAGGGTCTCCGTTTTGGGAAGTTTAGGTCCACGCCACGCCAGCCATGTTTTTATGGGCGCTCGAACTTTTTTGAGCCGGAATACTATGATGGAACTTACAATTATACAAAATAGGTTAATGCCAAAAACCGTCAGGCTTCCTAGAGCAATGGACATTTCCCACGAGAAAAATGGAATGTTACCCGTCAGAAGGCTTCCCAAACTTATCGAAATGCTCAATCCCGATTTAACAATGGCAGGCACCAATGTTGCAGCAATTGCGATGCCAACGAGAGCCACTGCGGAAGAACCCACCGTGAGTGAGAAACCAACAGCGATTCCGGAACATGTTGCAATCACGATTGACGTGATTATTATGATGGGTTCAAATCCCGTAATTCCATATAAAGTATCCATAGGTAAATTCAGTGCCATTGATTTTAAAATTGTATTGTAAGGGAAGTACAGAACTCCAATTACCAGTCCCGTGATCCAACACATGAGAAAGCCGATTATCTGAGCTCTGCTGGATTCTTTTCTTAAATCTTTATCTTTAATGACGTAACCGTATGAATAACCAAGCATGGGGCCCATGAACGTGGAAAGGATCATCGAAGCTACGATCGTAACCAGATTATTCGTGATGATTCCCAATCCCGCCACGATGGCTGCCAGAAGATTAAAAACAATAAAATTAATGGAAATTCGTGCATTCCTCATGATTTCATTATAAATTTCTTCGATTGCGGTTTTAGTTGTCACGCGATCGGGAACAACTCGCTCAATTTCACCTAAAGGAGGGATGGTCGCCTTGAGGTCCAGAATGTCAATGATTCCATACGTGATTCCAACTCCTATGTTATTCAAATGTTCAACTATTTCATCCACCCTAGACACGCTAGAACGGATGATGATCAAGGAGTCGGTTTCTCCCGATAAGGTGTGAATTCCCTTCAACTTAAAGTCCATCACCAACACGTTGATGATACTTTGAAGCTTTTCATTGGGAATTGTGAGTTGAATTTGTCTCATCGACAGGTCCCTTTTTGTTGTCTCATTATAGAAATGAGAGATGTGTATGATGCGAGTTACTTGGTTATAAATATTTACAAAGCTTTAAAAGGAGCTAGATCGAGCTCTTGGTTTATTCTTGTAGTCTTTTGTTCAATCTTGAGCAAATTCATGCAAGTCGTCTGCAATTTAAATTTTCATGTTTTAAATCTTCTTTTTTCATCATTCAATGATGATGTCGTCTCCATCTCGTGCTCCGGAAAGTTTTTTTGGATCTCCTTCAACCACGCAAGCAAAAATGTTGACATCGGAAGCTGCCACGGGATCTTCTCCTGAACTTGCTGGTGTCTTCCCAAAAAACACGCAAAAACAACCACTCATTCCATCCCAAAACCCTATTTCTCCGATTTTTACATCTGCACGGGCATTTGCCTCTAATGGTAAATTCTCAGGCAGGTTTGGAATCTTAAAATAAATTTCCTCTCCCCATCGACTCACTTTTCCGTGAATTGGCAAAATTTCTTTGATCTTTTTCGCCGTATTTGGTGATTCATCCGTGAACTCTGCCATTACTTCAAGATCACGTTCGGGAATGCGAATTTTAAATCGGCCGCTCATTTTTTTAACATCATGTTTTTATCTTTAATTTGTCTTCAGAGTTTTTATTCCTTCTGGTCTCGTTCGTTGCGTGCGTTGTAATCTCCGTTTCATCATTACTTGCGCCAAGCGTTTTGTAGCTCTTGCTTGCTTTACAGGGATGCCAAGAATCTTGCAAATCTCCGCATCTATTTCCATGATAATGGAATCCCAGAGAGCTTCAACATTTTGAGATTTATCTGCCCCCCCTAATTTGCGAGCTCTCTTCTCCAGAGCATCAAATAATGTTGCCATTTTTCTTATATTTTCTTGATTTAATTTACTCACGTCTAAAATTGGCATTTCTTCAGCGTGTTTTACCTCCAAGGCAGCCACGCCCATTCCCGTGATCCTTGCACGTGTTTCTATGTAGAGTTGAGCAAAGCTTGAATTGAGGAAACATAATAAAGCCTTCAACTGTTCTTGATTGAAATCTATTTTTGGAATGAATGTTAGTGCCGCATGATAGGTTATGACGGGAAATTGAAATGAGATAAACCTGGTTTTATATTGGGATTGATATACTGCCATGATGGGTGAGTGCTTAACGCCACCAAGATCATACCAACCATGGAATGTGTCTTTTGACCGTTCCCTAGCCAAGCATGCTAGGGCTTCGTTGCAGGGTTTTCCTCCACCTCGCGATCCTCGAATGGAAGTTCGACATTCTGTTTCACCCCATTCGATATAAGAACGCACGTTCTCGGCTAATTCCTCTTTGGGTTCATGACATAGGAAAAGATAACAAGGGGCATCTTTTTCTCGGAGCTTCTTCCAGTCATCTTCCGTAAACGTAAACCATCTTGAATATCTCACACTCGTAAGTGCAGGATGTGCATGTTTTTCCAAACCGTATCTTGCAACCTTGCTTTTATTGAGATAGAAAAAATTCTTGGTGCCGAGATTTCTGGGTCCCCTGGTCTTTCCACGAGACGTTAGATAAAGATATGTTGCATTTCCATATGACGGTTCAAAAAAATCGCCTAGCCGGCAGGTTTTCAATCTGATTTTTTTCAATATGTCTTTAGAATCAAAAAAACGATTTATCCACTTGTCATCAACGTGGAGCTTTTTTTGCGGTTCTGATTTAACCAAGAACTTACCATCATTCAATTTTGGATTTTCAATGATCTTTAAAAGCGCATCAACATCAAAATCGTTTCCATCCTTCAAATCTAAATACATGAAAATCGTGTGATTTTCTTCTCTTTCTTCAAAGTCCTGACATTTTTCGAGAAGTATGATGCAAGCTCCGATAAGTGGCACGGGAAAGACTCGTGAAGAAATATCCATGATTGCCTTTATCTTGAAGTTATCTAAGAGATACTGTCCAAAAAAAACTCCATAGTCAGTTTGTAGCCAACTATCTGAAATGATCATCCCGATTCTTCCCTTATTATTTAACATTTCGCACGAATGCATGATGAAATGGATGTAGATGCCCGGTTCAATGCCTCTTTGTACCTGTGCTGTTAACCGGTATCTTTTTAACGTGCTTCCAATTCTCTCCTGTATTAAATTCCGGGTATTCTCGGGAATTTCTGTCCAACGAGTATACGGGGGGTTGGTGAGAATTACATCAAAACATTCACCTTGAAATGAAAAAAAATCCTGACAAGAAATGTTCACGTTTTTCAAAGGTCGTCTCGGATAACGCGAGATTAAATTCATGGTTGCAAGTTGTAACGGGAAAGAATTAATGTCAATTCCGTAAATTTGTCCCAAAATATCTTGATGAACCAATTCATTAGTGCTATCAAGTCCTTTTAAATCGAGAAAACGCCCGTAGGCCTTCATTAAAAAAGTTCCTGAACCACAACTTGGGTCAAGGACTTTATCATTTTTATGACGAATCGACCATTTGGTTATCAATTCAGCAATGGAAGGCGGCGTGTAAAATTGTCCCTGTGCATGTCTTTCACTTGACAGGATCAATTCTTCGTGGATTCTTCCAATCACGTCAGAATCAGAATCATCAAGTCGAAATTCATCCATTTTCGAGATAAAATTGTTAATCTTATCGATCACTCCAACATCTCGTGGAATCTCCAAGTGATCGTGAATGCCTGTTGAAAAAATCGCCTTATAGGCACCCGTGACATTGACTGCACGCTGAAAGTATTGCTCCAACTCTCGAATATATGTCTTGGAATCTCGAACCGATAGAGGCTTTAATTCATGCTTGGCAAGTTCGGGGTAATGTCTTTCAAGCAACTTGTAAAAGAGAATTTTGTTGGTAAAAATGTAGGCAATTTCCTTGGAAAGCTGTTTTGGACTTGTGAAATATTGGTATTCATCTACTAATTTTTCATATTTCCTGTTGAAACCACTCTCTCGCCCATTTTTTTCACGAATCAACCCTTCTATCGTGCCCGATAACCAATCCACGAATTGCCGAATTACATTAATAAAAGAACTCTCTGAAATAACTGGAAATTTACTCACCAAAAATATTCAATGATAACTCAATGTAAAATCAAACAAAATGATTTAAAAATCGCATTAAATGGCTAGATTTTTTTAAAAACTAGGAGCCACGCGCCGTCATGCCTAAAATGAAAAGAAGGATTATCTTCGGCGAGGTCGATTCTTCTCTTGTCCTGCAATTCCACCTTTCAACACGCGCTTCACGTAATTGCGGCGGTTTCGTACCCGCGGGATGGGCGTGGGTGGTTGATGTGATTCGACCTTCGGTGTTTGGCTTCGTACTTTTCCTGCTTTTGTTAATGATCCGTGCGAACCGGGCAAATCATACACCTTTCAAATTTATTGTATTTCTCGTTATTATGTAGGTAAAATCTAAACTTTTAAACATATTGCAAAAATACCAATGCTCGAATAATTTCCACCCGAATAACTGATTCAAACTGATGATTAACCTTAATTTATTTAACTGAATTTAAAGAGATAATAAGAGGTGATTTTGGTGAAAAAGAAGTTCACGTATTGTCGCATTTGTGAAGGATCTTGCGGTTTCGTGGCTGAAATCGAGAACAATCGCGTGTTGAAATATTACCCTGACAAGGAGCATCCTGTCTCGAAAGGATATTCTTGCATCAAGGGTCGAGAGATGCTAAAAATTCAATATCATCCAAAACGACTCAAGCATCCGGTAAAACGCGTGAATGGAGAGTTCGAACGAATCACGTGGGAACAGGCAATTGATGAGATCGGTTCAAGATTATTAAATCTGAAAAATCAGTTCGGTCCACGTTCAATTGGCATGTATGTTGGCAATCCTGCGGCATTTTCGTATTCAACTGCCATCTATTCTGCAGCGTTTATGAAATTTCTTGGTTCTCCCAATATTTATGGTGCCGGTTCGCAAGATTGCAACAATAAATTTGCACACTCAAGGCGTTTTTTTGGTTCAAGCTTGATCATCATCGCTCCAGATTTTGATAAAATCGATTATCTTTTAGCATTGGGAACGAATCCACTTGCATCTCACTTTAGTTTTGTGGTATATCCACGACCTGCTCAAAGATTGAAGCAGATGGAAATGCGCGGTTGCAAGATCGTCTGGATCAATCCCCGTAAGACGGAATCTGCAAAAAAAATCGGAATGCATTATTTCATCAGGCCAAATACCGATATTTATCTTCTTTTTGGAATGATAAACTACATTTTGGATAATAATTTGGAAGATAAAGAATTTGTCGCTAAATATTCGAAAGGAATCGAGAAACTCCGCCCGATTGCGAGAGAGTTTGGAGGAAATCTCGATGAAGTGGCAAGAATAACTACAATTCAAAAAGAAATCATTTTAAAAATAATCAACGATTTTCTGAAAGCATCAAGAAAAGGGGGTGCTTCTGTTTATGGGCGAGCTGGAACCGACCGCGGCTCATTCGCAACATTACTCGCTTGGGCAATCGACGTTTTAAATTTCATTACGGGTAATGTAGATAAAAAAGGAAATTTTTATAGTCATGGACTCATCGATGCGTTACAAGTATCGAAAATTGGAGGATTTAGTTCGAGTAAAAAACCAAAAAAGGCTCCAATTCTTAGCCGCATTGGTCAGTTCGCTCATGTTCTAGGCATGTTTCCTGCTGCAACAATAGCAGATGAAATCCTTTCTCCTGGAGAAGGCCAAATTAAAGCAATGTTAGTCGTGGCAGGAGATCCTCTGGTGAGCTGTCCAAATACGAAAAAATTGGAGAAGGCATTTCGAAAGCTTGATTTGTTGGTTTCGATCGACCTGTTCATGAATGATACGGGCACGATCTCGGATTACGTTCTTCCCGCCGTGTCGTTTTTGGAAAGAGAAGATTTCATGCTCACGACTTCTTCATTCAATCCAATTCCTTTTGCAGGATATTCTGAAGCCATGGTGGCGCCGAAAAATGAAGAAAAACCCGAATGGGAAATTTTTAACTTCCTGCAAGAAAAAATGGGTCTCATTTCGCTGGGTGGACCCCCATTAAAATTTTTTAAATCAACATTAGGTCGTGAAGATCGTAAAAGATTTCGAGAATTGCTAAAATCTGAACGAGGCATTTACCTGAACGAAGAGAAACAAATAAAACGCAATTGCCTCTTACCTGAAAGAATTCAACATGGTGACCACTTGATTGATTTGGTTCCGACAGAATATGAGTCTGAATTTGAAAAGCTTCGCAATTGGCAACTTCCCACAAGCGAAGAATTCCCATTCTCTCTAATAAGTGGACGACAAATTGAAACAATCAACTCTTGGCTTCACGCAAGAGGTGAGACCAACTATTGTTTTGTCAATGTTGACGATGCGAGAATGCTCGGAATCGAGGATTTTCAAGTCATTCGAGTTTCAAGTAAAACTGGTTCTATTGAAATTCCGATAAAAACAACACCTGATCTCATGAGTGGCGTCATCTGGATTCCACACGGTTGGGGGCGGACGATTCAGGATATTCCTGAAATAGCAATAGAAAAGCGAGGCATTAATGTGAACGTGATTACCGATGATAATTGGAATAATCTTGAAACATTTGCCGGAATGGTTTTGCTTGATGGAATTCCCGTCAGATTAGATAAAATTTAATCATCTTGCCCGTATTTTTTTTAAAACTAATACTAGCACTTGGAGCCGCCCCAAGAACCAACAGATCGATGATAAAACCAATTCACGGCTTCTTAAAAAGTGACACGAAAAATGAAAAAAAATCGTTTAAAAATCTAAGAATTAACTGTATTTCTCACGGCTCATCCTTGAGATTCACCATCGTGGATTTTCGCGTGTTCCAATACCGCATTAATGACAAAAGCGGCTGCATCAGGATTCTTGACGACCAGGACGTTATTTTTTTCGAATCTTCTGAAAAGTTTTGAATAAGGATACACGTGAGACATGAAAATTACTGGCTTGGAATGCTTTTTTATGATTTTAATTTGCTTTCTCGCAAGGGATTTTTCAATGGAATCCATGACACCGATGAACATTTTTTTAATTTGCTTGCCCGTTTCATGCTGCGGAAAGTATTTTTCTAAAAGCGACCGCACTTCAATGACGTTCATGATGATGCTATCGTATTCATTTGCCTCTAAAATGATATCTAGTAGTTTTGAATATATCATGAAATCCTGAGTTCCAACAGGATCGAATGGATTGGAGTGACTCCAATAAGGAGGCAAGATCTCGTTAATTTTTTCTATCAATTGTTGAGAAGGCTTGCTCACGTCGAGTCCAATCCTGTCACAAGCATCTGCCATTAGAACTCCCATGCCTCCTGCTCCGGGAATTATTCCCACGCGATTTCCCTTCGGAGGCGGCAGGTATAAGAATGCACGGATCAAATCCAACAGCTCATCGAGGCTTCTTGCCCTTGTAACACCAAGTTGTCGAAATGCCCCCGAATAGATCTCGTAGGAACCACTTATCGAACCCGTATGTGAATTTGCCGCCTTGGTCCCTGCCCTTGTCGTCCCTGCTTTTAGAATGATGATCGGTTTTTTTCCTTTATATTTTTGACAAATTTCGAGGAATTTACTTCCGTTTCTCAGCCCTTCGAGGAAACCGGCAACGACCTTGGTTTGGTCATCATTAATAAAATATTCAAGATAATCCTCGAAAGTCAAGCTGGCTTCGTTGCCGCTACTCACGAAATATCGAAGTCCGATGCCCATGCCACGTAACTCACTACAGATGACGACTCCAGTCGAACCACTTTGAGAGATGAGTGAAACATTTCCCGGAAACGGTGAAGTATATCCCAGTGCCACGTTCAAGTTGACATTTGCAGAATATAGACCCATTGTATTTGGTCCAACGAATTTTAAATTTCCCTTCTCTGCAATTTTCACCAATTCAAGTTCTCTCTTTTTCCCTTCCTCACCTGCCTCACCAAATCCTGCAGAAATCACTACGGCGGCCCTAACGTCATGCTCGACGCAATCGATTAACGTTGATTTGACGAGCTTTCCTGGGACAATCAGCACGGCAAGATCGACTTGCTCCGGAACTTTATCCAAACTCGGAAATACATCATGCCCTAAGATGCTCTTATTTTCATACTTCCGATTCGGATTTATTGGAAATATCTTATCCTCATATCCACAGGCGATCATGTTGTTCATGATTAGCGTCCCGACCTTACCCTGCTCGTTTGATGCGCCAAAGACGGCCACAGTTCTGGGATTGAAGAGTTTTTTCAAATTAGATGACATGCCGATCAACAGCTCCAGATTTTCAAAAGAAAATTAGATTTTTATATAAAGTGATTCAAACATTCAATAAAATAAAGCTTTACCATAAGTGACGGTCTGAGATTATACATACAACTTATGATATTATCTCATAATGACTCGTTATTACAATTGTTAGGAGGATTTGAGTGGTGATTAGTTCAACAGAAAGATATTTTATTGAATTAGAAGATCTAAAGCCCAGGTACCTTGATCGTCCTGAACGGTGGAACGACTGGTATTTTGGCGTGAATTTCACTGATAATGGAACCGAATGTTCTCTTGTCATGGCACTTTTCGAAGGAACTTTCATGGGACAAGGGGCAAATCGAATGAAGTTGTCGAAAGGACCGATCTCCCTAAAACAATATGATAAATACGTGAAATATTTAGAGAAAAAACCGCACGAAATCGACATTGTCAATGTCCAGAAATCCAATAATTTCACGATTAAGGAAGAACAGGACAAGATTACCATCACGCAGGATGACTTGACAGTGATCGCAGAACCAAAAGAGCAAAAGATCATCTCGAGAAACGAAAAAATTTCCGGTGAATTGATCGCAAGACCGCGTGGCCCCGTAAACTGGTGGGGACACACGAGAAACGAATTATGTTCTGTGGCTGAAGATTGCATGGTTGATGGAATCGAATCGCTTTCTACAATTACGGGAAATCTAACGATAAATGGAAAAGAAATTGAGATCGATGGTGTCGGCTTATTTGAGCACGTGTGGATTCCTAAATTACGAATCATGAAAATCCGAATTCAAGACTGGATTTATGCAAATTTCGATCAGCTATGCACGTACTTGTGTCATGTCGAATCAAGTAACAATAATGGTTGTCCTGACCATTTTGAGACTGGAGCCATCTATCTCATTGAAGAAGATGAATACTTGCACGCAAAGAAGATAACTTGTCATCCTGAAAACTGGGTTTTTTTAAAGGAAGCATGTCGTTTTATCCCGCTTCACCAAAAAATTCGAATCACGACGGATAAGGGAACGTTAAAATTGAAAACGACCCTCTCAACATATCCCCAATTTCTAGGACATCCACGTCGCATTGAAGAATTGACACTTCACAACATTACAGGCTGGAGTTTTCTTTTTTATGATGCTCCGATAACTATAGAAGGAAAATTCATTCGGAAAAATGCTCCAACGATCAAGTTGACGAATGGAAAGGGTCTGAACGAACAACAACGCGTGTTTCCTCTCTACTAATTTTTTTTTGTTAAATAAAATCGTTTTAGTTTCAAAAAAAGGAATCTCTATTATGATATCCTACTTGTTCATTCAATTGGAATTAATCCATTTCTGAACTAATTCGTGGAAAAACTCATATCAAATCAAAGATATTTTAATGAATGATTGATGTTCAAAAAAGATCGATCTGATCGGTCATAAATCGATCTAAAGCACGTGTTTTTATTTTGGTGAAGAAAATGGAAAACGATAAAGCGATTCAAGTTAATGACGGCATTTATTGGATCGGATTCGGTGATAATAAGGCGGGATTTTCTAATAATCCTTATTTGATTGTAGAAGGCGATACAGTTGTTCTAATAGATCCCGGTTCTCGACGACCTGAACATTTTAATCTGGTAAAGAAAAAGATAGAATCCGTTACTCTTGAGTCTTGAAGAAAAACACGCCTAATCGCGTGATGTCATGACTCGTCTAATTCTTGCCTCCTCTTCACCACGACGGATTCAATTTCTGAAAGATTTAAAACTCCCATTTACTGCAATTAAAAGCATGGTCGATGAAGAAACTCTCATCCGAGAACACGAGAATCTCTCTCCTGCACGTCTGACTGAAATGCTGGCACTCGCTAAGGCCAAGGATGTTCAAAAGGATAATCTCGAAGACATCATCGTTGGAGCCGATACTTTGGTCATGGTTGATCGGGAAATCCTGGGAAAACCGAAAGATAAAAAAGACGCAATCAAAATGCTTCGCAAATTAAGCGGAACTACGCACCACGTGATCACGGGCATTTGCATCCTCTTTAGAAAAATACAAGAGCTTGATCACGAGGTCACGGCAGTCACTTTTAAAAAATTGAGCGATTCCGAAATCTTCGCATACGTGGAGACAGGAGAATCCGTAGATGCTGCAGGAGCCTATAAAATTCAAGAACATGCCGATAAATTCGTGGCTTCAATTCAAGGTGATTACGAAAACATTGTCGGATTTCCGCTTTCACTTTTTAGACGGATGTTCGAGCCATTCAAGGATCATCTGATGGACTAAATATAAGCCTCTACTTCTAGGTCTCCGCGATCAAATCGCTTTCGGGTCTTGAAGCCTAGTTTTTCAATTGTCTTGAGAATTCGCACGTTATTACGGAGAACTGTCCCGTATAAGTGATGAATGCCCTTGTCACGGGCTATGTCCACTAAAAAGTGAAGCATCTGCGTCCCAACCCCTTTATGTTGCCACCTGTCTGCTATTATCACCGCCATCTCTGCAGACTGCTCATCGGCAAGCATCAAGTGCCCGATACCGATTATTTCGTCTTCACGTTCTGCAACGATTACGAGTTGTTTTTCATAGTCTATTCGCGTGTACTTCCGGACAAGCCTGAGATTAACCGTTTTCTTATGACTGAAAAATCGAAAATATATGGTATCGCCGCTCAATCCATTGTAGAACTCTAGAACTTTGCGGTCATCTTTTGGGCTCAGTGGTCGAAAAGTCACGGATTCATTGGTTTTCGTTGTAAACTCTTTTCTATATTTTTGCGTATCTGGGTCAAGGTATCTCAAATAATACATTAAATCGATTAAGGATACAATTAAATTCTTATAACTCGGCTTCACTCTACTATTTTTCACGCTCTTCTTTTTCACGCCCATGTTTTTAGTCAACCGAATAGTTATTTGCTTTTTACATGCTGTTTCATGCTGAAGTTTTTGCTTTAGGGGATCTAAATTTTTGAAAACCTTCAAAAACTTGCGGTTAAAAATATAAGGTGTTAATTCATCAAAATATTTTGTAGGTAACACAAATCATAAAAAACAGGATGTAAATTACTATTAAATCCTGTGCAATTACAAGAAACCTGATAAATCTCTTGAGACAATGAAAAAAGACTTAATAAGAAACCAATTTGGGAGTCAAAAAAATGGGTGAAGATCCGGATCCAATGCGCTTGCCTGAGATGCCTGACATCCCTGATGTAAATGACCTCGGGGATTTAAGCGATTTTCAGTTTGGAATCATGCCAACTGGAGATAAGCCGCAAAAATTAACGGAAATTCTAAAAGAATTAGAATCGAACATACCCGAAATTGAAGCTGCGGCAATTGTATCTGCTGAAGGGTTACCCATTGCCAGCGCTTTACCAAGAGATGTTGATGAAGCAAGAGTTGCTGCAATGACGGCTGCCATCCTCTCATTAGGTGAACGGGCTGCCGCAGAGCTTGCAAAAGGAGAACTCGAACAGGTGATGATTCGCGGCTCTGAGGGATATCTCATTTCAATGGCTGTCGGTGAAAATGCTGTCCTTACTGTTAGTGCTACGAAAAAGGTACGTCTGGGCTTGATTTTCCTTGACATGAAAAGGACCGTTGAAAAACTCTTGGCTGAACTGGAAAAATAATTCTTTCCACTACTTTTATCGTTTCCGCTAGGAATACATATTTAAATTCATGATATCTGCGATATCTTTATCCATTAACTTCCAAATAAGAAATTCTTCTTGATCGCAACATGCGCTTTCCCCAAATTCTCCATAAAAAGTTAGACTAGAAAAAACATCTATCAAACGATTTGAATCGTTTCCAAATATCCCAATTTATAAATTAAATCTTAAAAAATTGAAAAGATCTAGAATATCTTAACTCCTTTTTCCTTGAGAACAATCAAGATATACTCCTCTTCTGGAGCAATCAGGACCTCGCCTTCGAGCGTCGTAATGGTTAGAAAACTCATGGCACCTTCTTCTAACTCGCTGACCACGCTCCGAGCTTTTCCTACAAGCGAAGTAATTAAAGCCGCAATTTTTTCTGTTTTCTCCGTGTCATAAGTCGTTGAGATCGGTAGTCCCGTTACATCCGTGACGATAACTCCTTTTACACCCTCAAAACGCTTTAATTTTTTCAGCGTTTCGTCAAAAATCCTGCGTCCAAACATGTTTTTTCAATCCTGCATCATACCTAATTACGCTCCACGAGAATTTTGTTCCATGACTTTGGAGCGTGGTAATCATGAGATTTTTACTTGAACATTATTCAAATAATTCTCACGATATTTAATATTTTTCTTCCATCATCACACAATTATCTTTTTAATGAAATTTGATATATTTTAGCATGATTTTTATTAAGCTAAAACTATAACAATTGTACGAATTCCAGAACTTGAGTTCTCGAACCTGTTCAAGAACTTGATAGTGCATTCTTAATAAGGGTGAAATGCATGGCAAAAAAAGAAGAAATAGAAAAGCTCTTGGCGAATTTAATGGATAACATACCCGAAATTGAAGGGTTAATTGCTGCTGAAAAAGGAAAAGTCATCGTGGGTCAGACTTTGACCGAATTGGATCATTCCGGTGTTGCAGAAAATGGTGTTAAAATTCTCGAAAATGCCTCCAAAATGGCTCAAATAATTGAAAAAGGTAATGTCAAAGAAGTCAACATCCGCGCTAATGAAGGATATGTCATCATCGTAGGATCTGGCGACCTGCTTTTTGCTGCCATTACGGGTACAGATGCCACGTCAAGCCTAGGATTAATACAAAGAAACTTGCGCGTGGCACTGGATAAGGTGCTTTAATTTCTTTTCAAGTTCACATCTTTTCTTTCTGTACTGAGATTTACTTGATAGAAAAAATTTATATTCATTTTTAATTTCACATCTATAACCACGTATTTGGTGGATTGATTTGGTTAATTGGCAAGGAAAAAGTAATCGAAAACCCACTGGCGGTCGTTTAAAAAATCGTGCAACTCATAAAAAACGCAAGAGAGAAATGGCTCGACCTGCAATCGAAACGATGTTGGCCCCTGAGAAATTTAAACTCGTGCGAGTTCATGGTGGCAACTACAAGTTAAAGGTCTTGCAAACTGAATACGTAAACGTGTCCGATCCAAAATCTGGAAAAACTCAGAAGGTAAAGATAAAGGCTTTTCTTGAGAACCCGACAAACGTGGACTATCACCGTCGAAAGGTAATAACCAAAGGGACAATCGTTGAAACCAAAATTGGACGCGTTCAAATAACCAGTCGTCCCGGGCAACACGGACAGGTTAATGGAATACTAATTAAGAAATAAATTAATCCTCTACTTTTATATCCTTAATGTTTAATTCTCTTCCCCCAATTATCTCCGTATTCTTACTCTTGCATTTTGGACAATCCAATCCCAAGCTAATGGTTCCAAGTGAATGGTACTCTGGATTATCTTCAAGCGTGACCTTTCCCTCAAATCCGCATTCCTTGCAGCGAATGGCTCCGGGTTTTTTCGTGATGTTAAGATATGCATCTTCAGCAATTGACCCCTGGGCTGCAATCTTGAATACAAAACGCAACTGATCGGGATTGATAAACGTGAATTCGCCTATTTCAAGATTTATTTGCGTGATTTTCTTCGCACTGTGTTGGAGTGCCACCCTCTGACAAACACGCGCTATATTCTGAGCCGTTCCAAATTCGTGAATGAGATCATTCCTCTCTAAAGAATTCATGAATAAAATTAATCAAATTGAGTCCTGTGAACAGGATGTTTTCTGAAATGTTCTTCTAAATCATCCTTGGACTTAAATCTATTACCACACTTCGTGCAACGCACCGTAAATAACCTTAAGGTGCATTTTTTACAATAAGCTCCTGCATCCTTCACGCCTGCCGTGATGCCGCTGCAGGAATCACAAAACGGCCTTTCACAATTCTCACAAATCAAGTCCGTCTTGGAATTACAAATATAACAGGGTTCCATCATGCGATGCTCCAAAAGATTCTTTTTTTGACAATAAAAAAAAAGTATTTGAATTTATTTTTCAAGATTCAAATCTGGTTTTTGTCTGAGTGCAGGAATTCGTATTTTCTCAAGTTCAAAATCAAGCAAGCCATTAATGAAAATCATAATTGACTTTCATCGAGGCTGTAATATAAGCAACCAGCAAGCACCATGCTGGCTTGATCGTAGATGCTGGTATTGCTCTTGAATGCCTCCCAGTCCGTCATTAGTTGCCAGACTTTGTTTTCATAGGTTGTTCGTAGTGTTTGGTCAAACATCAGGAACGGAGCCATGTGACTACTCATTCCGTAATCTATGCTCAATTCCACTCGACCGAATTCATCATGCCAAGTGCCCGGATTGCCGAGTACCGTTCCTGCCGTCACGGGGGATAATAGTGCTACCAATGGGTTTTCCACGTGATCAATCGTGATCGTCCACCAAGATAAGAAAGTTGTCTGAGTGCAGGAATTCGTATTTTCTCAAGTCAATTACCAAATTTAGCATTTTATTTTTAAAAAAAATTTAAGGAGATATATCGAACAAAGCGATTTTACAAGCATTTTTAGTTTTTTTTCATGAAAAGATTAAAATCTGAGTTTCAAGTAATCTATTCCAAAAAAATGGGGATTTCAATGTCGTTGTATAATTATGGCGATGTTCCTGATGATAATTTCACGAAGGAATTCATGCTCATCTCAAAACATATTTTCAAGGTATTCCGACATTTTGGCGTTGAATACATGGAAAATGTCTTCTCGAAATTTCGGCAGGTTCAATATGACGTTACCAAAGCCCGCTGGGACAACATGATCTTCACGGGCAGGAAGATTCTTTCCGGAGAAATATCACAGGAAGAAGCCGAAAAGACCTTTCTTTATACCATTCCACACGTCGTGACGTGTAGGTCTGACTTGCAAGTAGGAACAAACAAGTTACTTTACGGTGATTCGACGGATGTTTCCTTCGCAATCATCAATGACTACACTCATGAACTATTATTCGTATTTAATGGTCACCTCGAAGGTGGCGTTCCTGTCGACTGGTGGCTGGCGGGCGTGCACGATGACCTGATGGAGCGAAGGCATCTAAAATATGGTGTCAAACTCAGGGACATTCCCAAAAAGGCAAAAAACATGATAAAATGTGCACAATGGCTAGAATCGGTCCTAAGGGACATTCGAAATGAACGAACTCCGCAATTTTCCAATTCTCTATACACCATTTCAACTTGCTTCAGCAGTGCAATGTTCAACATCTTCGCAGAGCAATCCTGTTACGAAACAATGGCTTCCATTTATGATGGAATGAACGCGAAGCGTCTCTATAAGATCAAGGATTACCACTTCCTCTATTACCCGGTACCTCCATTGTTTTCGACTCTTTTCCTTTTGACTCGTGACAATTTTACAAAATCAATAGAAGGCTTGACCACGAGCCACAAATTGATAACGAACACCATTGAGGACGGAGCAATGGAATGGGTCAAGACGGAACTTGCTGAAGTTTATCCCATCAGTTACTTGCCACAGTGGACGACCGATGGAATTCCGATTCCTGCAATAACGCTCGGAACGAAGATCCCAACAAAGAAAAAAGATATGATCGGACCTGATGGCTGGTGGGTAAGAGACATACCCGACGGAGCTCGGCTCACGCTGGAAAACATGAACATCACGGAAGAAGAATCAAGCAAGGGTTACTTGTTCGACATTGATCATCAAACCCCATTAGACGTGGAACTGACTCCTGACCTGAAAATCAGCATGGGAATGGGTTCCGAAACAAAATTCTTTAAATGAAAGCGAAGACTTTCACTCACCATTTTTATCAAGTCAAGATGAACTTGACTCACATCAAGACTCTATCAATGTCGTGTGTCTGAGAACTACTTATTGCAAGTCTCAGATTCCGAACCCGACCATTAGAACTAGCATTAGAATGAATCCTAAAACCAAACCTAAGGTCGCTTCATGCTCAAACCCGTGCTTGTGGGATTCGGGTATTAATTCGTCGGACGTGATGTAAATCATTGCTCCACCTGCAAATGCCAGAAAAAATGCAAGATAAGCACTGGGCAATGCTTGAAGGAACAAGACTGCAAAAAGGCACGCGAGTGGCTCTGCCATTCCGGAGATTGACGTGATCAAGAGTATTTTTTTCCGCGGGTAATCTGCTTGCATGAGAGGAATTGCGATGGCAAGTCCTTCTGGAATGTTGTGCAACGAAATGGCGATGGCAATCGTGATACCGAGTGAAGAAATGGCCATGAATCCCGCACCGACGGCAATTCCTTCTGGCGCGTTATGGAGCGTTAGACCAATGGCAAGTAAAATCCCTGAATACTTTAATTCTCTTTGAAATTTTGCTTTTTTAGGACAGAAACATCCTCCCAAATTTCGACATTTTCCATCTTCCAAGTATGGGCATTCAAACCATCGCTCTTTATTCGGGCAGAGGCATTCACGTTCACACAAATCCATTTCCTTTTTGGATTTTTTATCCTCGTTTCCCGCAAGCATGTGGATGTGCGGAATGAACTTATCCATCAGATAAAGGCTCAAGACTCCCAAGCATATCCCTCCAATAATAACGGTGAGCGTGATCAAGATTCCGATGATCTGCAGGGCTTGTAAGCTTAATAAAAGTGTCAAACCCTCGTCAATGAGTCCGAACGTGGCAACGGATAGCATGACACCTGCTGCAAATCCAATGATCGTGTCAAATTGTCTCATTGAAAGTCGTTTAAATATGCCCAAAACTCCGCCCAAAACGGTGGCACTGCCTGCAATCATGCTCAGGATGATTGGCGTGAGGATGTCCGGCATTACTATCATCAAATGAAGCTTTTTAATTTAAATAAATCCAATAAAGAAATGAAAATATTCATTTAATTAATTTATGTGGGGAATTTCGTTTCCGTTCCTAGCCCAATCGATAAAATATCGTCTCGATAATCTTCCTTGAAAGGCGTTTCGTGATTCACGTTTAAAAATACGCCCTGTAATATCTCAGACTCTTCCATTCCCAAATGCTTGTCAAGTATGAAATCGTTTCTGGGATAATTGAAGTCGAATTCTTCCGTCTTGAATATTTTCTTGTCTTGAAAATTTGGCGGCTGGCACTCAAGAGTCATTGCAGGCAACGGAATGCCGAGTTCTTTCAGATTTTTTGTCACGCCGATTTCCCACAATTCTGGATAATTATCTTTCAGGAAATTCGCACCAATATCTTCAATTGGTTGTATGTATAATCGGTGCTCATTTGTCATCCCAACGATCTTCGAGGTGAATCGAGGTCTTGATAACATGAGAAGAGTCCGCACCATCTGGGGCCAAGGGATGTAACAAAACCAATAATCTGGAAGCTTATAATGTGATTTTGCATTCACGCCATCGTGAATTGAAGCCCACGTCTCCCAATTACTTCGTTCCATTAACTGTTGTGCCATTCCACTTGACCATATTATGCCGCAGAGATACGTGCTATGAGCAAATTGTGGCGTCCTTTCATTTCTCACGTCCTTTAATATGTCAATGGCACGAAATCCACACTTTGTAAAATCTTTCAGCCTTTTATAGATGTCTCGCAACTTGAAGCCGAGCTTTAAATGCCTTCGTTCCAATAGGTCATCATCGGGTCCGACAACCCACCAATCAACAGGAACCCCTGTCTCACAATGTCCGTTTAGTAAGAAAAAGATCTCATCTGTCTGATCATTGATGACGACAAACGTCAAATCAACGCTGTCTCCATATAGGAGTTTCATCGTGCCCTGACTTAGATCCGTTCTCATACTAGTTATCGGTGGGAGGAGCATATAAGTGAGTGTTTTCGCGGCATTCTCTGGCGGGATCTTTCCTGATTGTACCTGTTGACAAGTAAGTATGGTTTGGGACAATCGTGAATTCAATTCATCATAGAGAATTTTGTCAAGATTTGAAATCGCATCGCCCGCATAGTCAAATCCCAGCTCTTTAAAAATTCTCCAGACATGGCGCCCTAAAGGCCAGAATGGTCTTGCATTAATATCGGGAATATCTTCATAATGATAAGGCAAATTCTGAATACCTCCAAAGCAAAAATTGAACAAGGAATTATTATTTATAGTCTTTCTGCCTTTTTTAAATGCTTTTCATTTCAGTGTCATGATTGATGCTCATGATGCCCTGCTAAAATTAAAAGAGAAATTTGAATGAAGAATAAAAAAACGCCGATTCGGCAGAATTCCAATGATTTTTGAATGTTCTGAGTGCAAAAAAATGAAAAAATGATGAAGTTTTTATTTATTTAATTTTTCTTCAAGATCATTGAACCGCTTGGTAACGTTAATGTTCAGATTCTTGATGGCATCGTTGATTTTCATCTCAATGATCTTGACGAGTTCTTCTTGTGCCGCGTCTTGCGACAATCGTAGCTTGTCAACAATTTCTTTTTCAACATCACTGAGTTCTGATTTGATGTTATCAAATTCCTTGCCAAAATCGTCGGTGAATTCAGCTTTAAATACGCCAAATTTTTCGCCCAACTCTTCTCTAGTCTTGACAATGTCATCAATAATGCGATCTTCTATGTCGCTGACATCATCAGACGATTTTTCCACGGTTTCCGTCAAATGTTGAAAATTTGTTGCCATTATATTCGTGGTACCTTCATGACTCTCCTCGATCTTACTCATGATCTTCTCACGGACTTCACCAATGCCCAAGCTAATGAGCTCGGTGAATTCATTCATTGCTTTCACTTGTCTATTAGCCAAATCTTGGAAGGCACCTGCAATTGCTTGAGTTTGGTCGGAAAAACTCGTGAACATCGCAGGTAGAACCTCCTGAATCATTGCCTTGAACGTGTTTACCATTCCTTCAGTGACAAGATCAAAATTTAAAGGAGGAACTGTGATTTTTACTTCGCCTAATGGAGTTGTCGAAACCATTGATGTGGCACTATCGGAACCGCCCTCAACTCCTTTCATCAGTGATGTATCTTCGCCGTATTCGGCAATTAATGGCTGACGAGCGGACTGTTTCTCAATCATCTCGACTAAGGTCGTAGTAAAATCTTTAACACCCATGTCTTCAATTTCGAAAGGAACCTCATGAAAATCACTCATCACGCCCATGTCAGGACTATCAAGCTTGAATATCAAGAAACCATGATGATTTGGTGGATCCAATAACGTGTGATCATACACCAGTGCAATCGCCTTCGGGTTTGGTCCCTGATAGGCTAACTGGTTCTTGATGTCCGTGCTTGAGAGGAATAATCCAAGTCCGGGATGGCTATGATACCAACCCACCATGAAGAGATCCCTCTCTGCAGCCCATGAATTGATTTGAGCACTTTGAATGTAATGCTCATCTGAAAATTCGACTTCGACTGATGAACCGTGTGTCATGGGAATTGCTTTGGTGATGATGACGTCATCGCCCTCGATCTTTCCAATTAAGAATCCCATGATTTCCTTCCACGTGTCAATTGGCAACTTGGAATTGGCAAACCGAGATGCATGGAGGATAATTGTTTTATATGCATCCAAGGATACCTTGACAATGCCCTGTTCCTTAAAATCAGAAGGTGGCTTGTGTTGCATTTTTTCCTTCTGGTCCTTTCCTTCCTCTTTCTTTTCCTCGCCCATGATTCCATCCCCACCTGCTTTATCTTTTTGCGTATTTTTCCGTCCACTTGCGAGCTTCTGCAGCGAACTTCTTCGGGTTTTTTTGAGCCTGTTCACCCGCCTTGTGATTCAGGGGATCAGCAGGGTTGAAGAACGGAGCCTGGCAATGAATCATTCCCTTGAGAGCCTCAATGACATTGATAAGGGTTTTCGAAGGTGTCCATCCACTTGCACCTGAAGCAGCATCGACCTTTCCGATCAGGTCCGGATTGATCAAATCTAAGCAGATGTTTGTTTTTCCAGGTGGTACTGATGGGTCAATGTTTGGATGCCAAATCAAAGTTTGACAATAACAGTATGGTGGAGCATAAGGATAATTTGAGGGCATTTTTATCTCAAAAACAAATTTACCCTTATCATAGGGTGTATTCTTGATTCCTGTAATCGTCACTCGCAGATGATCGAGTCTATCAACCCACGGTTCGATTTTCACGGTATCGTCATTCTTGAATTCGTTAACAGCTTCTGTATAATCAACTTCTTCTCGAATTTTTATCAACTCCTTCTTGGGAGAGTGTATTTCTCGTCTTTTTACGTTTGTATTTGACTTGATGACTTCGGCGTAAAGTCATAAAGCGAATTTCAGTTTCTTTTATTTCTCTTCTTTCTTATATTTTTATATTTTCCTAAGAACTTCGTTTAACAAATTGAGTAAACGGCTGAATTGCTCTTAAGAAAAACACCATTCTCACCTGATTACGCGAAAAAATTCAAAAGATTTGCCACAATTAATAAAAATTACATGCTGAGCTTGAAATCCCTTTCGAAATCCTCTGATTTGCTTGAGTGGAACTGATGTGATGAATCTCTTCGGACTATGTCATTTATTCAAAGTGCTTTTTTTAATGATTTTTTTTTTCTATATCATGAAATTTAGTGGAAAATCAAAATCATGCATTTTTCGTCATTATACTTCCATTGTCGGATGAAATTCCAGTCGAAAATGCATCTTAAAAATTCATTATTGTTAAATTCCAATCGTGCCGATGTAAAATTACTCGAAAAGATCTTCAAACCAGCACGGAAGAAAAATATCAATCAATCTTGCCCGAAACTATCGAAATTGCTTGAAAAGAGATGAAAAGCTTGACGAATCATTTTTAAATTTGTTTCATATTATGAAGAATAAGAACTTCTTTGTAAATTATTGATGTAATATTGATGAGATTTTCTTACAGCGACCACGATTACGAGTTATTATCAACACATGGTTAAAAATGGGTGAAATCATGAAAAAATTAATGTTAGATGCACCGGGAAAACGGATATTGACACTTGGAGATGAAGCCATTGTTCGTGGAGGTTTAGAAGCAGGGGTAAACTTTGTCACGACTTATCCGGGTGCTCCCGCATCAGAAGTTGCTGATGCTTTCATGGAAGTATCCAAGGAAATACCCGAAATTTACTTTGAATATTCTGCAAATGAAGCCGTTGCAAGCGCGTGCGCTTGGGGAGGTGCATGGGGTGGTGCCAATTCAATTGTCTGTTTTAAAATGTTGGGGTTAAATGTAGCTGCCGACATAGTACAATGTTCAAATTATGCAGGTACTAAACCTGGCTCACTTGTCATCGTTCATGCCGGAGATCCCGGTTTGATTTCAAGCACCAATGAAGCTGATAACAGGGATATTGCTCGACACATGGGTCTTCCCATTTTCGAACCTTCTGGAATTCAAGAAGCAAAAGATTTCATGATACATGCCGTAGCAATGTCAAAAAAATGGGATCTGGCTGTTCTGTTTAATTTTAACACTCGTCTTGCTCATTCAATGGGTGATATTGAACTGGGCTCTCTTGAGGCATTGTCAAATGTCTCTCCCGTGGGCAAATTCAAGTCTGCAAAATCTAGATACATTCAAGCACAGGCAATTGGACTCGAAAATCACCGTCGCCTTCATAAGCGCTTGAAAAAAGCAAAAAAGTGGGCTGAAAAAAATGAAGCAGGACTGAACAAGATCGTCCCTGGTGCCGAAAGTGCCAAAGTCGGAATAATCACGGGTGGCATGTCATATGGTTACGTTCTTGAAGCCTGTAACCTATTAGAACTTGATGATATTCCCATACTGCGGCTTGGCATTCAATTTCCAATTGCCGAAAAAACCGTTGTCGACTTCAGCTCGAATTTAGATAAAATCATTGTTGTCGAAGAAATGGACCCTTTTCTCGAAGATTCAATTAAACGCGTGCTTTTTGATGCCGGCATCAAGCTCGAAATTTATGGAAAGGATATCTATAAACGCGGGGTTCTTCCCATTTCAGGAGAATTCAATCATGATATCGTGACGAAAGCAATAATGAAAGTCCTGCCCGATGCAAAACCAAAAATCGATATTTCAACCATTACAAATAAGTATTCTAAAGTAAAAGGTGGACTGGCACAACGGATGGCTTCATTTTGTGCGGGTTGTCCACATCGTGCGACTGTTTATGCTCTCAAAAAGACACTTAATGATGCCGGTATTTCCGATAAAGCAGTAATTGGTGATGACATCGGATGTTATGCTCTTGCGGCAGCACCTCCACTTTCCATGGGAGACTATTTAATCTGCATGTCATCAGGCGTTGGAATCGGTCAGGGTCTTGCCCATCGAATAAATACTTCCGATCAACCTATCTTTGCCTTTATTGGGGATTCAACGTTCTTCCACTCTGGAATGCCTGCTCTCTTGAATGCCATATACTCAAATGCCGACATCACGTTAATAATCATGGATAATCGATGGACGGCTTTAACCGGGCATCAACCATTGCCACATACGGGCGTGAATAGCCTTGGAGAAGAAATGGACCCAATTAAATTATACGATATTTGCAGGTCCATGGGCGTGAAATACATCAAGGTCGTCGACGCATATCGAATCAAAACGCTGCAAAAAGTGTTTCTTGATTGCTTGAATCCAAAGAATAAAGGTCCAAAAGTCGTGATTTCTACGCGTGAATGCAATATTCAAGTTGATAGACGAAGAAGACGCGCCAAACTCCCTGAAGAAATTGAATTCCGATATCAAATCATTCCCGAGCGATGTGAACGATGCGATGAATGCACGAAAGTCTTTGGATGCGTTGCCATTCGGCAAGATAAGGATGAAAACGGCGTTGAATATTACTACATTGAAGAG
The DNA here is from genome assembly GCA_029838215.1 of Candidatus Helarchaeota archaeon. Lineage (GTDB taxonomy): Archaea > Asgardarchaeota > Lokiarchaeia > Helarchaeales > RDOG01 > JALGVI01. The sequence continues at coordinate 6,108 of JALGVI010000009.1, read as the reverse complement.
GCAAAATGCACCAATTGCGGAGTTTGCAAGGATGTATGTCCCAACGGTGCAATTGTAGAAACGGTTCTAATAAGACCGCAGATTTGAGGTGTTGACATGAAAAAGTACGATATTGTATGTAGTGGCGTAGGTGGGCAGGGTATCGTGACTCTCGCCCAACTCCTAAAAATTGCAGGCATCGAAGCAAATCTTCACGTGAATGGAACCGAAACCCGCGGTGCCACCATGAGGGAAGGCTCGGTAACCGCAACGGTTCGATATGGCATCCCTGAACCAGGTGATGAAGACATCACGGGTGAACGCTCCAAGATCTACGCAGGAACCGTTGGAACGGGAATGGCACACATGGCGATCTTCAGCGAACCTCTTGAAGGATTGCGAAATTCTTTATACCTAAACGAGAATACCATCGTCATCGTCAACGAATATACGATGCCTTCCTCCGATCACATCTTTAGTGGCGTAAAATACCCCTCGCAAGAAGAATGGATGGCTTCTCTCAAGGATTTCTCTAAAAACATATTCACGTTGAATGCAAACATGATCGCAAAGGACCTCTTCGGGCGATTTGATCGCATGAACATTGTCCTCATCGGCTTTGCAATGGGCGTGGATCCCAACTTTCCGGTTCCATTGGATGCAATGAAGAAAACCCTTAAGCAACAATGGTCAAGAGCATTTGAAGAAAACGAAAAGGCTCTAATGACAGGATATGAAAAAGGTAAAAAAGCCGCAGGTTTTTGACACCGATTTCAATTCATTTTTTCTACATTGAAATTCATTCTTGAGTGCCAGTTTCTTCGGATGTTTCTGCTTCTTCTTTCTTCAATTCTGGAAAAACGACGCTTGCAATTTCTAATCCCTTTTCTGAAGGCTCGCTCTTTGAAAGGGCAATCAGTTGCTCGGCTTCTTTTTGATTTATTTCTATGACCGTGATGTTTTCCTTATTCGAATCACGAACCGAAGAATATTTTGCACCACCGGTTCCTCGAGGAACTATCAGGATGGCTTTTTGATATGTTCCTGACTCAATTCCATCTCTACAACGAGTGATAGCATAAAATGCTGCCACGCCTCCACTCCTATCAAAACTCTTGACCGAGGGAACATCCAATGCTATGTGGAGATCACCCTTAATTATCTCCGCACCGATATTTTTCGACCTGCCTTTAAAAGTAAAGGAACTCCCAATCTTAATTTCTATCTCTTCTCCCAGCTTTTTACTCAGGATGTTTATGCTATCCGTGGCGGCACCCGTAACTGCAGAAGGCGTGACCTCAATGACGTAATCATCCTCCTCTATTGCAACTTGAACGAGTGTCTTCTTGAGCTTTTCTGAAGGAAGTTCTTCCTCAACAGTTGCATTGGATGTTTCGACCTTGACCGATGTTTGCTGTTCTGTTACTGGTTTTGTTGTCGTTTTTTCTGTTTCTTCTATGATTTCTTCAGTAACCGTGATTTCAACTGGTGCAGAACTCGCAGGAACCTCTTCCGTTTCAAATGTTGCAATCTCTTCACGGCTAATTTCTACTCCTTCCTCCCCGAACAACACCTTATCGAGGTAATCTCGAATAATTTTGATGGAATCGCGGGGATTACCGCGGCTTCTTTCATGAATCTTCTTGAATATATCCTCATTTAGTGGAAACAAGGGATCCGCAGGTGCAGCCATGTTCTTCTCATTCTCCCAAAAATACTTCATGGCTCTCTTATAAAAAATTTCCACGTCTTCGACGGTAAAAGGCTTGAGAACCGCAACCGTTTCCATCCTACCTTTCAAGGCGGCATCCGCCAAAGCAGGACGATCAGGCTTATTCTCATAAATTCTCTCCCATACCGTGTCTAAACAGGCCGTGATAATCAATATGTTTGGGATTTCGTTATATATTCGCTTGATCGTTTCCAGCAAGCTAATTTCCGCTTCTTCACCAAACGTCCTGTATGGAATTTCTAATTCATCAAAATAAAAAATCAACACGCGAGGGCTATATTGTGCAAATAATTTTATGGTTGCCAGGCAGACATCATCATCTTCAATCACGGAATTTAATTGCGCCAATTCAAGCTCTTCTTCCGATAATGGCTCTCCTAATAACCATTTTTCTGCAAACCGTCGTTTTCTCCGTGAATCTGACATCTCATACGTGATCAAAGCCCGAACAACATCACCGCTAACACCCGGGTTCTCTCTCGTGGCATTTTCAATGACTTTTTTCATTCCTGTCAGGAAGCCCGGCTTGTATTTATCAACGATTTTTTTAGATATGTCCTTCAACAAGCCGCGGGGCGCCAATTCATCGACGAGACAAGTGTAAATGTGCAACAAGAGTCGAACTTGAGCGGGAGGTGATGGCACGTACACCACTGCCCATTTCTCGCCTTCCTTTGTTTCCTCACGGTCCTGCAATACCCAATAATAATGCGTCTTACCTGTCCCTGCTGCACCAACAATCGGACAAAATCGTGCCCTCCTATCATTTAAGGTAGATCTCAAGGCCCGATTAACAATCCGTTCTGCTTGTGCACGAGGACGTTCTATGTCCATTTCTAATGGATCTTTTGTATGACCATGAGAAACGAATCGGTCAAATGGTGTCGAGGATTCTCTTAAGATGTCCAGATACATTTCTATTTCGTCTTCTTCCATCTCATGAACTCTCCACGAAATTAGCCCTTCATGACTGGTTTTTAATAAATACCGGAAAAATGCATGATTTCTTAAATCTTTTATTTTTGATTGGATTTTGAACTTGATATTTATTAAGTTAAGTATTATGAGTCGTTATTTGATTAGTGCTTTTCTTAAGGAAATTCTTTAAAGATTATCCATCTGATTAGCATCTGAAAATACGATAGAAAGATGTGGTGTGTTTCTTTTGAGTGATTGGAATCCGAACGAAAACATGATTAATTCTTTGGAAAAAAGCCTCAAGGACATTTTAAAAGAAAAGATGAGACATCCAAAATGGAGAGAAAAAATAAAAAAAGCAGATCTGCGGCTAAATCTTTCTCTTACCGATGAGAAATATGACAAGAGTAAGATCGTGGGCACGATTGGCATTGTATTCGACCCGCAGAAAGGCACGTATGAATTCAGCAGGGGAAAGATTGAGAATCCCCACCTCGAGATGTATGCTCCATTGAGTAAATTTTTTGAATTTTCATCTTGGCAAATGAGCACGTTAAAGTCCATTCTCGGTGGTTTGAAAATCTCGGGGAAGCGAAGGATATCCAAACTACTGCTCACGGGAGCTCTATTAAGATGCCTAAAAGAAAAAGATCTAAAGGATCTTGAAGACTGATATGCCGTGCTTGATATCTCTCAAGTGAAATAAAAAAAAGAAATTATTGCTTGGAAATCTCTTTCAAGGCTTTTTCTCGAAGTCCACGGCGTAATGTTTTTCCAACAGGGCTTTTTGGGATGGAGCTGATGAACTCTACTTGCCTCGGCCATTTGTAACCCGCCATGTTTTCTTTTGCCCACTCGATGATTTCTTGTTCGGTGATTTTTCCCTTGAATTCCGGCTTTAATTTTATAAATGCTCGAATGATTTCGCCAACGTTTTCATCGGGAATGCCAATGACTGCACAATCCGCAACCGCAGGATGTTCGAAAAGCGTGGTCTCGACTTCGAATGGAAGAATGCGATATCCCTTATACTTGATTTGTTCCTTGCTTCGACCAACAATGTAAAAATAACCATTTTCATCCATTCTTGCGATATCTCCGGTGCGTAGCCAACCATCCTTTAAAATCACCGACTTTGTTGCCTCCTCATTCCTCCAATAACCCTTCATCGTTTGTGGACCACGAATCAACAATTCTCCGGCTTGACCTATTTCTGTCTCTCTTTCATAATTTGTTGGGTCCACGATTTTGGCATCGGTATCAAGAATGGGAACCCCAATGCTTTCAGAATTGTATTTCAACCACTCGGGTTGGAGGTGCGTGGCTGGCGAACATTCCGTAAGTCCATAGCCCATCTTTACGACAACATCTTTTGCTTCATATTTTTTTGCAATGGCTGGTGCAAGGGCTGCTCCTGCAGAAGTAATTAATTTTAAACTCGAAATATCTCTATCTTTGAATTCTGGAGGTGTCGAAAGCAATTGGAAATGCGTGGGCACTCCACTGATCATGAAAGGCTTGTATTTTTCAATGACTTGTAATGCCCGAGCAGGATCGAACTTCATCATGATATTGAGATAAGCACTTGCGGTGGTTGCAAAGGAAAGATATAGCCCGAAAATGTGGCATAATGGCAAGACCGCCAAATTAGCACTCGTTCCGAGTAAATCCAAGGTCTTTGGCTTGTCATACAAGAATAGACCTGCTTGAAACGTGTTTTTTATTAAATTATCATGAGTGAGCATTACTCCCTTCGGTAACCCTGTCGTACCTCCCGTGTACATCAGGGCAGCAATGGTCTTGTTGACATCTATGCTTATCTTTGGAGGTTTGGGTTCTGCTTCATTTATCAACTTATTAAAATCCATGAACTCGGGATCTACTTCCTTATCACCGGGGATGACAATGATGTTTGGAATGGAAATGGATTTGCGGACTCTTTTAATCGTTGATAATAATGACTGGTGAACGATTACCGTATCCGTTATCTCAGAATTGCTGATGATATGAGAAACTTCTTTCTTCTTCAAGAGTGGATTGCAAGGAACTATTGCCGCGCCAGTCTGAAGAATACCAAACAAGGAGAACATGAATTCAGGATTATTTGGTGTAAAAACCAAGACACCTTTCCCTTCTTTTACACCCAAGTTGTATAACATGTTAGCACACTTGTTTGCCCAATGATCAAACTCCATGTACATGTATTTTCGTTCTAATGGTGAGTCAGGCTCATATAGAATTGCACAATTGTAAGGGAATTTTTTCGCCGTGGTTTTTAAAAGGCACCACAATCCCTTTAATTTAGGATAATTGATCGATTTTGGAATGAAATCGGGAATGTTCTTGAACCAAAGTCTGTCAGGACGTACCCAAGGTGCGTAATTATCAAAATTATACAACTTTTCATGGTCATATTCGCAACCATTATTCTCTTCTGTCATTTTTTCACTCCGTGTTCATCTTTTATCAAGGTTAATTATTAATTAATGATCAATTTTTTTTCTGAAAAATTCATCTCTTAAATTATTTGATTTTTTATTCTCTTATAGGTAATTGTTTTTTCATTCCAACGTGATTCGTGCTTCGGAATTCCCCGTAATGAGAAGTTTCCCGATATTGTTTTCCATGTTCATTATTTTTACGTTAGACGAACACTTTTTTACTGTTAAGTCGGTTACCAATTGAAGTCCAATTCCCGCAAGATCTCCATCACTCGTATAAATGCGAACTTCGTGGCTCGAGTGTTTTTTATTTATCGTGATATTGCAATCATTTCTTTTATTCCACCAATCTGCTATTTCTCGTGCCGTTAAAACTTTAGAAGTGTCAAGAAATTCAAGGATTTCGGGATAAATTCGTCCTCCCTTCATGTTTAGGACTCCGTAATGCCATAATAACGAGAACATTCCGTTTTGTTGCTTGATCAACGAATAATTTTTCCTTAGAAACTCAAGAGCTTCCGATTCCGTGAATTTTTTATATGTCCAGAGCGTTGCATCCATGATTTGTAAGGGTATTTCAACTATTCTCAGCGTGTCCCAATTATCTGAAGGTGGAAAAAATGGGAAAGGAAAGCCATTTCGAAAGCCAACGTGCGTGCTGGAACCACAAGTAGTATCATACGCGAAACCCGCCCTTTCTAAGATGCCCCACGACTCGGGATATGAAAACTTCAAAAAATGAAACCTGTTACCATGAACATTACCATCAATTAAACCATCTATTAATTGCTTTTCGTCCTTTAGTTTTTCCAAGTCTTCGTGCGTGCCAAAACTGCCGTGCAATCCAATATCCCAACCCGAACGATCGAGTTTTTTGACCTTGCCTTCAATTCTCTTGACATCATAATCCGAAGGGAGCAAGTAGAACGCAGACCTAATGTTCTTTTTCCTTTCAAACCGCTCAAACATCGAAAAATTCTCATACACGTTATAGAAATTCATCTGATGAAGCAATACCTTAAAGAAAGGGAATCGCTT
>JALGVI010000008.1 GCA_029838215.1 Candidatus Helarchaeota archaeon | reverse complement strand
GCTCCGTGAAGTCACCTGACACTCACCAGCACGCCCGGGGCGTGCCGATCCGCCCCACGAAGACGCTAGGAAACATTCTTTACGGGTGTTGTCCAAGTTTGTCCAAAGAAAAAAAATCGGTGCAATTTGTTCAATCGCTGGTCTAATTGCAGGAGTCGAGGTTGCAATGATTTTATTAACTATAATTTCCTTCTTTATTTTTGAGCCACCATTTCCTCCCTCTTAGCAGAGATAATTTGCATCAAGATAGGATAGAGAAAATTAGAATGTGTTAGAATGGAAAAAAAGAAACGAAGAATGACACCATTAGACATCAGTATTTTCATTTGTATTATAGTTCTTATTATTCCACTCATTATTCTTTCTGTGGTTTATTCTCGCCCTGATCTGATACCTCCCTTCATTTCTAAAACTTCAATAACGGTGGGTTGGTGCATTGCTCTATATTTCAATTTAATAATGTTATTTTTTATTGATGTTTTATTTCGAGTTCCTAAAGGAGAACGAAAATCACGGTTTCAGTTTTGGACTTCCAAGGGTCAATTCGGATGGGTTTGCCTAAGTTTTTTGATTTTATTTGCGTCATTCTCAAGTTTCAATATCTTTCTTCCTTGGATTCGCGATCCCTTATTACCGTTTTTCGGGATCGATTTATATCTACTCAATATGATATTCGTTATTATTATTATTTTATTCTCTTCCGTTCTCAGTATTAGCTTTTACTTCTATTATCAAAAAAATAAGGACAAATGGTGATATGAGTCAAAGGAAAAGTATTATGGATAAGGAGAAATTAATTCGATACATATGTGGAGCATTTATATTTAGTGCTTCCTTTTTCTTTATGGTATTTTTATTAATTTCTTTTCTTAATCCGGGATTCTTTTCTTTGATTTTTTTTTGTCTATTTATTCTTGGAATATCAATAATTCTTACCTTTAATTTAACTGAAAATGAAATAAAGAATTATATATTAAACAAGAAATATGGAATATCTTGTCTCCTCAGTTTTAACTTCGCCCTCAGTTGTATTTCTACAATATCTTTACTACTATACCGCCAAAATTTCATGTTTGAAATTCTTTGTCAGGTACTTTTCGTACCTTGGTTCATTTTCTGCGATTGGTCACGCACCATTCAAGCTCGGTGTGTCATGAAAATCATTTTTTGGGGGAAAATCCATGTCCACGGTTATTAGCATTCCTTCCAAAAGAAAATTTGTTGAGAATCTTCCCATGGAATTATCTGATGATGGAGATCTATTCTCTTGGTATCAAAGGACGGTTGATAAAGTCCAAAATGCCACCGAGAGAAAATAACTCTACTCCTTTTTTTAATTAAAGTTGTACTTTTGGAATTAATTCCTTTATTTCGAGCAGCGTGGTCCGCACTGAATCACGATAGAACTCTACGCCTTCTAGTTCTGGATCTGGCTTATGCGTCCTGTTGCTCACCTTCTCGAGAAGGTCAGTTTTAACACCTTTAATGTTCGCACTCGCTCTATATGGAACGGAGTGAAGAAATACCCCCCAAATTCTCTTTTTAAATTGCCCCTGCAAATTATCTTCAATGATTATAATATTCGTGTGATTTGAACTAAATTTCGATTTAGATAGGGGCCATCCACTCGGATTCTCCACAGGACTTAGCTCAAACTGAAAGTTCCCAGCTCGAAGTTCATCTTCGTATAGTTTTTGCATTAACAGGTAGCTGGCATTTCCAAATGTAAGAACAACTGGTGAATCGATGACTTTCAGCTCTCGAATGAAATAATCATAACAATGTTCGAGGGCTTCTTTAATCTTAGTCTTCTTATCTTTAACCGCTTCATCATAACATTTAACCGCATTCGTGTAGTAGGCAGGATAAAAGATCTTATTTTGCAGGTCTTTGAGAATCGTCTCGACCTCTTTAATGGTTTCCATGTTTTGAAATGAATTAGTAGCTCTTAGCGGTGCCATGAATTGTTCGTAGGTGCTGGAGCGATTAATAAGTGCTTCGGTCAAATTTTCGTAAAGAGTATCATCAGGATCCGTATAATCCATCGGTTCATTAAACACTACAATACTTTTATATGCATCAGCAAGTTCATCATTCATTCCATATGCAGGAGGTCTTAGATTTTTATGATTTAGTGCTGGACAGTCTAAACACCGTAGCTTCTTGAAAATTGCTGGATCCATGCTTCCCTTTTTAAACGATAATTCAAAAGCACTTGCCCATTCTTGCCAAATCGATTCACAAGTTATCGCTAAATTTTTTCGCATCAAAAAATTATCCCCACGCTTATTTTGATTTAAGTAATCTTTAGCAGACTATATAATGCTTACTATTTAATGCTTACTATTTCATTACTTTTTCATAATGGACATAATGCAAAGTTCTTTTATTAGAATTTCATAATTTTACCAATGATTTTACAACTAACTCTTTTAAAAGAGAGAGGGAGGTTTTGATTAATGCGGGAAAAATACCTTCTGAAGATTATTTTAACGCACATCGCGTTAGGAGTTGATGAAAAATTTCACACGTGGATTCTAAACGACATAAATCCTTGAAGGACTTCTTCATTTCAGAACCCATTAAGGTCGAAAATCAGCCTGAAAAAGTCAAGAATGGGTTTAAGATTCCCAAAGAATTAGATTTGAAAGCGTTAGTTCGGGCGATAAAAAAAGATCATACGAAAATTTCGAAGTGGATTCATGCGACAATCAAGGAATTCATTCGAGAGTGTCGAGATTCGCCCGAAATCGAGTGGAAGATGTATTCTTTTACGGTTCCAGAGGACGTGAACATGGAATTTAAGGAGTGCTTAAAAAAGGCGGGGTTCATGACTTCGGCAGAGTTTTGGAGGTTCCAAATCCGCTTATTGAAGGGTCAATATGAAGAAATGAAAAGAGGAGAAAGGAAAAATGGCGAGACTCACTAGATTACGCTCATTATATTATCGAGGAAAAATGTCCGACTTTAAAAGCGTACCTAGCCACAGACTAGTGAGAAACACTAACCTTAAAATCTCGACCTATTGGTGATAAAAGAAATGGAAGAATTCAGAACGATTTTAATCGAAAAAACAAAGAACCTTTATAATAGTGATGAAGCCAGTGCTTTTTGGGAAAATAGGGAAATTTCGCGAATTTTACATTTAGAGACAGCAATTAAACAATCCAGTAAAGGAACTTCTTTAAAATCATACCCAGATCTCTATAAATCATTTCCCAATCGGATTGAATTAACTCGAAATAGCATTTCGATTTATTATTATAAGCCAGATCAGTCTGAAAAATGTTATCAAATTTTTGAATTTCTTAATAAACCGCGCTCAAAAAAAGAAGTTTATGAGATTTTAGATGCTTATCAAGCAAAAAATACTATCAGCAGAAAATATCTTGAAAATTTTATTGCCCGAATATCTCAAAAATCCCTAGATGGTAAATTTTACCTTAATTCAGAAGTTGTTTCTCAAAAAATGGATAACTTAGGATTTTATATTTGCGATATTAAAGATGAACCTATTATCTTTCATTTAGGGAAAAATCGAAGAGAAATAATCGAACTGATTATTTATTTTAGTAAATATGGTCTAACAAAGTTATTATTAGAACAGGTTTTTCTTGAAACGAATTTTTGCTCAGATGCATCTTTAAGAAGAGCAATTAGTGATTTAATAAAGCAAAGAAGAATTATCAGGCAAAAAACCACTTTATATAAAGGATATAAGATTATCAAATATTTTCATAGCTTAGTTATGGAGCAACAATTAAAAAATTTAAGCCAAGGTTCTTGGATCTTTAAGATTGAAAAATATAGAGCATGTTCTAAGCATAATTCTTCAATTAGAGATGCTTTAATTTCCCGCATAAATCAAATTTCTAAAAAAGGGTATTTCTGGATACCAAAAATACCTAAAAATATGAAATATGGATACGTATCGAAATCTCTCTTGGAAATTAGCATGCCTCAAGAAAAAATACAAGAAAATGGATTAATAACCCAAATAAATACGGATACTCTTGATTCTAAGTTTCTCTTTTTTAAAATCCAGACACCAGTAGGTTTTCTAATTTTTACCAAAGAATTTGCTTCCAATCCTAAGTTCGTTACTTGGTTGGATGATTTCATCCCTTTAAAAATGAAGCAACAGTCAATTAATCAAAGAAATAGTCAGGAGGCAATTATTTAATGATTGAGAAGAATTTTTCGATAAAAAATTATTTGGAAACCATTTTAAAAAATGATATTATTAATTCTTTCGTATTAGAAAATAAATTAAGTGAAATGCAGACAATTTTAATGGGATTTTTATATCCGATATATAATGATCCCGAGTGTTTAAAATTCTGGGAATGTCGTCAGAACCTTAGGTGGGAATTTGAACCCATTCATGTTTCAGAGGACGCAAAATTACCAAACACGAAGCGAAGATATCAAAAAATTGACAAATCGTTTCCAAATAAGCTTAAATTGACCGGGAATCAAATAAAAGTCATTCAGTATATCCCAGAAGGAAATAGTATTTTTTATGAGATTTTCGAATATTTCGAGACTCCAAAATCATTAGAAGCTTCAGAAATATTTCTAGAGTTATTTTGTGAAAACCATAGATTCAAAAAGAACAAAGATTGGAATTATTTATGATAAATTCGTTAATAAATCCGAAGAGTTGAAGATAACTATGAGGTACAAAAGGAAAAGTACCTTTGCTAAATGTCCTCTTTGTGGAAAACAAAATACTCTACAAATCAGTCACATAATTCCAAATTTTGTTGGAAAATGGATAAAGAAGACTGGTGCAACTAAATTTTTAAGAAAAGCTGAAAATCCAAAGCAAAGAGTTCAAGATTTAGTAAAAACTCCCATGTTATGCAATTCTTGTGAACAATCAATCGGAAAATTTGAAAACTATTTTGCTCGGACAATTTTCTACCAGATAAATGAAAAAGGGGTACCAACTAATATTAAATATGATTCTCGTCTATTAAAATATGTAATTTCTCAATCTTGGAGAATTTTATATAATGATTGTTATAATTTAGGCCTAAAAGATGAGGTATTCAATTCTAATAGAGAGGATATTAAAAATTGTTTGGTTGAATGGAAGCGTTATATACTTCAACATGCAAACTGGAACGAAATTAATTCTCATTACATTATTATTTGGAGAAAAGGAATTTCAGAATTAATTTCTAGACAATTGGATTTACCAGATGGATTTGAACCATATATAAGACGGACAGTTGATGCTACTTTTGCATCTAATGACGATAGGACACAAATGTTTGTTTTTTGCCATATTCCATCAATTTCTATTGTTTCTGCTATTAAACCTACTTCATTTCTAGGATTTGAGGGCGCAGAGGTTTTTGAAAAGGGTGTTTTAATGACAGACCAAGGAATTCAAGATGGATTAATCAATGGATTAGGACTATTAAACTTCATCTTTACAAGAATTAAAGAAATAGACTCATATGAATGGGATCAGAATGAAATACAAAGAATTGGCAAAGAAGCAATGAAGAATAAAGAAAAATTCTTCAGTTCTAAAACATATGAGATGATCCAAGAAAGGAAAAAAAGAAAAGGAACTAAATAGAGTACTAATTGGGAATGAAATAGAATGGAAACAATGTTTACAATTAAAAAGGAAGAGTTAGATAGGTACTCTCCTGATGAATCTCATATCATATTCCGCGAATTATTGTATGCTGAATCTACAAGATTAGAGATCCCTCCCTCCAAGATTACAATAAAGACAGATAGTTCCGTGAAGGATGGAGGAATTGATGCTTATATTGAGAACGATACTGAAAATGAAAGTGGTCTAATAAAGAAGGGACAAACGGGGTTTCAAATAAAATCTGGCAAAACATTTGAGCCATGGCAGCTAGCAGAGCTCAGAAACGAATTATTTGGTGAAAGAAAAGAACCAAATAAAAATAACCTTAAAAAAATGATAAAACACTGTCTTGATGGTGGTGGAAGATATGTTATTGTTTGTTTTGGAATAGAATTACTTAAGGAGCAACGTGTTTTGGCAGAATCAAATTTAAGGGACATCCTGCACAACGATTGTGACTATGAAGATCCTCAGATAGATATTTTTGATCAGACGGGTCTGATTGGATTTTTTAAACCATATCCTTCTTTATGCTTATTAATTAAAGGAACTGAAAAAATACAGTTTCAAACCCATAAGAGTTGGGGTCAAGACGAAGATATGAGAAATGAATATATGCCAGATCAAAATGAGGACCAGCTGGTATCAGCTCTCCAGGGTGAGTTAAGAGGAGCTGACGATTCCATTCATATCCGAATATTGGGAGAACCAGGGATCGGGAAAACTAAACTTATTTATGAAGCCACTCGGAGAGAGGATCTTTCCCCTTTGGTGATTTATGTTTCCCGTCCTAGTAATTTCTTAGAAAATCCTCTTTTAAATGAGATTTTAAGAGTTGATAATGATTTTTATGTTATTTTAGTTGTTGATGATTTAGATGTATCAACGAGTTCAAATCTTTGGAATAAATTGAGAAATCGGGGACCTAGAATAAAACTTATCAGTATTTATCCAGAAGAAGAAGAGTATAGAGCGGGTACTACAAGGTACTACAGCTTAAAGCCTTTAGAGCTTGAGAAGATCGTTGAGATCATAGAAAATTATAGAGTAAGTAAAGATTTAGCTAAAAAATGGGCCAGTTATTGTGATGGTAACCCAAGAGTGGCTCATATCATTGGTATGAATTTAAGAGAAGATCCTGAAAACCCTGAAGATGTTTTGAAAGAAGTGGACTACACAAATCTATGGAAACGTTTTATCACAGGTGGAGATGATCCTAACGACCAAAAAGTAGTCCAAAGAGAATTAACTCTAAGATATCTTTCAATTTTTAAGAGATTTGGATTTGGACGTGATTTAATTAATGAAGCGAGATATATCGCTAAACTGATAGAAGAAACAGATCCACAAATTACATGGATGAGATTTCAAGAGATAATATCTACTCTTAGGAAAAGAAAGATCCTTCAAGGAGATATTACACTCTATATAACTCCAAAGCTATTTCACGTGTGGCTTTGGACTGAATTTTGGGATCGTTATGGTTTAGGTATAGAATTAGAAGATTTCTCAAAGAAACTAAAACCAAAACTGCGCGAATGGTTTTTTGAGATGTTTGCTTATGCTAAGAAGTCTGAAGTTGCGATGAAAAAGGTTAGAGAAATACTCGGGGAAGCTGGACCATTTCAAGGGGCTAATAAGGAATTCTTGAAAAGTAAATTAGGCGCAAATTTTTTTTTAATTCTCACTGAGGCTGATCCAGAATCCGCTTTGAAATGCCTAAATAATACAATTGGTAAATGGACTAAGGAAGAAAGACTCGAATATAAAAATGGTCGAAGAGAAATCATTTGGGCTCTTCAAAAGCTCGCCAGAAAAAAGGAACTATTTCTTGGTGCAGCAAGAATTCTCCTATTACTGGCCGAAGCAGAAAATGAAAGCTATGCAAATAATGCAACAGGTGTATTCATTGATCTTTTCTCTCCAGGACCGGGAAAAGTCGCTCCAACTGCGGCTTCACCCCTCGAAAGGTTACCAATTATTAAAGATGCATTCAATTCAGGCATAAAGGATCGCCAAATGTTAGTTCTTAAAGCCTGTGAAAGAGCTTTACAGGTCCGTAGATTTGTTAGAGTAATCGATAATATTAATTACGGCTTCCCAAAAGACGAACAATTTTGGACTCCTAAATCCTATGAAGAGTGGATTCAAGGACATCGCGCTATCTGGAGTCTATTAGAAAGTGAGATTGACAAACTAGAAGAAAATTTGCAAGCTGAAGCTTGTAATATATTAATTAATAAAATCAGAAGTCTAGGAACTAAATCAGAATTCCAAACGATTGTTTTTAAGACCATCAAAACTCTCTCGAAAAGAAAATTCTGCAATAGGGAAATGTTACTTAATCGCATTAGTGAACTCTTACATTTTGAAAAGGGCTTGTTAACAGATGACATTCTGGTCAGATGGACTAAATTGAAGGAAGAACTGACAGGAAACGATTTTCCCTCCCTTTTAAAACGATATGTCGGTATGAGTCTGCTTTTTGAAGACGATATTGATCGAGATGGTTTACCAATAGGTGAAGCTAGAAACCAAATTCAACAATTAGCAAAGGATGCAATAAAGAATCCTGCTTTATTAAGGTCCGAATTAACTTGGTTATTAACAGATCAAGCAAATAAAGCTTATTTTTTTGGCTATGAATTGGGTAAAAAGGATGAAATTCTTTCACTTTTACCAAATCTTCTTAAATTCATAGAATCTAAAGAGGAACCGATTAATTATTCCCTAATAAACGGCTATTTTCGTTCAATCTTTGAAAGAAATAGAGAGGAATGGGAAAAAATTCTGGATGATTTATATAAACAGGAAAAATATTTTGAGTTGGTTTTTCAACTTTCTCAACGATCAGGTGTAACTGATAGATCTGTTCTTAGGATTTTAAATCTCTATAAGAATGGTGCCATTACACTCAAACAATTACAGGATTCATATCTTGGACACAGATCTCAGGCAATGTCAGAAGATACATTCAATAAATGGTTGAAATTATTAATTGAAACACCTAGAACTGAAGCAATTGCATTAATTCTCGATTTTTATTTTTCCTATTATGTACAACATGATTCAGAGAAAATACTTCCGAAGGAATTAACATTAAAATTACTTACAGATGAACGGTTGTTTCGAAAGAATATTGAATATAAATTCAGCAACATGGATTCTTTCTATTGGTATAGGATCGCTTCTAAATTCTTTGAATTATATCCAAATGAAAGTATTACAATTGTTGAAATTATATTCCAGCATTTTCGTGAAGAGGGAACAATCATTGAAGGATATGACTCTTATATAAATAATTTTTTGATAGATTTTGGAAAAAAATTCCCAGAGCAAATTTGGAAATCAATAACGCAGTATTTTATTATCGATAAATACCAACATGACTCTAGATCTTTCTGGTTATTAAATTGGATGCAAAGAAAGAACTTTCTTTCTTTAATACCCTTAAAATTAATATGGGGTTGGATTGATGAGGATGAGCAAAATAGAGCATCACTTATTGCGAGATATGCTCCACGTGCTCTTTATGATGACAATAATAATCCCACATTGTCCTACAAAGTGTTAAAACGATATGGACATTTGGAAGATGTCCGTATAGAATTATTAATCAATTTTACAACAGGAACAGAGATTTATAGACCACCAGCTAGTCTTCACTATCAAAAAAAGAAGGAAAAATTCTCTAAATTGAAACTAGATGAAACTAATAATAATGTTCTACAATGGCTTAATGAATATCTCGCAGAGTTGGATCAATATATAGATAGAGCTAAAATGAGAGAAGAGAGAAACGAATGGTAATTAGTTTTGGTATTATAACGCTGCATAATTGTTCTTCTAATCCGGTTCAAAAGATAAATTACTTGAATTATTTTTTTGAATACTTCGTGACATAGTTTTAAATATTATCAAGGAATTTGACATGTTTTAAGAGATGATTAAAATTACAAAATTGAAAGTCGGAATCGTTGGCGTCGGGAGGATATTTACGTTGAACGTCATGGGATATCTGGATAATCCTGATGCAGAAGTACATGCAATTTGCGATAAAAATAAGCGTCGCTTGAAAAAAACTGCCGCGGAATATGGTATAAAAAATACATTTACGGATTATCACGAGATGCTGAGGGATCCTGATTTGGATATAATTGAGGTCCTGACACCACATTCTTTACATGCAAAGATGGTAGTCGAAGCGTGTGAAGCAGGTAAACACGTGAACTTGCAAAAAGTTCCTGCGAATACGTTGAGTGACATGGATGCAATGATAAGCGCCGCAAGAAAGGCAGGAGTAAAATTTCAAGTTTTTGAGAACTCACGATTTCATCCTCCTTACCTTCGAGCACTGGAACTCGTTGAAAGCGGAATTATTGGTAAGCCTTATGCAGTGAACATACGTACTTGGGCGGCTGATGATGTTTTGAGTAGTTGGAAGCTGGATTATCTTCGGTCATACTATTGGCGCATAACGGAACGTGAGAATTATAAGATGCCCTGGCTTTATGATGATGGTTACCATAAGCACAGCATCATTCACATGTTCCTCAAGAAAATTAAGAGCGTGCAAGCCTGGAAAGGCGGCTATCGGATGAAAAAGGTTCTCAAGGCAGATGTTCCTGCCGTGATTCTATATAAAAAGAGCCACGATAAATTTGGCACGTGGGTTATTTCCCAAACACCTTTTGCTCCGATTCGCTCGAATTATTATGGTGAAGATGAACAAGTAGAGATTCATGGTGCAAATGGCATTTTATGGATTAACGGCTTGACAGGAAGGATGTTTGAGAATTGCCATCAAGGAGGTCCCGGACAACCGGGTCTATTTTGGATTGATCGGGATGGAGAATGGCATCAAGAATTACCAGAACAAACAGATTGGAAGTGGAGTTTCATAAATTGCACGAGACATTTTATTAAATGCGTCAAAGACGATGCCGAGCCGATTCTAAATGGAAAAGATGCTCGCGATATATTGCAAATTTCATTAGCAATGGTAAAGTCCTTGCGAAGCGGATTTGTAGATGTCCCGGTAAAATCGATCAAGGATGGAATAGGAGAAACTTTAGAAGAATTAGACGAAGACGGTTTTACTCAAAGTGAAGTTATGGAAGAAGAAGACTGAAAAAGAGTATTTTCTTCAATCTGTAATTCTTTTTTTGAATTCGTTTTTGAATTTCGCTTCAAAACGAAACAATCTTGTCAGGTTTTTCATGCTCAATAAGCTTAAAATATAAAGACAAATAATATTCCAATTACGAGACGAGTCCATGCGTCAGTTAGAAAAATCATGTCCAAAAACCTACAACTAAAATTTTTTAGAGGGTTTACAGTGTCCAGAGATAAAGAAGTCTATAGTTTTAAAATCGTGTGCATCGGAAGTCCAGCCGTTGGAAAAACGTCATTGATTAATCGTTTTGTAGCAAATAGCTTCAAAGAAAAGTACATCGAAACAATAGGTGTCAATATCCTGTTGAAAGAATTAAAAATTGACAATAAAACAGTTCAACTTTCCTGCTGGGACGTGGCTGGACAGACACATTTCGGCAAAGTCAGAAACATGTATTATCGTGGTGCTCAAGGTGCCTTGCTTGTATTCGATTTGACCCGTCCTTCGACCTATCTTGATGTCGGTGATTTTCATGACGACTTGAAAGCAGCCATCGGCGGAAAAGACATACCAATGATCTTAATCGGAAACAAGAAGGACATCAAGGACGAATTGAAAGGTGTCGATAAAAATTTACTGAAAGAAGGTCTCGAACCAATCGAAACAAAAAAAGGTGAAGAAATGAAGCAATTGATTGGAGCCCTTCGCTTTATTGAGACATCCGCAAAAAGCGGAGAAAATGTTGAAGATGCATTTCGCACCCTTGCAGAAGCTCTTGTAAAATAAATTCGTCTAAAATCTTTAAAAAACACCGGTTTTTTTTCTTTATGTTTTTATATTATCACATCATAAAAATCTGTATCTCTGATTTATCTCTATAAAAAATGGTGATTTATTCCATGCCTAGGGGTGACTGCGCCCTCCTACTAATAGCGGGCATTCAAGCCAGCGGAAAAACAACGTTCTCGAAATTATTGAAAGAAAAACTCGAAAGCGTGTTTAAAGATCGCATTTCTCTAATTTCTTCCGATGAAACACGTAAGGAATTAACAGGAACTTATGAGATGGTCGATGAGGAAAATACATGGCAGACCATTGAAGACCGAGTTGCTGAAGAATTGCAAAAAGAAAAGATCGTCATTTTAGATAGCACGAATTATTTGCGCTCATACAGAAAAAGATTCATTTCCTTAGCAAAGTATGAAAAAGGTGCCGTTTGGATCATCTTCCTGCAAGCCCGCTTGGAAATCGCTCTAAAAAGAAATCAAGAACGAAATCACCGTCAGGTTCCCGAAGAAATAATAACGGAATATTTTGAAAAAATTGAGTTACCAACTTGGAGGGAACATCTTGATGACATTATTTATATTAATGCCAATGAGAGTCTAGAAAAAATGTACGAACAGTTAATCCGTCATTGGCGTGGTGAGAAAAAGCAAGTCAATTTTTCGTGATCTCTTTAAGAAGTGTCAGAATTTCTTTAATATCATTAGCAACATGCATGTTATCGGAAACCAAAGTGCTAAATTCTTCCGAAACACCACCTGTATGTGGAACCGTTATTAGGGGTTTTTTCAATTTTAGCGCATATTTTGCCTCCATTCGCGTGCCGCGTTCACCTGCAATGCAAATGATCACGGAAGCAGATTGGACGACTAACCTGTTCCGTTCTTCTCCAAGACCCGTGGGAATTCTTATGAAGGCATATTCGTTAGCTTCTTCATCATTAATGCTTGGCAAAATTGCGACAGAAATACCATTTTCGTCATGAACTCCCCTGCAAACAGCTTCCATTACACCACCTTTTCCGCCACAGACCACGATATACCCGTTTTTCGCCAAAGCGCGTCCCAATTCACGCGTGAATTCATATATTCTACGATCCTGCAATACACCAGCTCCTATCACGCTTATTTGCTTCATTAATCATTCTTCCTTGAAAAAACTTAATTTTCTATCAAGAAATAATCGTTTTTGAAAGCATAAAAATATAAAACTCAGTGGTTCAATTCAAAATAAAAATGAGTTGATGCTTTAATGAATGAACGATTTGAAGGAATGGTCGATAGAATCATTCAAGCAAGTAAAATGGAGATAACTGGGGGCGTTCTAGCATTCCTTGAAGAGGCGAAAAGAGGTCCGATAGATTCATTTATTACAAAGTTTAATCAAGCATACAAGCAATGGACGAAAAAATATGGAAATCATACGATATCGCCATTTCTAAAATGGATCGGGAAAGCCCTCTTCGGAACATTTCTATGCTACTTGTTTGCATTTGATCAGAAAAAATTGGGCACCGTTTGTGAAATCGGTCGTTCAAATGTGGATGCAATCATCAAGATAAATTACGTTTTTGAACCGCAAGAATTAGAAATCATCAATAATTGCCTATCGAAGCATGGTGTCATTGCAGAATCCCCAAAAGATGTTGCCAAATTATTCCTATCTAATGCAACGAAGATTCTCTCACGATTCTTCACGCCAATCTTGACCACGTCATATAGGCTGTATACTTCTAGCGTCAACATTGAATCACTTGATGATGGTTGCATCAAGATAGCTCTTACTTACGATGGTCGGATTGGATGACTTTTTACTTATAAAGAATTAAAAAATAAGCACAACATTTAATAAAAATTAAAGTAAAAATAATTAAAATTAAACATGAGCTAAGATAATCTTCATTAAATGAAGTCTTGCTTATTTTCACCGATAAAAATTACGTGCATGAGTTTTAATTTAGGAAGTGTTATAATACCAAAAAAGAAAGCTGGAAAAAAGAAAAATAGAGGAGGAGCCGGTCATAATGCTCCTACTACCATCCAACGGCGTGTTACCGTCCCGAATGAGAATCAAGTGCTGGGCATCGTGATCCAATTACTTGGAGCGGGTTGGTTAAAAGTCCAATGCATGGATGAAAAGATCAGAAATTGTCGTATAAGAGGAAAAATTCGTAAAAGAATGTGGATTCGAATAGACGACTGGGTTTTAGTTGAACCGTGGGCAGAAATGCAAAGCGATGAAAGGGGCGATATAATCTTGCGATACACGAAATCTCAAGCCCGTTGGCTTCAAAGAAATGGATATATCTCAGAAGAAAATGTAATTATCGATTAATTTCTTTCTTATTTTGTCTTTCATGTTAATTTAACTGCTTTAATTGCATGAATTAAAAAAATTAAAACGGAAATTTCTTTAATTTCTCAATCGTTTCCGGATCGAATTTGGCGAGACAATGAGATGCCACGGGAACTATGCACCCACAATTAGCACACAAGGCGGGACTGTTCCCCATCACGCAATATTTTCGTTTTCCATTTGGGTAAAAACTTTGGACGCCGCCATTCTTGAAAATGCAAGTCGGGACGTGAGATTTCGTGACATATGTTTCGATCATTTTTTTCGAAATAACGATAAAATCGCCATATTCCATCATTGCTTTAGAAATTCCTTTCACGGCTTTGCGAAGACTTTTTCCTTTAAGAAGCAATGGGTCTCCCGGATAGCCCGTGTAGAAAAGGAAGAAAAGCCCTCGAACATTAGCATCGTGGGCAATTTTAGCAACCACGTCAATTTCATCATAATTTGAGGCACTAACCGCCATTGAAATGAAAATTCGCTTGTCATTTTGGATGTTTTCGATCACTCGGTCAAATACTTCAGCCCCACGAATTGCATTATGAGTTTCAGGACGACCATCAAGTGATGTCCATATCACGGGTTGTTTTCCGGGAAATTTTGGCATCTTGATGAGCCCATTCGTGGCAATCTGAACCATTGGAAATATGTCAACGGCTTCTTTGATGAGGTTCATGCGGAGAGTAGGCTCACCACCTGTTAAAGCCGCAGAGTTAATTCCTAATGAGTGGTGATAACGGAAAGTCTTAATCCATTGTTCGTCAGTCAATTCATCTAACGATTGGTTTTGAAGTCGCTTCTCTTCTACAGCACGTGAAAAATAACAATGTTCACATCTTAGATTACAGGAATATGTTAGATCATAATTCACGGCAAGAGGTCGTTTCTTAGCAGCACGCTTTAATAGTCCAAATCCTAGAGGAATAGCACGTTTGACGTTATCTGGAGTCAATGCCTTCAAAATTGAGTTTTCACTTAGAGTCATGCAAATCATCGTCTTGAAATGAATTGAATGGGAAACTTTTTCGATTTAAGATTATTAATACTTGCTGAACAGAAAAAAAGCTTTCAAGGAATACTAAAACAACCAAAACGGAATTTTCTTCTAAAACTTAATAAAAATAGAAGGAAAAGTTATTAACTTTATAGAAAATGCTTTATCTTCACGTTTTAAGGAGATAAATTGAACTCAATAATTATCGACCTTGAATGATAGACGCTCGATAGGAAGATTTAATGGAAACTCACCATTTAGAATGCGGTGTTTCAATTCATCCATGATTTGAATTGCACCATGACGATCACTTTGCCGTCCAACGATCTTGATGAGCTTGTTTTCGTGTTTTATTTCACCGAGGTCTCCTTTAAAAGCATTTTCAGGGCAATTTCTAACACAAGTTCCACAATTAAAGCAGTAATTCTTGTCAATTCCGCCCTCGACCGTAAAACAACTTGTTGGACAAATTGTTTCTATTGGACACGGTTCACATTTAAGACACTTGTCAGGTTCAAAAGAAACGTAGAAATTTCTTTTCCATACTTTTCCGTAGTCGATCTGGAAGATGGGATTACGTCCTAAAACATTTACAACGTTTAGGGGAACATTTGAATCCACGAATTTCAGACCTTTAAAGATTCTTTCATTGACAATGGGAATGGGTACTGCCCAAGTACAGATTGTCTCAGGACCTTCGCTCGTGTTGAACCCTCCGAGATATTGCGGTTTCATGTCAAACATGTTGGCTAAGGACATCAAATTTGGTTTTGCCCATGAACTGCGCGTGCCCTCACCAATGACGCGACCCAAAGCTCCATTCATCAAGATGGGTGTTCCAACACCGATGACTTCCAGATTTGGATCATTCTGAAGCGGATTAATGATCCCGCAACCGCAAAACGTAATGCCCTGACACTTGCCGGGCATTTTTGTTATGCTAAAAATGGTATCTACAGGGTCCTTCTGAGGGTTCATGAAAGCGTTATAATTCCGGAAGGATTGTCGAATGCCTAACATTTTTGCATAAAACATTTCGTCGAGAGTAATGGTTGTTTTAATTATGTCACCGTCTGTAGGCAAGACTTCTACATCAATGGTTTTTCCTTCAACCAAGTCTCTAAAAAGATGACCTCCTCCATATCGAGGTTTTTCAATGCTTTTAGACGTGCCATGAACGATTAAATCGACCATCCCTAAAGTTTCATTTGGACAGGGACCAACAAAACATCGAATTCCATTCATCTTAGTCTCAAGAGCTCGCTTGAAAACACCTTTCCCTGCCACACGAAACGAAAATATTGCAGAGGTTCCACTCATGATTCCTTTAGTGGCAGTTGTTACCACGTCAATATCATCAAATGTAAAACGCTGTCCATCTTCAACGGCCTCTGCCAACTCTTGTGCAGTCATCACTACGGCAGTTCCACGCTTGATTTTGTCTTGTATCTCTGAAATTGATCTTGTTTTCATGAACCACACCAATTCTCCTTGTTAGCCGAGCGACAAACCAATACTTGCAAGTAATTTTCGGATTTTAGGAATTTTGAAATCAATGATAATGTCAAGAACTGATGGCTTTTTTGAATCAACAGCTCTTTTAAGTGCAGGCTTGATTTCCGCAGGATCACTTATTCGTTCAGCATGACAACCAAATCCCCTCGCAATATCAGCATAATTTATATCTGGAAAATCAGTGTCAATGAATCTCTTTTTAAAGTTGAGCTGTTGATTGGCTTTTATCATGCCCCATGCCGAGTTGTTGGCAACTATAATGATAAATGGTAGATCATATCGAACCGCTGTTTCTAATTCTTGTATGTTGAACAAAAATGACCCGTCTCCTGTAATTCCAACCACTTGCTTATCAGGTCTTGCAAGACATGCACCAACCGCATAAGGAATGATTGTACCTAAATGTCCCATTGATACGCTATTTAATGTTGAACGAGGAGGGCGGGGCTTGTAAAAATCAATCTGCAAAAGTGTATAAAGAACAATATCTCCACCATCAATCACGATAATCGCGTCTTCATTGATGAATTCGAGTACTTCCTTTAACATTCTTTCGGGAAGCATTGGACGTGCTTCTTTCATTGCTCGTTTATTCACGCTCTCAATTGAATTCGCTCTTACCCTTCTCAACTCGGATAACCAAGGGCGTTTTTCAACAGGAGCAGGTTGTAGTCTTTTTATTTCTTCAAGTAGTTGCTTGAGAACCAGCTTGCAATCACCAACAATGGCAACATCCACAGGCCTATTATGACCGATCATGGTCGGATCAATATCGACGTGAACCAATTTTTGTTTATCAATCTTCCACATCGGTTCTCTTCCGAGAGCAAGCGTGTGCGAAAACTTGCACCCAAAAGCGAGAACCAAATCCGATTGACCAGCATTTTGTGCTGCAGGTGAACTCATTGTTGCCCCAATAAAAGTATCACTCTCACTTGAAATTGCACCAATTCCCATGAAAGTAGTCATGGCAGGAATCTTGCAATATGCTGAAAGCGCACGAAATTCCTCCCATGCTCCCGCCATGATCACGCCACCGCCTGCAATCATCACGGGCTCCTTGCTCTTAATGATGAGTTTCGCAGCCTGCTTGATCAATTCAGGGTGACCTTCGCCTCCAAGAACAGGACGATAATCAGATGGCTCAGAAATGGGATGTTTCAGTTCCGTGCGACCATAAAAAGCTTCCTTCGTGATTTCCAGAAAAACAGGACCCGGTCGACCTGTCGTGGTTTGTCGAAATGCTTTTTGAATGGACGTTGGTATTTCATCCGTTTTTTCAACGTGTTTCTGATATTTTGTTATTGGTTTCATTAAATTCATCTGATCTAATCCGCTTTGTAAGCCAAAACTATCACTCAAGTTATATGCCACGGTTGGAGCAACCACAACCATTGGAATATTATCTGCCTGAGCACAAGCAACTCCCGGCACCAAATGAGTCGTCCCGGGACCGACAGTCCCAAAACACACGCCGGGCTTGCCAGTCAATCGAGACCAAGCATCAGCAGCATGAGCTGCCGCCTGTTCATGCCGAAAATTAATCGTATCTATGCCTTGTTCTCGTCCCCATCTTTGTACCGCATCATACATGGGTAACATTTGTCCCCCTGGAATTCCAAAGAGATAACGAACATTTTCAGCCAACATGGCTTCAATAAATAAATCTCCACCAGTTTTAATTTCTTCGGTCATTTTCATTACCATTTTTTTTTATAAGAAAAATCAACGAGTCATGATCATGCCACCGGTAATATTAACCGCTTGCCCCGTCATCCAATCAGCATCTTTCGAGGCTAAAAACATGACCACGCCTGCCACATCTTCAGGAAGACCCACTTTTTTATACTTGAGAGGAACTTCACCACCAAAACCTTTTATTTGGTCAATGGTCGCACCGCCCCAAATCCCCGTATAAATCGTTCCGGGACAAATGCAATTCACCGTGATTCGTTTTCGCCCCATTTCTTTAGCGAGAGATTGAGTAAAGCTGATTACAGCCGCTTTGGAAGCACTATAAGCACTAAGGCCTGCTCCTCCCGTCTTGCCACGCTGCGAAGCAATATTTATTACTTTTCCACGGATCTGATCCCGGGGAGTCTCATTTTTAATCATGTGTCGCAAGAAATACTTGCACATCAAGAAGACAGCCCGAATGTTTACTTGAAATATGCGATCCCAATCTTTTTCATCCAGCTTGATGACGGGAGAGAGATTTGTTCCCCCAATTCCAGCATTATTTACTAAAATATCCAATCGATCAAAATTTTCATAGGTAATCTTCACGATTTCCTTTACGTTTTCAGCCGTGCTTACATCACGAATGATGGTAATCGCTTTTTGGTTTTCTTTTTTGACTAATTCTGCCGTTTCCCGAGCACCTTGTGAATTTATATCAACCACGATCACGTTTGCACCCTCTCTTGCACCTCGCACGGCGATAGCCCGCCCAATTCCACTACCAGCACCAGTAACGAGCATATTTTTGCCAGATATTAAACCAACCATTGAAAACCATCTTCGCTTTCCTTTTTCACGAGCATACACGTCCAACTAACGAAAAAATATGTCCATTTTAAATAAATTTGTTGGATCTTTTCGGAATTAATTGTCTTCTTGAGATACGAAAAGATATTTTATCTCCAATTCTTTCATGCAAAACCATAAGAAAAATCTTTCTAATAACGAAGATCAATGAAGGAATTTCACTAGAATAAGCGATTAAATACGTGAAATCTTCCTGATGAATGGAAATATTAATGATTTCGACCAAAAAATGAATTTTCCCCATTATTTATGAAAATCAGCTCCCAAGTTTTTTGATTTCACCAACAATATTTACATAAAAGGACTTTTGCATCCACGAAAAGAATAAAATAAATCCGTTTCCATAGATTTATGTCTGCAGGAAAAACGATAACATGTAGTGAACCGAATGATCTACGACTTGTTTATTATCACGGAAGGTGGTCTTGGAATATACCACAAATCCTTCGCTCATTCAACAATCGATGATCAACTACTTTCGGGGTTTTTGACTGCAATTTCAGATTTCTCAAAAGAAACAATGGGAGAAAAACTCTCAAAAATAGATGTTCAGACCGAACAACTTGTCATTCACTTCGATCGGACCCTAAAGATAACTATTGCCGCATTGGCATCTCAAAAAGACAATCTCTCTCTAATCAAAAAAACCTTGATGGAAATTGCAGAAGCATTCTATTTGCAATTTAAGGATTATTTACTCAAAGGAAAGTTAGATATCTCAGTAATTCGGGAAAAATTCGATCCCACGATAGAGCAAATCGTGGAAAATAAAATCCGCAAGCGTGGTTGGCAAATGGATTTGCTGGGTCTTGCCATTGGAGGATTAATTTTAGTCCTCTTCTCTTTTATCACGATAAATTTCTTAAGTGATTTTCTAAGTAGATATTTTTTCACGGGTGGAACATCTTACGAACCCCTTACGAATCTTTTTAATTTTGCAAGCATTACCGCTCGACTCCAATTTTTTCTCCTTATCGGAATCGTGCCCAGTGCAATTGCAATAGGATATATTTCAGGGAGTTCAAAGTGGAAGCATGCATTTGGATTGACACTAATCCTCGTGGGGACATTCTTAGTCAGCAACTGGTTATTAGGATTTGTTGCAGGGCAGGCCCAACGTGCTAGAGTCTTTGAATTGTCAATAAATGCCATAACAATCAATCTCATAATAATCTTATACCTCCCCCTATACCTCTTATCGTGTTTCATTTTTATTTACATTGGTGGGCTATCGTTGGAAAAAAGATACTTTTATCCCATACCTCCTGAAAAAGAGATTTTATATAGTTCCGGAAAAAAACAAAAATAACAAGAATGTCGCTGGTTGCTTACAATGCTGATGGACCTTTACATCATAAATGAAGCAGGACTCGCCATTTACACGCATAACTGGGGAGGTGCCTTTGGACTCGATGAACAACTCATTACAGGGTTCTTAACTGCC
This sequence comes from Candidatus Helarchaeota archaeon, assembly GCA_029838215.1. Lineage (GTDB taxonomy): Archaea > Asgardarchaeota > Lokiarchaeia > Helarchaeales > RDOG01 > JALGVI01. The sequence continues at coordinate 41,496 of JALGVI010000008.1, read as the reverse complement.
ATATCTGATTTCTCAAAGGAAGCAATTCGTGGTTCTCATTTGAATAGCCTTGATCTAGATATTGGACAACTCGTGCTTTACAAGCATCCCGATTCGCACTTGACCATTGCGGCTATTTGCGATCCACGTGATAACCTAAATCACGTTCAAAAAATTCTCCGAAAAATTCACGATTCATTTCTATCCAAATTTCCGGATGCTCACTTGTCTTCAAACATAGAAAAATTTCAGATTTTTACACGTCAACTGGATAAAATAGTTCGATTGAGAACCTATCCACGAAATAAATTAACGTTATCATTCGCAATTATTGTAGGGTTGGCGTTATTAACGTTTCTTTTTTTCTGGACAACAGATAATATCACGTTGACGTTATTATATACTTATATCCAGAGTTATTCAGCATATCTCCAAGTTTTTTTCCAAAAAATCACGATAAACCCTTCAGAATGGCAAATTTGGGCAGATTGGCTTTTCACGCATTTCATGATCTCGACTCTCATCCTGATATTTGCTTTGAATTTCCCCGTGCTGATCATGTATTTACCTAGTGCTTTCATAGCGGGCTTCATTGCTGGAAACCGAAAGCGGGGATATACCATTGCATTCACGCAAATTGGGTTCTTAATCGTTCAGAATTGGATTCTCTTCACGTTCCTTGCGAATGATAGCTCCATTCGAATATTTGGACTTTCACTTGTCTATTTGGGAGTTTCAAGTCTTTTCACTTTCGCAGCACTTTTTCCTCTAATCATCATCATGACACTGGCTGGATCTCAATTCGGAGGATATCTAATGGATATCTGGCGGCTTCATCCAATCGTAAAAATTAAAAGTAAAAAATCAAAGCTAGCTAAACTCGCATCTGAACAGGAATTTTCTAATAATAAATGAGGAACACCAAAAAAATGAGAAATCGCATCGTTATCGTTGCCATTGCGACCATTTTTTATTTTATCAGCTCATTTCCCATGTTTTTCATCTTGGAAAACGTTCGATTTTTATTTTTTACATCCTATAGCGTATTTTTTCTTCCATTGGTATTACCTTTTACGTTCATCATGCCAAAAATTCTCAAGTCACGCATTACAAAGACTCATGATATCTTGATTTCAAATACGACCATTGACGAACACGTGAAAAATGAGTACATCGACGATACAAAGAAATGGCTAAATAAAACGTTTAAGAAAAAAAAGGATAAGTTCATTAATATTTCCTTCCTATTTTTTTTCTTATTTCTTCCATTTTTCGTCATGAATCGCTGGACATTAATACCTGTAGCAATTCTCGAAAATCCTTTCATCATACCGTATTTTGTCGTGTATTGGGGCGCAACTGCCATCCTATTTCTTCAATCTTTCTTCGTGATTTTTCAATGCATGAACATTAGTAGCATGATTCATCACTTTTCATTTTGGGAAGTAGATAATACTAAAATAGACAAGAACCCATTAGGAGAATTATTAGCATTAAATATCTTGACTTTTTTAGGGATTTTGATTTTCCTTTTTACTGAAGGCATATTTTTTACATTGCCGCTTGTAGTTTTTCTTGCAAATTCAATAAAGAATGGCAACTATTCTAGAAATGCATCAAGCTTGCAAAAAATTGCTACAATCTCTACATTTGCCTTCTTCTTAATACCGTTCTTGCTTTTAATGAAAGATATTTTTGATAAATTCATGATTCTCGGCTCCACGTATGAATGGGAAGTTGACGTGATCGTCTTGGTCCTTGATTTAATGGGTATAATCGCTTTAATGATCTATTATTATAAGATCTTTAATGGTGAAAGCCTAAACTTCAAAGACATGGAACAACTCAGCCCTTTTCTAACATTATCTTGGACATTTTTCATCATAATGAGTGGCCTAATGGTCTGCATTCCTCTTTTCTGTTATTTCACGGAAATGTTAGCAGGCAATTTAATCATTCATTTTATCTACCCTTACATTTTGGTTTTTCTTTTTCTCGAGGCAAGTGCTGTCGTAATTATCATGATCGTGGCAAGAAAATTGAAGACAATCACGCACGATTTTGTAGGAGAATTCTTACCCTATTTGAAGCCAGATAAAGTAGAAGAGCAAAAGTTCCATTTTTGGAGTACATTCAATTCACCCCACTCTTTCTTCTTTGCTGTTGCTGTAATGATGAGCTTTTTCTCGTTGATTCATGGTTCTGCTATTCTCCGGTTTGGAACAATTTTCATGGTAACAGGTCTGGCAGGTCTCCTTTGGCAAGTTCTAAATTATTCGCTATTGGCCGTATTTGGGTTACATCTCGGCTATGTAATCTGGATACTGTTTCAAAGCGTTCATGACTTCTGGCATTCCATCTCATTATTGAATGAAATTCCTCCCGACAAGTTTCTCCCGGGAACTTTTGATGGACTTGTTCTCCTAAAATATAGCGGTTATATCACGCTTCTTCTTTTCGGAACCGTTGAGATCTGGTTTATTGGAGATTACTTCGTTCAAATACCATTCGCATTTTTCATTCCTGCTGTTGCTCAACAATTCACGTTCAACATGACATTTAGGAACATCTTTCTCATAACCGCAGGCGGCGTTTGTTTTGGCTCAATTTATTACATCCTAAAAAGAGAATTCGAGAAAAAACGAAGAGAAAAAGAATTATTCACTTTGCCCGACCAGTCGCTTTAGATTGAATAAAATAAAAGAAGATCGCTATCATATTTTTCTTGGCATGTCCTATAGAAAGATCATTTTGAAGGAGAAAAATGAAAAACGATTATTAACTGCAATGAATTTGCGATTAGCCGGTAATTCATATCTCGCAAGTAAATTCGATTTCTATAGAGAATTATTTCGACAAGCAGGCTATTTCTTCGAATTTGGGAAGGACGACACGTATTCGCCAACTTTTTACATAATCCATCCGTTTTCAGATGAAGAATATATGAAACGATACGGAATTTCTCTTGAAGAAGATTATCCCGAGCATCCTTTCAGAGAAATTCAAATCCAAGCACGGGATCTTCGAGTAGAGCCAAATTTGACGGTCTTTGATAGAAAGAGGAAGGAGCATCATGTCTATTATCGATTTTTTGAAAACTCAGATTTAGCAAGAGTCATGAATGACCGATTTCACCAATACATGAATATCGGCATGAAAAGATACAAGAAAAAAATCTTTCCTTTAATGTTGAAAATCGTCAAGGAGTTAGGAGATCACCTTGAACGTAAAAAATGAAGAGTTAATGAAAAAAATCAATAAATTGCCGCTTTCTCCTGGTTGTTACCTATTTAAAAATGAGAAAGATGAAATAATCTACGTTGGAAAGGCAATTTCCTTGAAAAAGAGAGTGAGTTCCTATTTCAGATCAAACCTGAATTTCGAATCATATCCAAAATTGAAACAACTTGTCGCTCAAATCCGAGATGTTGAAATTCAAAAAGCAGACTCAGAAATTGAAGCACTCATTCTGGAAACGAACCTCATTAAGAAAATCAAGCCAAAATTCAATTCATTAATGAAGGATGACAAGAGCCATCCATACGTCCACATTACGACAAACGAAAAATTTCCCAGAATTTTAATAATGCGACTCACAAAAAATGAGCCCCGTGAACCAGGTGTCTATTTTGGACCATTCATGGACATGAAATTGTTAGAGAGAAGCATTGATTACCTTCTTAGAGTTTTTCCGGCATCAGATTGTAAAAGACCAATCAAGGAAAATGATAGATTTTGTACAAGGTTTCAGTATAAGAAATGCCCGGGTCCTTGCATTGGTGAGATTTCCAAAGAAGAATATGATGAAAATGTTAAAAATATAATCTTATTTCTCTCAGGGAAAAAAGAAGAACTACTTAAAGACCTCCATGATAAAATGGATGCCGCATCTAAGAACTTGCAATTCGAAATTGCTGCCGAATACAGAGATAAAATACGGGCTTTGGAACGCGTGGTGCAAAATGTTCGTCTATCTCCTGAAACGAAGACATTTTTCCTGTCTGAAAGTGTCAAGGAACTTAAAAAGCTTCTAAAATTGCCGAAAACCCCGATGAGAATCGCGGGTTTCGACATCGGCGGAAGCGAGACGGGTCTTGCAACGGGAGCGTGCGTGATTTTTGAGAATGGTTTACCAATGAAAGAAGAATATAGGCGTTATCGAATGCGTTCTCAAGGACCAAATGATTATGCAATGATGGCAGAATTAATAAAGCGTCGCTACCAGAGAGTATTAACCGAAAAATTGAGGAAACCCGATTTAATTCTGATTGATGGAGGACTGGGACAAGTTAATATGGCAAAAGAAGTCCTAAACCAACTCGGTTTGAACAAAATCCAAATATGTGGATTGGCAAAAGAACACGATTTCATTTATTTTCCTTTTAAAAACGATCCGATGACTTTACCCTTGAATTCTAAAGCACTTTTTTTACTTCAACGAGTCAGGGACGAAGCCCATAGATTTGCCATTTCATATTATAAGAAATTACGACGAAAAGGCACTTTTGAAAGCATTTTGGATGGAATACCAGGAATCGGAAAAAAACGAAAGCAAGCTTTACTTAAAAAATTCGGAAGCATTCAAAATATAAAAGCCGCATCGTTGGAAGAACTTGAAGAAACACCTTTAATAAGCAACAATCAAGCAAGAATTATTCGGGATTTCTTTATTGGCGAACAAACAAAAAAATAAGGGAATTTAATCTTTTAAATCATGTTAAATTCTTTTAAACCATGGCTGACATATTATTTTGGAAAAACCATTCTAGAAAAATTTGAATGTTTCTGGTAATTTTTGGAAGCTTTACAAGCTCAATCGTGGAGAGAGCCATATTTGAAGGAAAAAGAAATTAAAAAAGCAATAAAAGATCTTTCAAACAAAGATGAAAAGAAAAGAACCAAAGCCGCAATGCTCTTGGGAAATTCGGGACAAGATGGCTTAGAACTGGGCGTCGTGGACCACCTCATCATTGCACTAAATGATAAAAATCCAAACGTGAGGTCATGGGTGGCGGCTTCACTTGGAAAATTGGGACCTCCTGCAAAAAAAAGCATCGGATTTCTAATCCGAGCACTCGACGACATGGATGATGTGGTCGTACAAGAATCAGTCTCAGCAATTAAAAAAATAGAGCCGACATATTCAGGAAATACAAAAGAAGAAATAATCTCAGAATATCAAAGACGCTTGGACATACAATCCGAACAAGAATATTGGAACTATCAAGCCGAAAGCATGACAAGGGACGAATTATATGAAAAATACTATTCTCTTGCTGAAGCCGCTCAAGTAAATTTGGATGAAGACGATTACTATGACGGTCGCATGTATCTCGAAAAGGCAGAATTTTGGGCTAAAAAATTGAAATATAAAGAGGGTTTAGAGTGGATCCACGAGAAAATCAAATTGTGCGACAAATACTTGAAACTGCGCGGTGAACATGAACAAGAAATGGGAAAATTTGAAAATCTCCTCGGCAAGATTGCATTTAAATCCCAATTTAAACTTGAGGATGGCATTTTCGAAGATATCATTCAAAAAATTGCGCTGGAAGAAGTCGATAAACGTGTAAAAATCATCAAGAAATATCAAAACATTTTTGAGGATTCCTTTTCTACTGAAAATATCGCCAACTTTTTTATAAGTCACGGCACTTCCATGATCAAGGAATGGTTTGTTCAAATTTTTTCCATGGACCCTGCCCGGATAAACGTCGAGTGTCCCCCGAGCATTTCATCCATCGATATTCGAGTGAACATAACATATCTTTTCAGCACTAGAAATGTCTTCCTGATAAAAGAACTTGCGGAAAAATACAAGACAGATTACCAAGAAGGACGGTTCGAATTTTTGTTCATTGCTAGTGCCATTAAAACTCTTTCAGACTACTTTCAAGACATATTCTCCGCAGATTATCAGTTGTTCACGATAAATATCGCCACGGAACGCACGTTTGAAGGATTGCTCGTGAAATACCAAGGAAATGGGTCATTTGCTTCCTAAAATTTGACCATTTTTTATCCTAATTTAAAGACTTGGAGTGAAATGAAATTTATCAACAAGATATTGCAAAAATAATAAGAGAAAGACGAAGCATAAGAAGATTTAGTGGAGATATTGACGAGAAAACGATTATTAATCTACTTGACGAAGCGCGCTGGGCACCCAGTGCAGGAAATTTGCAAAGCTGGGATATAATTTTAATAAAATCACGAGAACGAAAAGAAGCCCTCGTAAAAGCCGCACTTAATCAAACATTTATAGCAGAAGCACCATTCGTCTTAGTGGTTTGTGCAAACATGCCAAGAACCGCAAAAATTTATGGCGATCGAGGAGCAAATCTTTATGCTCTACAAGATACCGCCGCATACATCCAGACGCTTTTATTATTACTTTCAGCACGTGGGTTGGGAGCATGTTGGATAGGCGCATTCCGAGATGATCTCGTGGCAGAAGCACTAGAAATTCCAATGAATCAAGGAATCAGACCGGTGGCAATAATTCCAATCGGAAAACCGGCAGAACAACCAAGACCACCAAAACGCATTCCATTAAACCGGATCCTATACGATGAAATTTATGGAAAAGAGAAACGTGATTAAAAAATTCAAAATTATTCGTCCGGGAATATTGATCCTTCATCCCAGCGGAATGATAAAAGATGCGCGATCCACCGTCACGCTAATCCAAACCGAAGCAAACAACATCTTGATCGACACGTCTAGAGAAGATGATGAAAAATACATCATTAATGCCCTGAGGCAACACGATCTAAAACCGGATGACATCAATATAATCATAAACACTCATTGTCACAAAGATCACGTCGAGAATAATTCACTTTTTCCTTCGGCTCGCATTTACATGCATTGTCACGGTGAAAAAAAAGAAGCAGATGTTAAAATCCAAGAGTTCCCATTCCATCTAGAAGATAATATCGAAATCATTGATACTCCGGGTCATTCTTGGGATAGCATCGCAATACTCGTGAAAAGAAGACAAGTATTTGCCATTTCAGGGGATGCAATTCCTATCAGAAATAACTATTTGAACGGGATAATTCCATTTATTAACGTGGATCGAAAAAAAGCTCTTGAATCAATGAAAAAAATCGTGAAACGAGCCGATGTTATCATTCCTGGACATGATTTTCCAATTCGAATTAAAAAAAGAATCAATGAATGAGTCGTAAAAGATAAAAATATTGGGTGACCGGACGTGATCTTCATGTTTAAACGATTCCTTCAGATACTTCGCAAAAAATCCATGACTGTTTTAGGCATGGCCATTACCCTGACGATACTTTTCATCTTTATTGGTACGGTTGGCTTTTACATTCTTGAGCCACCATATTCGTTGGTATTTGTACCATCCAAACTACTAGATAGCTTTTACTGGACTGTCATTACAATTACTACCATTGGATTTGGCGACATCACGCCAAGTACCATGGGAGGGAAGATCCTTGCAATGATTCTTGCATTTTTCGGTGTGGCTCTGGTTTCACTTGCCATGGCCACGATTATTGACTCAATTATAGAATCAAAACTTTTTAAAAAGAGAAAATACCTGAAAATGGTGAAAAAGATGAATGATATAATTTTAATTTGCGGATTAAACGAAATCACACGCACCTTAATTGTACAATTATCAAAAGAACACATAAAAGTAGTAGTATTAAACGAAGATCCAATTCCGGATGATTGGGATGATTCTTGGGGAGCCTATATTCAAGGCAATCCCACGGATGGAGACACTTTAATAGCCGCAGGAGTGAAAAAAGCGTCGAGAGCGGTGGTCTCACTAAAAGATGATGGAGCAACGTTATTATCAGTTCTATCCATAGAAAACATAAATCCTGAGTGTATATCAATCGTAGACGTGAAAAACAAGAAAAATATTCAACATTTCAAGCGAGTGAACTGTGATCTCATCATCTGCAGGGACGAACTAATCGGAAATTTTCTGAGTGTTACTTTGCAAGCACCGAGCATTTATCCGGCTTACCACGATCTTCTCTCACTTGAAGGTACGGAAATCTATAACGTTGAAGAAATTGAAGACCATGTGGGTAAAACTTTCAGGGAAACAATCACCCCGATCAAGGAGAAATATGATGGTCTCCTAATTGGAATGATAAGAGGAGAAAACGTTCTTTTAAATCCGAAATTCGATCTTACCATTCAGAAAGACGATATTCTTTTGGTTCTGGCAGAAGATAAAATTAGTTAGAGCACCATTTCTCCCTTTCTATTTTTCTCAATTCTAACTTCAACCAGAACTTTCCTATAAATACATTGCCAAGACATCATCGTGCCTTAAAAAGCACGAGAAAGAAATTTTAAAAAAAATTGATAAACGAATTTTTCCTCTTTTTGCAAAAAAGACGGTGCTCACCCTGTCAATTAAATCCGTTATTTTATACTTTTCACAGGTAGTTACAGGAAATACAAAAAGGATCGCTGAGAAAATAGCTGAAGGAATCAGGTCTACCGGTAGCACGTGTGAATTGGTTCACTTGAAAAAATTCAAAGACGATTTGGGTATAATTAAAAAAATGGATTTTCATCAATATGATCTAATCGGCTTGGGGGTTCCCGTTTATTACTTCCATCCTCCATATCATATTTTATTCGAATTAAAAGAATATCCATCTTTGAATGGTCTAAAAGGTTTTCTCTTTTGCACCAGTGGTGGAAATCCCGGTTCAACATTGCACCAGATGAAAGTCATATTGAAGAACAAGGGACTTCAGGTCATTGATGGTCGGGATGATTGGATTGGATGGGACGTCCACCAGATGTATGGGCACATGGGAGGATGGCTGCCCAGTTCACGCGGACACCCCGACGAGCAGGAGCTTAATGAGGCTCATGAATTTGGAAGAACCATGGTCCAAAAATGCTTGAACCAAAGCACGCCCGAAAAACAATTTTGGGAGAAAGATAATCCATCAGCAAAGATGTGGACTTTCGAATACATGCAGGAATGGTTCCCAGAATTTCATCTTGAAGAAGAAAAATGCACGAAATGCGGCTATTGTGCTGAAATTTGTCCTGTTGATTCAATTGTCTTAGATCCGTTTCCCACGTGGACAAAGGACTGCGATCGATGTTATATTTGTGAGCTAAAGTGCCCTACTAAAGCGATTTGGTGTGACTGGACCAAACAACGTAAGTATCTGGATGATTTGATGTCTAAAGCACGGAAAAAGAAAACCTGATGAGGATTATCAAGTTTTTTAAGCAATTGATAATAACAGAATTATAAAAAAAATCGAACGTGATGCATGATGGTTGCCCAGCATTGTGGAAGATCTCCAAAACCCGGCAAAAAAATCGAAGAGCTCATCAAGGAAATCGAGCAGGACATTGATAATATCAAATCAAAACTAAAGAATGATAAAATATCCGAAGAACAACGAAAAACTTGTCTCGAGGAAAAAGAGAACCTCCAGCGACTGCTTGAAAGCGTGAAAATAGCTGAAAAAGCGGATACAAGACTGCATTTCTTTGACGTGTGGGCACAATAGTTAAAATTTGCTTTTTTTCAAAATCTGAAAAAGATTTTTCAATTCTAGAATTATTAAATAAATACCGCTTTTTATAAGGAGAGCGAAAAAATGGGAATTGAAGAATGGTTATTGGACACTCGAGAAGTTTTAGTCAAGGCACATAAAAGTGCGTATGACTTCATAACGAACTATACAACCGTAAAATATTCACTCTATGCGGCTTTGTGCGTTTTTTTTCCGTTCTTGATCATCGCAGTGATTGTCGCGGCGTTTAGCCCCAGTCATTACACGATTCTCACGAATTGGATTAGTGATCTCGGATCTTTTAATCACACGCCTGCACCGTTTCTTCTTGACATTAACTTCATCATCTCAGGAATACTTCTAATTCCAACGACGCACTATCTTGAAAAAACTCTCGCACCGATTCCAACGACAGAAGAAGAGATGCGTAAGATTTTAGCACCTCGAATAAAATTTCAATTGGCCAGTTATGGATACTTATTTGCGATTATTGGAAATATCGGTCTCATCCTCGTGGGCGCGTGGAGTGAAGACGTTTCGAGTCTTTTAGCACCGTTAACAGGTGGAATGGATATTCTCCACGGAATTGCTTCCGTTCTTGCATTTGGCGGGTTCTTTTTCAGCACGATTTTCTATGGTCTCCTGATAGTTCTCTCAAAATCAATTTACCCAAAAAGCCTTGGTCTTTATGGTATCTTCGGTCCTTTCTTTATCATGCTATTCACAATCCTGATCATGCTTGGAATGAGAAATATAAACACTTACTTGCTTGAATGGATGCTTCTTTTCGTGATTATTGGCTGGATTGTTCCCGTATCTCTAGTGATATTATTACGTGGAGAAAAAGAAGGGTGAGAATGAGTGAGCGCAAAGGATTTTTTAAATCAAACTCGGATATACGTGATTAACCTGTACAAATTAATATACGAGTTGTTAACGTCATACAATACCGTACGAATTAGCATAATTGCATTGATCGTGGTCTATCTGCCATTATTGATAACGGCTTTGTGCGTTGCCATAGTTGCACCGATAATTCTTCCGGGAATCTACACCGCGGGCATCTATACAATGGTCACGCATTTTGTCAGCCATCTAGGTAGCAACTTGTATACTCCAGCTCCATTTCTCTTCAACGTCTCCTGCATTATCGGAGGAATTTTAACGATTCTTTTGGCATTTTACGTTGAAAAAATTCTTGCGCCAATTCCTGAAAAAACGGAGGAGATTCGAAAGATTTTTGCACATCGAATAAGAATTCAGTTAGCTAGCATAGGCTTCTTGTTCGGATTTATTGCAAGCATTGGATTTTTATTCATAGGAATCTTCAGCGAAGACGGTATCCTGTTTATCCATGTAATTGCAGCACTAATGGCTTTTTATGGCTTTGAGTTGAATGCTCTTCTATTTGGAATCTTGATATTGGGACTAGAGACACCATTTCCGAAGATTATCGGTCTTTATGGAATTGCAATGCCAGTCGTGTTGAACTTCATTCTTGCACCATTGACCAAGTATCTGATACCAGTTCTCGGTTTCTTAGGAGCATTGGCAACATTCGAGTGGATAATGTATTTCATGATCATGGCATGGATCATGTCGCTTGTTTTTGTCATAATCTTTAAAAAGAACCATCTGGAACGAAGAACTAACGGGAAATGACTCTAGAATAATTCCCTTTCCTTAATTTTTTTTTCTCGGGAGCTATAAAAAAAAGAGATAATTATTGGGACTTGATAATTCCAACAAGCACGGTTGAGAATCCAACTGCCAAACACACGATTGCCAACAAGTAATTTACGAAATAGGAAATGGGATTTACTAGATATAGAAGTGCCGCAGGAGTGTAATATTGCATCACGTTTTCAGGTTGGATGCTCCCACCCAATAATATGAAGGCGAATCCAATTCCGAATGCGAGTGCAATGGTTCTTAGTTCTCCGGTGCTTTTACCTGCAAGGTAAAAATATGCAATTGGAACAGCACTAACTAAAACGAGATTTATGTAACTTATGGGAGATGTAACGAAAGTTATTTGAAACTGCGTGGTAAGTGCTATGATAGTCACAATGACCAAATATGCTAAATAGACAATGGTTATGACATATCGCGTCTTTTTCTTCCAGAATTGATGTTCTACGACAAACATCAGAATGATCAGTGATATGACGGAGATGACAGAGTAGACAAATTGTCCCTGAGCCGCCAGAGAGACGAAAATCATCGCAAATATGAGTCGAAACCATAGACCCACCATGTTCATTAGAAAGAATAATGCCAAACCGAGTTCAAAGTATGCCTGTACTTCTTTTCTCTTCTCAAGGTACTTACGAAAGAAATAGTAAATGAAATACAAATCCAAAACTTGAACGTATATCATCAAAATCGTTATGACTACAGAAATTATGATTTCAACGACCATAATAATCGGACCTCTTCTGAATATCAGGATGAAACAATAGCTTCAGATAAAATATAAATCTTTTTGACTTTTATCTAAATTGAAGAAATCCCTCTTTTTTTATATAAATAAAAAGAATTTAATAATAAATTCATTTCATTTGGTTCTTTTTCAACTCAAGCACGGTTTCATTCAGAGATAATTGCTTTTGCTCTCCAGTTTTCATGTTTTTTACAGACAACTGGCACTTTTGGACTTCATCCGGTCCGATAATAATCGTAAAGGGAATTTGTTTTTTATTTGCATGATCCAAGCTCTTCCTGAATTTGCGACGCATTAAGTCGATTTCAACCTTAAATCCCTTGAGCCGCAATTGTTTAGAGATTTTAAATGCCCAGTCCTGTTCTGCAAGACTATATGGGACGATCATCACGTCAACATTATTATTCGTTTCACTTTCTTGATGTATCTTTTGCCATGCAAGAACAAGACGATCAAAACCAAATGCAAAACCCGTTGCTGGAGTATCTTCTCCTCCGAACTCTTGGATCAATCGGTTGTATCGCCCGCCACCACAGACCTGTTTTTGATTTCCCAAAATGGGAAGGTCAATTTCAAAAACAATGTTCGTATAATAATCCAAACCTCGCGCAATCCCAAGATCGATCTTATATTTCGTCATGTCTTGTGTCTTTAATCGTTTAATGACAAACTCAAGCGGGGATTCTTCGAGAGCTTTAATTGCATTGGGATATTTTTTAATCTGAGTCTTGATTTCGGGAAGAATGACATTAAGGTCACCCTGAAGATCTAAAAACATCATGAGAATGGAAATCAGGTCTGTGGCAAGATTCAGCTCTGATAACTCTTCTCGGACTTCTTCAAGTACTTCATCACGAACTTTGTTTATGGGAACGCCGAGTTCCAATTTCCGTAAATCGCTCGATGCACCATCAATGACATTGAAGATTCTATTCTGAAAATCAAAATCATAATTGAAATCGCTCAATAAACCGCGTAATATGTTCAAGTCATTGATTCGGACTAAAAGATCATCAAGTCCTAAGGCTTCTAATGCCTCAACAGCCACCAGAATGAGTTCTACATCCGCTTCGGGATGAGAAGAACCAATCAATTCCACGCCGACTTGAGTAAACTCGCGATATCGTCCGGGCTGGGGCGTTTCATAACGGTAACAGGATCCGACATAATAAATTTTCACGGGCTTGGGTTGCACGCATAAATCACTCGTCACGTATAAACGACATATCGGAGCAGTAAACTCAGGTCGTAAGACGTAATCAACAACTTTATCTTCATCTTTCAAGTATTTAGTCGGATCTTGGAAAACAAAAACGTCATCACGAAATTTTTCTCCAGATCGAATTTCAAATAGATTTAAAAATTCAAATGTTGGTGTTTGGACTTCCTGATAACCCATTGATTCTATTTTTTCTCGAATCGTTTTCAAGATAGAACTTCGCAACCGCATCTCTTTCGGGAGAAAATCTCGAGTTCCCGAAGGCTTGTCTAAATCCAAGTTCTTCAACGCAAAACCTCAAAATTCATTTGTTAAACATAATGAGAAGAAAATTTTAAAATATCTTTGTGTTGAATAACTTGTATCTGAAAAAACAAAGCCAGAAAAACAAGCCGAGATAGGTTAGTGGTAGACTAAGGGGCTGTGGACGTTTCTCAGGTCCAGCTTAATGAAATGGAACCAGTGCGGCAGCATCCCCTGGACCCGCGTTCAAGTCGCGGTCTCGGCACCACACATGTTTTTCACTTTTCAATATTTCCTTCTCAGACATCTAAAGATGACCATGTCGACTTTCACAAGCCTCGTTTGTTTCACTTCTAAAAATTTTGCATCAAATTCTCCTTTTAAACTTCAAATTGTCGTGATACATAGATATATATAAGTAATATAAGCATGATCTCTTTAAGGAGAGTCGAAGGAAACGTTTTCGTTGAATATTGGTTACCATTCTCGAAAACTTTAGTTACCCTTGCATGTATTATTCCATTTAAAATAGTCGATGCGATCACTAACTGCTTGAAGTTGAAATAAAATTCCCGTAGGAGCCTTATGCAAGGATCTTCGTGGAGGAATGAGAGACGAATAAACGACCCACGATCAATAAATTGTCGGATGAAAAAAGAAAAGAGCTCAACATGAAACTAAAAAAACTCGGTCTCTCGCTGACACCTTCACTGCAACGATTCATAACAGAGATTGAAGATAAGTTTTCAGAGAATGGCGTTTAAAGGATTAGATTTGTTCTAACCGTTGTTTTTCTTTTTTAATTCTTGAATTTCTTCCTTGAGTTCGAGAAGGATGCACGCAAAGAGGATTTCATTGATGCTCATTCGCGTTGCATAGCTACCTGCATCTGCCCTCTTGCGGGCGGCATTCATCAGTTCATCGAATCGTTCCTGATCAGCAGGACGAAGAGCCCTTCGAAAGTCCTTCCACGTTTCTATCTCATTCTCAAGAAGACGGCGAAATGTCGGTAACGTGCGTCCCATCAACCTTTCCTCCAGAAATGATCAAGTGATGTCTGCAATGGCAGATCCTGCACGTGCCATTGATAGGTCTTGTGGGGCTTGCCTCCCTTCAAGAGACGGTATTCCGTGAACTTCGACCGCACGATGACCTGTACCATCACGGTAGCGAAATGCGACAGGATTTTTCCTCCCATGGGTTTAAAAAACGAATGAGGATCTTGCCGAGTTGTCACCACGCCAATGGCATTTCTGGCAAGGAGCACGGATTTGAAGGCACCCACGATCTTTAGAAGCTCACGGTAACTATTTTGAACCGCCGGATTAAAATGCACGGTCAATCCCGTGATGATGTAAAGCCGGGCATCGAGTTTCTTGAGTCGCTCGCTCACGAGTTCCACCATGTTTTGCCAATCAAACGCCCGAGCAACCTGAATGCGATCAAGGATTAAAGAGGGGTTCAACCGATGCAAGATTGCCTGTCGCGTGATAAAATACGGATCAAACGAGAAGTCACCGTCCACGAACACGATCTTGGGAGATGGAACGATGCCCCCCGATTCAGGTGGTAGGAATGCTCGAATCACGAGCTGATGAAGAATGCATGCTAGTGTCTTGCGCTGACCCCAAAGGAGGTAAAAACGATCGGGCAAAACTCCACCTCCAAGTAACTCATCCAGTTCAGGAGTACCCGTGGGTAAACGGGCATTCCTTCGCCTTCGCTGATACTCGTGAGATGCGGGATGCGTTATTAACATTGAATCGTCTCGAGTCATCTTGACATCATCACCGCTGTCTTCTACGAAGTAAAACGTGAACAAGGTATTTAAACGAGGAAAGAGAGAGGGAAAAAACTAATGGAACCGAGAGAGGTCCGTGAAAGTAAAAAAAGTCCGATTTTGAAAACTCTAAAAATTAATAATGTTTAATAGACCCGGGCTTGGAGGATTGAGATTGGAGTCGCCAACACTCGTCACAAATAAAGGAGCAGAGGTTCTTCCAAAAACACCATTCGAAGTCGATTACATCCAATAATCTTTTAATTAAAAAAAAAGAATGAAATCATTCTTGCCCGAAAATCTTATAGATGACAAATCCGCAAAGCACGGCCCCAGGAACGATTAATGGATAGACGATTAAAGTCAAATGGCACACTCTCTAAAAAGGAATTGAGTAAAAATGCGGGACTTTCAGGAAAAAGCCTAAATACTCTTCTTAAAAAGCTTCAAGAGGAAAATAAAATTCACATATCACAGGTAAAAGCAGGAAAAGGACGTCCTAGAGAATTAATAAGAGCTTCGTGATTTATTTTTAAAAAGCTTTAAACCGCATAATTTTCATATTTTTTTACCATCAGAAATCAAAATTATCCATGAAAAAAACAACGTGGTGATAATGTGGTCTGGCAAAAAAAATTGGTAAAGGCAGTAAAATATTCTGCAATCATTGTCAATTTGGTATGTTCTGTTCTTGGTGTATTCATGACATGGAGTGTTATCGCTATTTCTACAAATTCGTCAATTTTTACACCCGCATTTACGGGCAGTCATCCGGACTATGTCGTAACGGTCGGTCCGATTAGCTATCCAGCAGCACCTTTTACGGTAAATTCAATGGTAACGGTAAGAATCCAAAATGGAACAATTGATGACCTTGCGAATGATACGTGGGTTTCTGAAAATGGTTACACGTATATAGATGTTTATAGCACACCAGTTTTAATACTTCCGTTTAGCGTTAATAACTTCGTAGTAGTAAATATAAGTATCTCAGCCATACCTTTCGCCTATCATAACTTGAGTGCGCAGTTCTATTTTACGGGTTATGTATCTATTGGTCCTTATTTTAATTGGTTTGGTATCTATGCGACAGGAGGATTTGACATTCCAACGCCTTAAGGAGGATGCGATAAAATGCCGAAGATGGATGAAGAAATAGTTGAAGTTCAAGATGAAATATACAAGATAGGGGGAAAAGCAGTCGGTGAAGCCATTTTATATTCAGGGATAACACTTTTCTCAACGTTAATCCTTCCACTCAGTTCTACAGCAGTAATTGAAGGATTTAATATAGGAAATTTCAATCCTTCATATAAATTGTTCGTATTAATCATTGGAGTTTGTCTGGTTACCTGTGTGTTCCTCTATAATTTATTATATAAGGCATATCCTTTATATGCAGGCGTGATTGGCATCTTTCGATACTCTTTCGTCCTGATTGACACGCTAATGTTCTTCTTGTTATTCCTTGAAATCCCACTCCAACTCAACGACTTGCTCGGTCTCGGAATAAATGTTCGATATGCAGTAGGGGCATTCTTTTTATTCGGATATGGAACGTTCTTTTGGTATGGGACGCTACTACTGGTTGCAGTATGTATTAATTTCTTGAGAAGCGTTTTAGAAACGGCGTTCTGGAAGAAATTGCGGATAAAAAAGAAAAGTACATACAAGAAATAACTTTTTTTCAATTTTTTTTATTCACACGGAAACTAACTAGTTAATAAACCGATTTGGGATCAAAAATTTGCTTTCCGATAATTGTAATACCGTCTTTTTCGATTTTTCGATAAAAACAACTATAATATCCGGTATGGCAAGCGGCCTTTACCTGCTCGACTTTATAAATTAGGCAGTCAGCATCACAATCAACGAAAATTTCCTTGATGTATTGGAAATGACCTGAATGACCTCCTTTTTCCCATAGAGTCTTCCGACTTCGACTCCAATAATGCGCTTTTCCTGTTGCGAGAGTTTCATGAACGGCTTCTTCGTTTGCATAAGCGACCATTAGGATTTCATTGGTCTTGTAATCCTGAGTAACAACAGTAATCAATCCATTAGCTTTTGTAAAATCCAACATTTCAACAATTTCTGAAATTCTTTTTTCATCGAAAATTTTACGCTCAGACAGTTCAATCACCGAAATCCATTAGATATATTTAATAAAAATTTTATCATTTCCATCATGAAGAATTCTTTAATGGAATTTTTGGTTTAGAAATTTAAGAAGTCATCAGGTTTCGAACCGATTTTTAGAAAAATCTTGGAGTTATTATCATGCCATTGGCAAGACGCATCATCCCCTGTTTAGACATGACGGAAGGCAAGGTCGTAAAGGGCATTAAATTCGTGAATATCCGGGAAGCAGGCGATCCGCCAGAGTTGGCAGCACAATACGACAAGCAGGGTGCAGACGAACTTACTTTTTTAGATATAACGGCTTCTTCCGATAAAAGAGATATTTTGCTCGATGTCGTTCATCGTACGGCAGAACAAGTGTTTATCCCTTTTACAGTCGGTGGCGGAATTCGAACCGTAGAAGACGTCCGGACCATTCTCCTTGCTGGAGCCGATAAAATAGCGATAAATACTGCGGCAGTAAAAAATCACGCCCTGATCAAAGAATCGTCAGAAATTTTTGGGAGACAATGCATCGTGGTTGCGATCGATGCGAAACGAGTTTACGTCACTCCCGATGATGTCCCAAAAGACAAGATAATAATTGAAACTCCTGACGGTCTTTGTTGGTGGGAAGTTTACATATACGGTGGACGAAAAGGAACGGGCAAAGATGCTTTAAAATGGGCAAAACAAGTCGAAGAATTGGGTGCTGGAGAAATACTATTGACATCAATGGATCGTGATGGAACAAAAATCGGATTTGACATACCGCTTAATCGTGCCGTTTCAGAAAGCGTGAGAATTCCGGTTATCGCCTCGGGAGGCGTGGGTAATCTTGAACATTTCCTTGAAGTTTTTAAAGAAACAAGCGTGAGTGCCGCCCTTGCTGCAAGTATCTTCCATTATGGAGAGTATACTTGTGAAGACGTTAAAAAATATCTTAAAAAAAATAATATTCTCGTTCGTTCCTGATCGAATTTTAAATTAACTACCTCGACTTGCTTTTAACATTGCCTGTGTCATTAGACCAAAGACATGACCGACATTTGTTCCAGTTTTTGATGAACATTCAATATATCCGGCTAAACCTTTTTCATCCTTGAATGCTTCAGCCATTTCCCGTGTGATGACTCGATTTGGAAGGTCCATCTTAGTTCCCACTAGCACGATTGGAGTTTCCGGCGGTGTATTGGTGCGAATTAATTCAAGCCATTCGGGAAGAGATTTAAAAGTGTATTCTTGAGTCAAGTCAAAAACTAATAGTGCTCCACTTGCCCCTTTACAATAACCAGGTAAAATAAATCGAAATCGTGATTCACCACCAAAGTCCCAAAGCTGCAAGGTTACGGATTCGTCTCCCAGCGTTACTTTTACGGCAGAAAAGTCCACGCCAATGGTCATTTTTGTTCCTTCAATAAATACGCCTTTTGTAAAACGGATCGTCAATGCTGTTTTTCCAACACCGCCTTCACCGGCGATAACGGTCTTAAATATGATCGTCATTGCGCATCATACTTCCATTCATTGAAATCTATATTCCCTTTCTTTCATGGCTACAAGTTACACGTTTGCTTGAAACAATTTCTTTTTTATGGACAAACATCGACATTCTTCCTTAAAAGCTTGTCCGTTGTTCTACGAATCCAGAGGCGAAACCGCATGCCTCGAGAGGTGTCATTCTCATGACCGTGAAGTGGAACTCTTTCCTTCTCGGGTCTCCCCGTAAGAAGGTTCGTTCAACATGAAACATTGATCTGTATAACGTCATTTAATTTAAAGAATTTGTTTGTTCGATATGGACATCATAAAAATTTCTACGTCTGTTACATCCTGATGAGCCAGTAATAGGATATTAAAAAGTTTTGCAGGGGATGCTCAAAAATCAATAATTCAACGTTTAAATTTGGTTTGTCGTAAAAGTTCATCATAAATTTCTTGAATTTATAGCTTGAACTCGAATTTTAAATTACTTGTTTTAAATTCTCTTTCCTATTTCGTGTCAGAACTTTATAAATGAATTAGCTTTTTGACTTTAATCTTTCAATTAGCAATATATTTTTATATTTGATGAAAAGAACTCTTCACAAAAAGACCATTACAGATGGTATAAATTCTGAAAAAAGATCGCATTGGTTAGAAGAAACAAAGCCATGCGGTGAAAAAATAGGTGAGTAGAGCATGTCGATACTACCACTAATATTCAATGACTTGACTATTGTCCTAAAGCTCATTAAGTTTGGTTTTTACATCTTCTTCGTAATCCTATTCTTCAGGAGAGCAAAAGTTGATGACGAAACAATCGGATGGTTTGCAGGCGCTTTTTTTCTTTGCATGAGTCTTGGGTCAATACTTGAAGTAGTGTGGATGCTTTGGGCGGATTATGGAATAAGTTCGTGGTATACTCTTGGTTATCATGTATCAATTCCATTTTTGGGCATTCTTCTTAGATTTAATGGAGAATCTTTCATATATTTTCTCGGTTTTATAGGACTGGGATTTCTCAGCGTTGGAGTTGAACGTTATTCCATCCTTAAGACCAAGGGTCTTATTTCAATAGTCCCATTTTCGCTGGCAATACTCGTTCTCGTTACGGGATCATTCATAATTGAACTTCCACAATATTTGATCGCGCTGACTGTCGCAGTTGTACCACTTCTATACCTGTATATTGGAATGAAATCAGAAGGAGATATCCGAAGAAAGGCAATTCTAACATTTTTTGGATATGTTAGTATATTTGGAGGCGAGGCTTTAAACATCCATATTTTAACTCGTGCAATGGATTTCGTCTGGAGTCTCTTGAATGTCTTCCTCGGCGTTCCGATTGGAACGATTCCAACAGGTCTCTTTCCCGGAAGCGATCCGGTGACGAGCATCATCCGACATGAAGCCTGGATGAATTTCAGCATGTGGCTTTTTGAACCACTCTTGCCATTGATTATCATCATTGGGCTTATCTTGTGTTGGTATGGCTACAAACGAGATTAATTCTCTCTTTTTTTTATAAAAATTAAAGGGGAGCTAATTTATATCCGTTAACGGGTTGTCCGTTGAGATTATCACACAATTTTGATGCCACGAGTTTCAATTGCATCCCAATGCTAAGGTTTTCTTTCGTTGTAAGCTGTCCCAGGATTTTAATGCCGTTTTCAAATTTCGCAATGCCCAATGCATAGGGTTCTTGCCCCACGAATTCTTTTGGGGGAGCGCGTAGAATCGTATAAGTTATTAATTCCAAAGGTCCTTGCCCGTCTATTTCCTTAAAGTCGGCGTTATTGCAATTTAAACAACGATGATGGTCGAGGTGCTGAAGATATCCGCACTTTTGACATGTTTTCCACGTTACTTTTTCCTCGGTCATGTTTAAAAACCTCGCTCAACAATTATCGAAACGATATTATTTCCAAATCCTCCAAAATTCACGGTGATTCCTACTTTCGGATTAGATACCTGTCTTTTTCCGGCTTCTTCTCGTAGCTGCCAATATAATTCGACGACTTGTGCTACACCTGTTGCTCCTAATGGGTGACCTCTTGCTTTTAACCCTCCTGAAGGATTGATTGGAATTTCACCGTCTATGGTTGTTTTACCTGCTTCGGCTGCTTTTCCCCCTTCACCCAGTGGAAAGAATCCTGCCGCTTCGCTTTGCATTATTTCGAGAATTTCAAAGGCATCATGAAGCTCTCCAACGTCAATATCTTTTGAAGACTTGCCTGCCATCTTATAGGCCTGATTACAAGCCCACCGAACTGCCTCGAGTTCACGAAGCGTTTTACGCTCAGTGACGAGATGCGTGTCGGTTGCCTGTCCAACACCACGGATGTAAATGGGTTTATCGGTCATTTTCTTCGCAAGCGCGCCTTCACATAAAATAACAGATGCTGCACCATCTGAAACAGGACAAACGTGAAACAATCTTAATGGATCGGCGATTATGGGATTGACTTTGTCATCATGAAGAAATTCGTATTCATCACTCCAAGACCCCTTTCCTTTTTGTTCTGCTCTTTTCATGAATTCGGATATTTCACGTTGAAAGTGTGCATTAGGATTATGAACACCATTTCGATGATTTTTAATCGCAATATCATCCAGATATTTCATTGTAGCATTATACTCATGAAGATAATAACGCGTGAGCATTCCTGCCATTGCAGGCAAGGAAACACCGTGCAAGCGCTCACCAGCATGATGCGTGATGGTGGCAACAGTTGAAGTCACACGACCGCGTTCTTTTACGTGTGTCATTTTTTCAACACCAGTCACCAAAACCAAATCACATGTCCCTGCTTTAATCGCTTGGAACCCTGCTTTGATGGCGGAACCACCACTAGCGGGACCATTTTTTATTTGATCTGCAGCCGCAGGAATTAAATTAATTCGGTCCACGAGCGCACTTGCAAGTCCCGTAAAGTGATTTAGGGACTCCGCACACATGTTTCCAACATATACAGCATCAAATTTCTTATTTGAACACCCAGAATTCTCAATGGCTTGTAATGAAGATTCGCAAGCCAAATCCAAAATGTTTTTCTCTTTTAATACACCAAATTTTGTATGTCCAACTCCAATGATCGCAACGTCTCTCATTTTTTCTTTCGTCTCCATTCGACTAATCTTAGAATACACGATAAAACTCTTTCTTTAAGGAGCTCAGAATTTGTTAAATAGTCCTTCTCGAATTTTAAATAATAAAATTTGTGTCCGTTTAGAAACTCATTCAGAGGATTTAACAATGACTTTAGACAAATTCTTTTTTCCGAAAAGCATTGTAATGATAGGCGCGTCCCGGAAACCGGGGAAATTCGGCAATACTTATTTATTTTCACTCCTGCAGTTTAAATATCCTGAAAAAGGAAAAATCTATCCAATTAATGCTTCTGGAGAAGAAATACTCGGCTTGCAATCTGTGCCAACTCTGGAAGCAGTTCCAGAGCCCATTGATTTAGCATACATAACAGTGCCAGCAAAAAGCGTCATTTCCGAGCTTGAAAAATGTATTCAGAAGAATATAAACTCAATCATCATCGTAACTGCAGGATTTAAAGAGATGGATGAGAAAGGTCATGAATTAGAATGTAGGATCAAAGAATTAGTGAAGGAAACGAACTGTCGAATAATGGGTCCGAATTGTTTTGGTGTTTATTGTCCAAAAGGAGGAATCACATTATTACCGGGTGCTGAATTCCCTCAAGATGCAGGACCTGTCAGTTTTATAGGGCAATCTGGTGGAAATGCCGTTTATTTCGTCACAAAAGGAGTAACAAAAGGTCTACGTTTCAACAAAGTCGTGAGCTATGGCAATGCCAGTGATTTAAGCATTTCAGATTTCCTTGAATACTTAAATGAAGATGAGGAAACCACGATTATCGGCGGTTATCTTGAAGGAATTACAGAAAGTGATAAAACACGGTTGCGAGGTATACTACCTAAATTGCGCAAGCCGTTAATAATTTGGAAAGCAGGACACACGCAAGACGGATGCAGAGCAGCTCAAAGCCATACTGGTTTTTTGGCATCATCTCAGGAAATATGGCAAGGTCTTTTCAAGCAATATAATATTATCGGTGTCGATTCCCTTGAAGAATTAGTCGATACAACGGTTGTAATGCACCACGTGAGTAATCTTAAGGGAAGAAACATGGCAGTAATAGGCGGCGGTGGTGCCATTGGAGTCGAAATGGTCGATCAATGTAACATCAATCAGTTGCGAGTGCCTCAACTTTCAAAACAAGCAATTATAAAAATTAATCAGTTTTTAGCTGGAGGTGGCGTGGGAACGCGTAATCCCATTGACCTCGGAGATCCAATGTATCTTAGATTGGATGGACTTAGCAATATCCTTAATATAGTGGCTGCAGAAGAGAACATCCACGGCATTATCATTGACCAGATTGCAAATTACATTAGCCTGAATTCATTCAGGGAATGCGTGAAAATCTTTAAAGAAGTTAAGGAAAAACATCATATCCCAATTTTTGTCGTTCTAAGGCAAACTTCAAAACTGAAAAAAGAAATAAGAATCGAGAAATTAGTTAGGACCGTGCAGGAATGGTACAATGAAGAAAAAATACCGACATTTGAATTAATAGATTTCTGTGCAAAAGCCATTAATAATTGCATAACATATAGTGAAAGAAAACGATAAAATCAATTTTTGAGCATTTAACTGAAAGTATAAATGAAGTTTTAAAGAGGTAAAGGAAAAAATGATTCACGACATCATAATCGTTGGCGGAGGACCAGCAGGGGCAACCTGTGCCAAGCATGTTGCAACCAATAAAGAAATCGATGTTGTTCTTCTCGAAAAAGGTAACATTGATCGCTACAAGCCTTGTGGAGGTGGCGTCATGTTTCGCAACGAGAAGGATTTTGGGTCTTTACCCGCGGAAGTCATCGATGCGGACGTGGACACATTTACAATGGGAAGCTTTTCGAAGATAGCAACAATTGAATTTAGTAAAGCTGGAATTGATTACGGTAAGCTGGTTTATCGAGACAGATTTGATAAATACCTTTTGGAAGAAGCACAAAAAGAAGGTGCCACGCTAAGAACAAACTCAGAAGTGATTAGTGCCAAGAGGGCAAAGGATCATGTCGAACTCGAACTTAAAGATAAATCTCGCCTCAAAACCCGATGCCTCGTGATTGCAACGGGTGCAAATAACACGCGACTTCAAAGACAGTTGAACATCGATCGCCCCGTGGACATTGTAAATACCGTGCAAGCAGAATTCGAGCTCCCTGAAAATGTCATCAAAGAACGATTTGGAGGGGGCAGCTGGGAACTTTATTTCGATACCGCGCACATCGCCAAACATGGATATGCATGGATATTTGCGAAGAAATCAGGACTGACCGTGGGTTATTTGGATAAGATGGTTTCCGTAGATAAATTCAAGGAAATTATAAAAGGTCATCCAATCATTAAAGAGAAACTAAAAGATTCAAAAATAAAAGAAATAGAAGGAAAGAAGTATTGGGCTCATCCAATTGCCGACCGGATAGTTGAATATACTTTTGATGATCGAATATTGCTCATTGGAGAAGCTGCAGGATTCATTGACCGCTTCACGTATGAGGGCATTTGGCATGCTAGAAAAAGTGGGCAACTTGCTGCAGAAACATTGTTAAAAGCACATAAAAAGCAAGACTATTCCATTCAAATACTTCGCGGTTATGAGAATAAGTGGATAAAGAATCTTTACGACTGTGAAGACCGTTCAATTTACTTTTCTCGCATGGACCACCATTTCTACTATCATTCGGGATTCTTGGATGAATTCGTTGATGCCATCATCACGGTTCTTCAAGAAAAACAATTAATTGAAGATCTCTTGGAACAAGGTCGAAAGGAAGGCAGAGAAGATATCCTTTTCATCGAAGCGTTACAATTGAAAATAGTGGATGAACTACAGAAGAAACACGATAAAAAGACGTTCAGTCGCATGTTTAAGGAGTTCAGGCGTAGAGTGTTACTTTAAGTCTTATTAAATAAAAGAACGTCTTTTTCCAGGGTTCCGGGTAACGATTTATCCTTAATTGCTTCCAGTATAAGCGTATTTACGGAGTCCACGTCCAGTCCCAACAAATCCGCAAGGTCTTTCACGGCAATGGATGGTTTCGTTTTGGTAATGGCATCCAATTCCGTTAAAAATTCTTCTAAAAAGAAAAACGGATCAGGCGGCTCTCCCTTAATCTTCTTTTTCTTGATTTTTACGCTTGCAATTTCGAAAGGTACTTCTTCATAAGCAGAAATACTACCGGGTTCAGGAGTGATGAAAATCTTAAAACCGGGACTGACAGGTTCTCGATGCTCGGTATGATCAAAAACAAGCGCAATGGCAGTTGGATTAAAGGTGGTATATACCAAATGGTTTTTCATGTCATCGGGAGATAAAAAAATGCCGATCCCGGGATGGGAATGATACCAACCCTGAATGATGAGCCCTCGTTCCTGAGCACGACGATCTATCTTATCGAAAGTGACGAGTTCTTTTGGTCCAAATTCAAAATCCACGTCCGTTCCATGCACGAGTGGAATCGCACGAGATACATAGATCACTTTCTTCTTTGTATACCCTATAAAAACACCCATGGCTTCCCGCCACTGATCTTCAGGCAAACTTGAACCCGCGTAACGATACATGTGTTTTTTCATTGTTTCATTTGCCTTGGGATCCAAAACTACTCGTAATTCAGTCACCAAATTTCAAATCACCATCTCTTTGAGTGAATTTTCCAGAACTTCAATTTAAAATGACGTTTCCTAATATATAAATTTTCGAAACTTGAATTAAAATTCCATTAAATATAGATTTTTTAAGAACCACCGATATATTAAATTTAAAACGGATTCGAGGACGATTTGAATGACGTATTCGACAGCATTAAAATGCAAGTTTTGTAATAATTCAGAAGCATTAAATATTCTTAAAGTACGACAACCGGGTTATGGGAATAAATTACATGTTGTCTTTAAATGTCCGGCTTGTAACAAAAAGACAAAACAGATCTTGAATAGTTTTGATTACGATATAGCTGAAATGAAAGCGGGTTTAAATCGATGTTTTGTATGCAATTCGCCAAACGTCCAGCTTTATGAGGATCCTCTAAGACTTTATGGTAAATATAAGGGAGTTTCCACCATTCACGTGAAATTAAAATACTTGTGCAATGACTGCAAGCGACGACGACTAAAAGTTGTTCCCATAGACGTCATGAGAACCATTATTGGAGGAGAAACAAAAACACTAGAGAAAAAACCCGAAACAATAACGCGATGTCCTTTTTGCGATGCCAAATTAGAAATTTCATCAGGTCAAGCACCGAATATCTGTGACAATTGCGGCAGTTTCCTAAAATGCCCAAAATGCAATTCGATGGTTGTCATCAAAGACTCACAATTTTGCATGACCTGTGGAACTCGATTGGAAAAACCAACCTCAGAAATTCCTTCCGAAATTGTAGAAGAATTCCCAAAAATCTGCCCTCAATGTGAATCACCGATTCGGGAAGGAATCAATTTTTGTACGGAATGCGGTCAAAGAATCACGTGCGAGTGCGGCAATCCCGTGGATCCAGCTTTTAGATTTTGCACGCAATGCGGGAAACCATTAGAAAATGAATGAAAAAATGAACATTTTTCTAAAAATTTCGATAATCAGAAATGGGAAATCTCATTTTTTATTTTAAAACGTGATTATCTTATTTTTCCGAGACGATTCATAGGCGGCTTCGATGATTTCGTGAGCTCGAAAACCAACTTCTAATCCGGGTTGTGGCTCGACATCTTCAATGATTGATTCTAAGAATCCGAGATTCTCATAAAAATATGGCCCAAAAGTGGGCACGATATCAGGGACACCATTTAATAAAGCATACTCTTTCTGGATGTCTATAAGTTTTAAGGATTTTCTTTTCCGTCCAATCTGATATCGAAAGGTTTTAAATCGAAGAATTTCGTAACCATCAAGTAATACAAAGGCACGCTCAAAAAAGAATTCAATCCTGCGCTGATCTCGTGCCACGTTATGCCAAATGCTAATCAAAGACACGGGAATTTCGGGAGCATACTCCATTTGAATCATTGCGGAATCTTCCAAAATACCACTTGTCAAGTTTGAGATATATTTTATGTTGGATTTTAAATGTTTTAGGGTGCCGCCACAAATACTTTCAATCAAATCAACATCGTGGATGCTGTGTTCAAATAAACATCCCGCACGAGCTAAGTCAGGATCCTTCCTCCATTCGGAAGGATGTGCAAGAGTCGAAATTGGCCACTCCTGATCATCCCGAAAAATCATTGCAAGTGGTTCGCCAAATTTATCTTCATGTTCCTTCATTATCGTTTTTAATTTCCAAAAAATTGGGCAATGCCTTAGAACCAAACCGACCTGAACGTGGACATCATGACGCTTTTGTAAAGCGATCATTTTTTTAATCTCAGGTAATCCGAAAGCAAGAGGTTTTTCAACGAAAACATGCTTTCCTGCCTCTACAGCTCGTTCAAAATGCTCAAAATGAAATCTTGTGGGAGTACTTATGTATATTACATCGATGTCATCATCATCGAACAGATCTCGTGGAGACGTGGAAAAAACTTCTGCTCCATATGCGCGTTTTTTTTGAAGAAGCTGTATTTTTTTCTCTTCTATATCAATCAGGGTTTTGATGTGAAGCGACGTGTTATATTTTTTCCTCAAAACTTCGTTCGAGTTAATCTCCGATAAAGAAGTCAGGTGTGTTATTGCAATATTGCCAACTCCTATTAAGCCGATATTAAGAGATCTCAATTATATTCCTCACGTCTTGCTTGTTTAGTCATTTTTTTATCGATCAGTTTGTTGTCATTAATAAAATGAAGTAATTACAAACATGAATATTAAAAAAATAGGTATTTAAAAAAATTTAAGTTTCTCGTTACTTATTTTAAGATAATTATCAATTAAGCAAGATTCAGGAATGAAAACGTGGTTTTTCAACGTTTGGTACGTGGCGTGAAATGTTGTCCATTAAAAAATCCGATACATTATCGTTGTTGATCATTTCATATGCTGTCGGACATAACGTGTTTACCATTCCTTTATTATTAACATTCCAACCTTATCAAGATCTTTTACTTTTCTTTTTAAATGTCTCATACCTTTTCATCTCCGTGATATTCATTTGTAGCATAGTTGCAGGACTAATTGTTCTCGGTTTTTTAATAGATAAGGCAAATCGTCTGACTTTTTTAATTCAATTATCTTATGTAATGTTAATCATCGTGTTGATTTCCAACTTATTCTTATCAATAATGCCTTTGCCGTTACTCCTCGTGCTTCTTTTCTTGATCATTTTTGGAATGTTCCTGAATTTTGTTAGTTCGTTGAGTTATGAGATTAACTTCATTTCCTTGGGACTTAAAAAACGTGAAGGCGTGATTGGGATATGTTTGTTGACCGTGCTTCTCGGATTTAGCATTGCTTCAATAATATACTCTTTTATCGGGGCAGTTTTTTACGTGATTTTTGCTTTAATTGCTCAAATCCTGCTTGGAATTTTTTTAGCAA
The DNA here is from genome assembly GCA_029838215.1 of Candidatus Helarchaeota archaeon. GTDB lineage: Archaea > Asgardarchaeota > Lokiarchaeia > Helarchaeales > RDOG01 > JALGVI01. Next base: position 13,112 of record JALGVI010000008.1, on the reverse strand, counting down.
TTCTAAATAAATTGAATGTTGATCCCGTTGTCCCTGAAAAAATAGAATTGAGCAAAAAAGTGTTCATTTACTTCATTGCATGGATTTCCATCTTGATTTTTTGTATTCTTGGCACGGACGTTCCCTCATTATATACAAATTTCTTGTCACTCCAATTTAACATCATTGATCTTGCAGTAAACGCGTGCCTTCTCATAGCAGGCATTTTAATATCAGTATTCTTCGGAAGAAAGCTCTCTTTCATCATACCCTTCATGCTTTTTGCAGTTCATATCTTATTGTATAGCCTGACGCTCACAAACCCGATTGCAAGGGTTGTATTACTATATCCTCTCAAAATTTTGGAAATGTTGACCATTGGAAGCATTTTCCCGAATGTTTTTCTGGTTTTTAGCTATTTAAAAGCAAAGGATCGTGCAAAGTATTTCTCCGTCTTCATCTGCACCAGCGGCTTGGTAGCGGTTTTAAGCCTATTTTTCTTCCAACCCTTTCTTTTCATAAATCCCGTCATCACGCTTTTTGTACTTTTCCTAGGCATCATTCCAATTAACTTTTTGTTGCAATCGGGAGTTCTGACCGAAACGGAAACAGAAGAAACGTTGAGTTATCTCTCAGAAGCAAAAAAAATGAAAAGAAAAATGCGTAACTGACTCCAAATGATGAAATTTCATTTTACGAAAATCTTAAAATAAAAAGACAATAAATACAAATTGTTATCTAAAGACTGTTCATGTCGTTTTTTAAGAAACTGAGATGGCAAATATGTCGCAAGAGCCAAAAGTAGTAAAGGTCATTCATGAGACAGGCGCACTCAATGATGAATTAGATTGGGAAATTACGAAATATTTGACAAATCTCGGAATTGGTTACACGCCTTGCCATCCGAGTTTGGTCGAATTGGAAGGTGGCAAGCAAGCAATTCAGATTCTCATCGATAAAACTGCCGTGTTGAAAGACGGGGTCTATGGATACGGAATAATTGGTAAGATATTTATTGAAATGCCAAAAAGTCCGTCTGATTTACGAATAATTTGGATGACCCCTAAAGAAGAATTAGAAAGTAAGGGTAATGAAGTTCTTAAAACGGCGAAACCTCAGAAACGTCCAAAAAGGTATTGAATGAAAAATCGAATGCAAATTTGGAAATAAGACTTATCTACAATTAGAGGCAATTACATGAACTGGAAGTTAGTTTTACGTTGGCTAAATTGGATACTATGGGGAGCTTCGATTCTGTTAATAATGATTGTGGTCATTACATTTGTTTCGTATAATATAATTAATGCCATGGAACTCACGATCATCAACGTTGTTGTTTATACAGTTTTAATCGTATTAGGATTGATATACCCCCTCGCATATTTCATTTACAGGATAATAAGCCATTATCAATTAAAAAAGAAAATTAATGCGCTTGAAGGCAAGTACATCAAAATCACGGATAAACAGGTCGCCGAAATAACAGGAGCAGGATTGTGGGAGGTTAGACCTTTTTTCCGCAAGTGGAAATCCGGCATCATTATTGAAATGAATACACTCACGCATTTTAATCAAAAATTCGTTAAACAACTACTCAAATTACATGACGAGAATCCAGACTTGGGTTCCCTCACCAAACGCGTGTATGAAAAAACAAAATTATCTCTTTCTAAAAAAGACTTGGAAAAAATCCTTGAAAAAGCAAGGAAATAAAGAATAAAAAATCCCCTTCTTATTAAATAAAATGATCTTCGAGAAACTTCTTATCTTTTTCAATGAGTTCACGAATGGCCAATCTAACGAGCTCGCTTTTGGTTGGAATATTCTCCTTTTTCATGACCTCTTCTATTTTCTTGAAATATAACTCAGTAAGGGGAATTGAGGTTGTTTTCATGATAAAAACATCATCTGACAACAATAAAATAATATTCCTTGACTCCATTTCCAATGGAACCAAAAAGATTTTGCCGAGTCAGACAGATAAAAACTACAAGATCAAATGCGCAATCCCCGTAGAAGGGCGACCATCAAACCAGCAGCAATAAGATCTGCAGTAGTTCCCGGATTATACAGCCCTTTTTTTTCCTGTAGGAATGCATCGAATTCATAAACCTTTTCTTTTTGTTTGGTAATTCCCCCTTTAATAATTATTTCTCTCGCTTTTTCAGAGATAACACGTGCTGCTTCGGGTCCAGCCTTGCGCATGATCAACGTGTCGGGCACTTTCGATAAAACATGAAGAAAAGTATCGATGGTTGCAAGATTAATGTCTTGGAGTTCGTTGATGCGATTTTCCAGAAATGGATATACCAATTTAAAAGTTAGTTCAAATGAAGTAATCCATTCTCTTGCAACGGCATCTCTATCAGCACATGTTGAAAAGATAGAATGAAGATTTAGTTGGTCTTCCTGAATTTTTTTCATGGAACTCTCATCGTGGATATCAAGATCTTCAACTTCACCCATCCCCCCGGGATTAGCAACTTGTAATGCCTTATATAAGTTCAAGCTGTCTTCAGGGGTGGTTTCCTGAATGATTTTCTGTAATGTGGTGCGAAAAGCATCCAAATCATCATAACCGACGTGTAGGTACGTGCCTGCCGTGGCAGCGAGAGGTGCTTGTAAGAGGATAACACCCAGATTAATATTTCCACCAGTTTGCCACGTTGCAGTATCTTCTACTGCTTGGAGGATTTCTTTTCCAATCTGGAACCTAGAATAATGGGTGCTGTCGAACTTAAACAGGCTTCCTTTTTCAGCTAAATTTTCTAGAGGCTTTCCAATGATGGAAGCTCCAATTAAAAAATGTTCATACCTTGTTGTAGGGTGATCTTTTAATCTGTGCACGTTCCCGGGTTTTGGATATGCAGAACATTCTAATAATGCAGCGACCTGACCGCAGCGACTAACGTCAAGAGGCGTTTTAATCTCATGAAAAAACATTATTAATCAATAAAGAGAATATGCTTATTAATCAATCAGAAATGATATTAATTAGTTCGCAACTCGACAGACAAAAAGCCCTTTATGAAAGCATGGAAATGATCAAGTTGTCGTTACTTGGGGAAAATTATGGACAAGCTCTCTTCATTGAAGAGGGAATGATAGTTGAATTCCGTGATAGCTTATTTAAGAAACAAGTTGAATTTACGGAAGAATTTGAATCAATGGTTCCCATTCAAATCTCGGATACTTCATTCTTTGGAGCTGCTACTGAAGAAAATGATAAAATCTTCACGATATCTCCATTTCCAATTGGTGCTCTTCCTACGAAGAATCTAACGCAAAATCTAGGGCAGGGCACTCGTAAGATTGAGGTTTTTCAAGGACAAGATTTGGGCAACATTGCAGTTCGCATCTCATTCACGATGGGGCGCTCTGTAAAGTGGAAAATATATACCGATTATGAGTATATCAATTCCATGATGGGCGTTCATACGTTTAGAATGAATCCAAAAGTCATGGTAACTCTTCATTCCACGGCATCTCCTGGTTTTGAACAAAATTATTTTTATTTTGCGCTGCCCATGGGCTATTCAGAAATGATTTTTTTCTTTCAATCCGAAATGGATTTTGAGCGGATCTCAAAGAATCTTCTAGTGTTAGATCCAAATGACATAAGCACATTACCAGTTCGTGAGCAAGCTCCTGCAGGCACGTCAATCTTTCCGATAATAACGTATGTTTCGCTGGGCACTTCGGATGACCGGCATCAAGAGGTTCAAAATTATCTCACCATCGGGTCCATTCTGATTGGACAGCGACGGCAAGATTATGCTTTAGAATACTTGCAAAAAGCCCTAAACATTGTTCAAAACGAAATTGGAGATCCCAACTTGGAAATGGAAATTCTAATAAAAATGGGAACTGCTTATGGTGAATTAGAACAATATGAAACAGCATTAAACATCTATCAGATGGTAAGTAATATATTACATCAACTAGGTAATACAGCAGAATTAATTACAAATTATCTTGCAATAGGAAATATCTTGCTGAAACTTGGTAGATATCAAGATGCGCTGTCTTATTTCAAAGAAGTATATAACCATTTTCCAGAAATAGTCCTCAAAAAAATATCTGCATGCTACATTGGAATGGGAAATAAAGATGAAGCGGTGCGAATCCGACGCCAACTCTTAGAACAAACTCAAGCTAATAAAGATAAAGGGGGAGAAGCACTTGCTCTCATGGATTTAGGGGAAGTGTTAGTTCTGGTTGGGCGAGTCGGAGAAGCAATGTCAATGTATGAACAAGCCATTCGAATTAGAAAATCAATGGGTGATAACAGAGGTATTGCTGAAAGTCTGAACATGATGGCTAAAACACTCTATTCACGTGGTAAATTCGTAAAGGCAAAGAAATATTTCGAACGTGCCATTGAAGCATATGAGAACCTCGGAATGGTAATGGAATCTCAAAATATACGAAGAACATTGGAGAAAATGGTACTAAAGCCATTTGTTGCCTGTCAATTCTGCACTGCAACCTGTTCCCTTGATCTAATGGGCTTGGCTTACACGGATGCTAATGATCCTGCATTCAAAGCGAAAATCCGGGAAATCTTAAAATCAGCCTTAAAATCACGTAACATGAAAGAGATCGCTGAAGCCATTTTTGATAAAGCGGGCAAGAACATTTTTCTGCAAGGACTGACAGCATCCAAAAGACAATTGGCGTATTGCATTTCTGTTTATGTTTTAGAAGAACTCTTGAGCAGGCTCTCACCAGAACAAAGAGGGCAGTTTGGAAATCTCATTCAAACAGAACTACGAAGAATAATAATGTAGTTAACTGCAATCAAATTTTTCATTATTTCATTTTTTTTCGTGATTTAGAGGAATAAATTATCATTAATGATATTAATCACGTCATTAGGGTATTATTTTTTATAAAATAAATTGAAAACAATATGCATGAAGAATTTCAATTTCGATGATTTAGACTTCAAAATCCTTAAGGAAATAATACAAGGAAATGGAATTGAATTTAATTACACGAATTTATCACAAGGTGTAAAAAAACATAGATCGACAGTTATTAGAAGAATTAATGACTTGCTTGAGAAAAAAATCATAACACAACCAATATGCTTCCCAAAAGGACTCATATTTCAAGAATATCCTTTGTTTATTATTGTTTATGCGGATTTACCCAATCAAGCAGAAAAATGGATGAAGAATGATCCTAATATTTTCGCAGGTTTCTACATCATTGACGAAAATTATAATGTTCTGTTATTCGAATACCATAAAACGGTTCATTCCTATCAAATCTGGCGCGAAAGCTTGACGGGAGAGAAAAAGATTCCTTCTCGCTCAAATCGAGAGCCATCCACGAGTTATTATCTATCAAATGATCTCATCCAAAAATATGACTTGACTTCAGTTCTATATTTGATTGAAGAGGAATTTGAAAAAGGGAGAAAAAAAACCATCGAAATTAACAACTATGAAATTGATTACACGAGTTATGAACTATTAAAATACGTGATTCACGGAAAGATCAACGAAACAGACTATATTCGAATTAATGAAAATAGCATTGCACAAAAACTCCGTAAGCACAGAAAAACCATCGAACAACATATCAAAAAATTAATTGAACACGACATCATCGAGTTTCCCCGGTGTTATTTCCAGAATTTTTTTGCACCCGTTGGATTCTTTTTGGTATTCTCCCTCATTGAAATTGATGATTCCATTCGTAAAGATTTCGTTGATAAAATTCAAGCCGACCATCATGTTCCACTTCTCTATAAAGTTTCTTCCGGTAAATATAGCCATGGAATGATAAGCGTTCACCGTTCAGCCGATGAATTACTTTCTTGGAATCAAACATACAAGGAAGAATATATTGGTTCTCAAAAAGTAAATATTTTGAGTCCAAACTCCATCATCTTTTTAAATCAATTAAAAATAGCAAATGACATTATAATAAAAAGAATAAATGCTTTGAACTCACAGAAATGAAGATATTTCAAAAACGCCGTGTTGCTCATGACCAAATCAATAGACATTGTCTTAATCCATACAAGACACAACAATTCTAGCATAGCGACCCTTTGCAGCATAATTGAACGTTCTTTTCCCGATCTTGACGTGAATTTGTTACGTGAAGACCAATTGGAGAAGATCTCGAGTTTTAATTCATCTGACCTGACCATTCTCGGATTTTCATTCACATCCGCAGAAATCAAGAAAATTCAAAGGATGTTAAAGTACATAAGAAGAAAGCATGCCAATTTACCCATTCAAATGATTGCAGGCGGTTCACACGCTTCAGGAGATCCTTACGGGACGTTAAAAATGGGATTTGATCTCATTGTTAATGGAGAAGCAGAAGAAACACTACCCGAATTAATTAGAGCTTATAAAGATGAAACACCACTTGAGCAAGTAAAAGGAATTTCTCTTTTCAAAGAAACGGGTTTTATTCAAACAGAAGCAAGGGCAATGGTCGATATTAATGAGTATTCATCGATTTCAAGAAAATTAAAATTATATAATCACTTGGAAATCACGCGAGGATGTCCTTTTCAATGCAAGTATTGTCAAACATCAAGAATTTTTGGAATAAAACCACGTCATAAATCGATCGAAACCATCATGAAAGACGTAAAATTTATGAAGAGTAATGAAAAGACGGATTTTCGATTCATTTCGCCAAATGCTCTGGGATATGGGAGCGTAGATGGAAAAAGTATCAACCTAGGAGCAATAGATACGCTCTTAAAATCTATCCGAGACGAAATACAGAATAAAGGAAGGATATTCTTCGGAACATTTCCCTCAGAGGTTCGCCCTGAATTCGTCCGAGAAGATACCCTTGATATCTTAAAAAAATACGTGAATAATGATAATCTCGTCATAGGAGCACAATCAGGAAGCCCGCATATTCTTAAGGAAATAGGTAGAGGTCATTCGTTACAAGCAGTTTATGATGCTGTAAACCTATGTAAAAAATACGATTTTCAACCAATTCTCGATTTTATCTTTGGATTTCCCATGGAAACTAAAGAAGATCAAGTGAAAAGTATAGAAGTATTTCAAGATCTACACAGGAACGGAGCTCGCATTCACATGCACTTTTTCATTCCACTCCCAGGAACACCTTATTGGGACCTAGAAAATCCCGTTTATTTTCTCGATAAAGACATTGAGAGAATGTTGAATACGCTGGCATCCAAGGGTGTTCTTTTTGGACACTGGAAGAGCCAAGAGAAAATAAGTAGAAAAATTATCAAATACAGAAAGAAAATGAAAAGATTTGAGAATAAAATTACCCGATAAAAACATCATCCTTTTTTTATTCCATAATGATATAAATGCCAGAGTGTCTTAGCTGCATTTTGTTCAGTCATGTGGAGCGATATTCCATTCGCGTTCATCTCTGCTAGGAAACGGGATGCCTTTCTCGTGGGAACGGGAGTAAATAAGTTGCGAACAGGACCCATTCCTTTTGATGACGTCAATATATCAATTGCTGTCACGATGGCTATCGGTTTTTGGACCTCTTTTTGAATTCTCAAGAGATTTTTCACGTGTTCTTTTTTAATCACGCCCAAGTAAATTAAAAGCATGTCAACTTTTGGGTCCCTGGCAACCGCCTCGATTGCCTTCCGTTCCAAATTACTGTCAAAAGAAATTTGTAATCCTAAATCAATGGGATTCTTTGAACTCGTGCCAAATTCAGGAATAATTTTGCTCAATTCTTGTACCGTTTCGGGAGAGATCTTTGCTAATTTTAAACCATTCATTTCACAAGCATCTGCTGAAGAAACCGCAGGACCACCCGGTCCGGATATTATTGCCACGGAATTCCCCTGCGGATAACAAGGATTCGTGAAGGCGCCTATAGTTTCTATTAATTCTTGGTGATTTTTTACGACAACGATTCCATTTTTGTCAAAGATTTTCGTCCAAAGCGAATAATTACCAACTAAGGAGCCTGTATGTGAAGCAGCGGCTCGAGCTCCTGAAGATGTCTCCCCAACCTTCCAAATTATTATTGGCTTTTTCTTTGAAATTCGTTCAGCTAACTTGATGAAGTGCTGTCCATCCTTGATTCCTTCCAAATAACAAGCAATTACTCTTGTTTCAGGATCATCTCCCAAGTATTCAAAAAAGTCGTTGAAATTCAAATCCGCAGCATTTCCAAAACTAATCATTTTTGAATATCGAATCCCTCGTAAAATTGATGCAAAACAAAGCAGGTTGGCAATAGAGCCGCTTTGACTGATGAATCCGACAGGACCACTCTCTTTGGGAAGTGCTGGGAAGAATGAAACTCTTGTAGCAGGACAATAGATCCCCATACAATTTGGACCGATCAATCTCATGTTATATTTTCGTGCAATTTCTACAAGCTCGCGTTCACGTTCCTTACCCGATTCATCAAATTCTCCAAACCCTGCAGTAAACAAAATCACGGCACGAACCGATTTCTCCCCGCATTGTATTAGAAGCTCCTTGACGAGTTTTGGATGCACGGACATCACGACTAAATCCACAGGACCGGGAATGGATTTTAAATCAGGAAAGACATCAAGTCCTAAGATCTTATTACCTGATTCTGCTGCTTTAGGATTGATTGGATAAATATTGGGAAACTCCATGTCAATATAACCTTGAAGCAAGAGCGTTCCAAGCCCACCTTTCCTGCTAACGCCGAAGATTGCAACGCCTCTTGGATGAAAAATGTCATCGATCTCTTTCCATGATTCCGAAACCATCGTTTTCACCGAAAAAATTATCAAAACTTGAATCTAACAGGAGCTCTTTTCTAATCCGGGTCTTTATATTTTACTCGTTGTTTCTTATACTTGCGAGATCCACCATAGGCATCAAAGAGACCGGGTGTAGGATCCACCTCAGCCCCAAAGTAAGGAATTGGATATCGAATTCCTCGCTTGTAAAGAAATTCTAAACCTTTAATCAGTTTTCTATGATAATCTGCAGGTATTGCCATTACCATCTCATCATCTTGAGCATGTCCAAAGCGTCTTTCACCGTAGCACGGAATGGAAAGAGATGGTTTTTTCGTGAGATAACATTGGGCTATGAAGTCAGTGCAAGACGATTCCCCAACGCAAAAGAATTCAAAACGTTCATAATCCTTGTATTGAAGGGCATTAATCATCAATATCATTTGCGCTGGGTTTCCATATATCAAAATGATGTCAGGTTCAAAAGGATTGTACTGAAGAGGAGCCAGCATTACTGCTTTATATTTTCCAAAAGGAACAGTAGGAAATTTTTCTTCGAACTTTTTTGAATCTTCAATGTTTTTAAACCATTTAATTGCCCGATACGTGCCGTCCTTGACCATTTGAGGTTTTTCCGTAAGTCCAAGCATGTAAGGACAAATTGGCGTTGCAAAGTTTTCAACAGTGGCACCAATTGTCCAATCAAAACACCGGACTCGAGTTATTAATTGACATAGCGTGGCATTTTTATCAGGTATTCGACACCATTTATTAGCCCGCAAGTCGTTTTCATCTTCTAAAAGTTTGAACGCAACGGGAAATGTTTTAAGGCGCAAGTATTGCTCCAATTTTTTTGTAAAAAGACTCCAATCTGTCATTTTTTCTCACTTTTTATCATTAATCTCTAAAATATTCTACTTTAAATGTTCCATTTTTAAGTTCTTTAATGAGATCAGTCTCATTAGTAATTTCTGATTGAAATTCCGTGACGACCTTACCAATCTCGTGATATTCATGGGCATCACTTCCTCCAATACCCCGTAATTCTAACTTGTTTGCAATTCTTTCTGCAAAACGGTTGGCTTTTTTTGAAGAGCGCCCATTCTTGATCTCAATCCCATCTAAATAAACGAAATAATCCTTTCGTGATTCCTCTTCAATGTTTAAATTGAGTTGATCCAGTCCAACTACCAAGAATTCACGAAATGGATGGGCAATTGCTAAAAACGAAGTAGGTTTCTTGCGAAGTTCTGCAATCTCCTGAATCGTGAGAAAGGGTTCCATCTGTTGCTCAAGACCAAATATTAAAAAATGACCATCCATGCTCGAAATCTCACAACCACGCAGGATAAGAAAGTCTTCATCTTTTCTTAATTGCTCAATTTCCTCATCAGACCATAAAACATCGTGTTCCGTGAAACAAATACCGTCAATTCCGATTTTTTTGGCCTCTGCAATTGCTCCCTCTGGTGTCATGTTCGAACAAGGGGATTTCGGTTTGGTATGCACGTGCAAATCGATTTTCACGCGGACTTCTCCTCAAGAATTTTTGAGAAACCTGAACAATAATTTTTAATCGCGGGATATTTTTCAGACAAATCTTGGATAATCGTATCAAATGTAATGCTGGGATCGTCGAATTTCCGATCCCTATAAGTCTGTGTCAAGAGTGCGGGAATAATTGCCTCACAACACTCATTAATCAGGTTCCCAAAGTGCCGACATCCCGGTCGCGCTATCAATCTCTTCACTTTGCTTTGAAAACCCGGTTCAATTTTTAAACCAATGGCTTTTTTTAGAAAAGCTTTGCCTTCTTCGCAAAAAGGAGTGGTGAATCGTCTCATTTCACCTTGAATGGCAGAAATTTCCAAGTTTGGAAGCTTGATAATTAAATCAACCTTCATCGAGTAAATAGTGTCATCTAACGTGCCAAAAACCTTGAAAGTCTCATCATCTACTTTTTCGTATCCTACAAACTTTGTCCTGCAAAACTTTAGCATCTCATCTTCCTCCTTGCTCGTCCGGATTCATGGTATAGGCACAACAAGAATTCTTTAAATGCGGCATAAATTTGATGAGTTTCTTCTTTGTAAATTCACCGGGTGATTTAAATAAATGAGGAACTGCCTTTTCCAATGGTCCCGCAGTCATTCCCAATATGGCACCTTCGAAACACTCCATTACTAAACTTGCCAAGCACGGACATCTTCTACCGATAGTGCCATACACCATCTTGGTAATGCCACCCCCAATTCTTCGACCTTTAAACTTTTCTAAAAGTGGCAAGGCTTGCAAGCAGGAATCATTGTGTTGGTTCTTTATTTTTCCCGATATTTCTAAGATTTCCATGGATTTTGAAGCAATAACTTCAATTTCTCCATCAAAACAGAAATCAGTCATGCGAGCAAGGATTCTTTGTGTGTTGTCGGGTCCTTCAAATACGTGGACTTCTTTGTTTTTAGTATAAAATAACACCATTTTCTTCTCAGTTTTCCTATTCACTAGTTAAAATATAATATTTCCGATTTTACCCTCATCACGCTGTTATATACCATAATGCTCTCGAATATTTTTTCAAATAATTAACGGGAAACATTTAAAATAATTTAAACCATTAAAAAGGACCGTAGCTCGTTTTGTTCGTTTATTTTTAATCAACTATACTCCCCTTCTTTTTCGATTTCTTCCTTTTCTCCAGTCTCCTTATGAAGTATTCCGTTTTCTTTATCCAAGAGATGAGCTTGAAACTCCTCTTATAATAATTCAATTTCCAGTATGCTGCCAATGCCGAATTCTCCAAATCCATTTCAGCATCGACCAAATCGATATCCTTCTCTTTGAGAAACTTCAGGAAACCAAGATAAGCCTTGATAAAAAGCCCCTTTTGTTGAAAATTAGGATCGACGCTCGCTTCATGAAGTCTTCCGAATTTATTTGCCACGTAAAAAGGATCTCGCTCCCTTACCTCGCCAAGAATATAGCCGACCACCCTTTCGTCTTCACTTTCAATAATCGAAATGAAGAAATTTTCATCATTAATGATATTTTTATAATACTTTCTCTTGTATTCAAGTGCATCTTCTTTAGATGAAATGGCATAATAATTCTTATCAAACTTGCTATTATATTCGTGCAGTTTCCACCATAAATTGACCATGGAATCAATATCTTTGTCTTCGGCTTTTCTACAACTCACGATTTTGACTTCCTTTCTGACTCGCTCAACAGTTGAAACTATAATTTAAACTGAAAGATTATAAAGTATTGTGTAAAAAAGTTGGTATACGATAGGATGGACTCCACATGGTAAAAAAAGCTCCGCAACAATTAAAAAACGCATCCTTGCAGTTGATTGATGAAGCCAATGACCAAATATTTGCGAATTTAGAGAAAAAAATCGTAGAAATTGGTCTATTTGAAAAAGAATCGAGTGCAAATCAGTTTCTGACGGAATTGAAAGACAAAAAAATGCAGATTAAGGAAAAAATTAGAGATTTGGATGGGAAAAAAAAGAAAAATACTGATTTGGGTCGGAGCATCATAAAAGATCGCATGAATGAAATCCTAAAAATCAAAAACCACGTGTCATTTTCGGATGATGTTACAACAGCACTTCATGACATCGATGATTTTCAGGACTCGTTAGAGGAAAGTGCTAAAAAGATCAGTAGCATTTCCTATCATTACTTGATTTTAACGCTTGTTGGATTTTTTGCATCAATATTGCCATATTTTAACCTGCTTTCCTTCGGTATTGGGGGATACTTGTTATACTCCAGGGATTTAAGAGGAAAGGTTTTCGGAATCTTGATCATAGCAAATGCAATTTTCAATTTATTATTTGCACAATTATTATTGTTGTGGTTAGCATTAATATTACTTTAAAAAACGCGGGATTTCTCGTCCCATTGGTAATCATCATTGGCTCCATGTTTGTTTGGACAGCCGATCCAAACATGATCAATTACACGACTTTAGAATCCAATGCATTTAGCCAATTTTGGATAAAGGGTCCTTCAATTGTCCAGCAAGGAGAGTCGTTTGAGGTATCGGTTCAAGCATGGGACATTTACGAGAGATTATCAACCAGTTACAATGGGCGAATTTGGGTCCGTGATTATGTCTACAACACGACCACGCGGCAGTTAGACATTTTAAGTTCAAATATTTTGGGCAATCCTTATCAGTTCACGGTATTTGGGATATTTTCTTATCTTTTTCCAAGGACAGGACTTGAAATTTGCGATGATGGAATGCACGTGTTTCCAAACTTACAATTAAACACGCCCGGAATTCATTACTTGCAAGTCCTAGACAATTTCGGACATTCTGCTTATTCGAACCCCATTATTGTCACGGAAGGAACTCCCGACCAGCGCATTTATTGGGGAGACATACACGGGCACACGGCAATGTCGGATGGTTC